>SHBB01000414.1 GCA_004213565.1 Sandaracinaceae bacterium
CCACTCGAGTGCGCGCTGTACAGACAGCTCTACGCCCTCGGTGGCTACGCCACGACCATGCCCGAGGAGTGCGAAGAAGCGGAAGACGGTGCGCTGACGCGCTCACCGTAGGCGCGCGAGCCCGCCGCGGGTGGCCACCCACACGCCCCCGCGGTCGGGCAGCACGTCGGTGACGTCGTCGCTCGGGAGGCCGTCGGCGCGGGTGAGGTGGGTGAAGGCGCCGGGGCGGCCGATGACGAGGCCGCGCTCGAGGGTGCCGATGTAGACGCGGTCTCCGCGGCGGCGGATGGCGTGCGGGTTGACCCAGCCGCTCGGCAAGCCGGCCTGGCCCTCACGGATGATGTGGAAGCCTTCGCCGTCCCCGATGGCGAGGCCGCCGTGGTAGGTGCCGGCCATCACGCCGTCGCCCCAGGGCACGACCGCGGTGACCCAGTCGACGGGGAGGTCGCCGCTCGAGACGGTGTGGCGGGTGAAGCGCTCGGTGTCGGGGTCGAAGCGGTAGAGGCCGTGGAGGCTCCCGACCCAGACGCGGCCGCGACGGTCGGTGGTGACCGCGTGGAGCTGCGCGACCGGGAAGGTCGGATCCCCGGTCCAGCACCGCCAGCGCGAGGCGCGGTAGCGGCAGAGCTCGCGGCTGGTGGTCACCCAGAGCGCGCCGCCGTCGACGTGCATCGCGGTGGTGTGGATCCAGCTCGGCCCGTCGGGATCCTCGACCCGAGAGAAGACCCGTCCGTCGTGCCAGTAGAGCCCGCGGTCGGTGGCGATCCAGAGCCGCTCGTGTGCGCCGCGGCCGGTCACGGCGAGGTCGTTGATGCGGCGGTCGACGGTCCAGCGCTCGTGCGCGCTGGTCGCCGCCTCGAACTGGCCGCCGCGCATGCGGGCGAGACCGTCGCCGAAGGTGCCGACCCACAACGTGCCGAAGGCGCGGGCGAGCGCGGTGACGTCGCCGCTCGGCAGGCCGCCGCTGGTGATCGCGGTCGCGCTCCGACCCGACGCGCTCCGCCCGGACACACGGTGCACGCCGCCCGCGTGCGCGACCAGGGCCTCGTCGCCGTCCACGAGGGCCGCGTGGGCGTGGTCGAAGCGCCCGACGCGGCGGGGCCGGTCACCTTCGGCGCGGTAGAGGCCGCGCCCGAACGTCGCGAGCCAGACGGTCTCTCCGTGCAACGCCACGTCACGCACGTCGCGCACCGGGAGGCGCCGCGCGAGGGCGGTGACGGGGTGCGACGCGTCCACGGTGCCGTCCGAGGCCACGACGCCGACGCCCGCGATGGTCGCAACGAACACGCTGTCGCCGTGCGTCTCGAGGCGCCACGTGTAGTCGCTCGGCAGCCCGTGGCGCTGGCGCACGCGGCCGACCACGCGCCCGTCCGCGTTCACCCGGAGCACGCCGACGCCGTGCGAGGCCACCCAGAGCTCGTCGCCCACCACCGCGAGATCGGTCAGCCGCACGTAGGCGTGCGCGCGCCCGAGCGAGACCTCGGTGAGCTGGTCGCCGTCGACGCGGAAGAGCCCGCCGCCGTGGCTCGCGAGCCAGACGTGTCCGCCGAAGTCGACCGCGCGGCGCACCCGGCGCGCGTCGTGGGTGGCGACCACGTTCAGCTCCGCGTCGAGCACCGCGGTGCCCTCGACCGCGCCCACCCAGAGCTGGTCGCCGACGACGCTGACCGAGCGGAGCCGCGCGCCCGGCAGCCCCGCGGTCAGGACCTGCTCGACGCGGTCATCGCGCAGCACGAGCAGGCCGCCCTCGGTCGCGACGAAGAAGCGGTCTCCGTAGCGGGCCACGTCGCGCGCGTCCGCGCTCGCGGTGATCACCTCCTGCACCTCCTGCGCATGCGCGGGCGCGGCGAAGAGCAGGGCCAGCGTGAAGAGCGCGCGCATCACTGCACCTCCAGCCGGAGCGGCTGGTGCGTGACGTTGGCGGCCATGTCGACGACCACCACGTCGAGCTCGAGCGTGCCCTCCGCGTCGGCCGGGATCGTCCAGGTGCCCTCCCAGCCGTTCGGGCCCGCGCGCTCGAGGTCGATGACCTCGCCGCTCGGGGTCCGCGCCTCGACTCGACGCGCGTCGCTGAGCAAGAGCGCGCGCTCCTCGGTCAGCTCGCCCGGGCGGCGGCCGACCTGCGCGAGATCCGCCTCGGTGATCACTTGCTCGGCGCGCAGCGTGATCGTCTCGCCCGGCCGGACCTCGCCGTCGACCTCGAGGTGCACCTGCGCCGCGGTCTCGTCGACCGTGTACCAGAGCCTCAGGTGCTCGAGCCGGCCGTCAGCGTGGGTGATCAGCACCTCGATCGGGTAGGTGCCCTCGTCGGCGTCGCGCGGGATGAGGAAGCGCGCCGTCCACATGCCGAGCTCATGCTCGAAGCCCGCCTCGAGGCTCTCGCCGAAGGGGAGGATCACGGTCACCTGGCGCGCGTTCTCGGGGGCGGGGATGCGGATCTCGGGGTCTCCCGGCAGCGCGCGCGCGGGGCTGACCGTGGCCCGCGCCTCGGGCTCCGGCTCGTCCTCGTCTTCCTCTTCCACGATCTCCTCCACCGCCACGAAGCTCGTCCACGGCGTGACGATGTGGTGGGCGAGGCCGAGCTGCGTGACCTCGGCGATCAGCGTCGGATCGTCCCGGAGGAAGAGGCGGTTCATGCGGTCGTGCACCGCGGCGCGCGCCCAGAGCGAGGCCTGCGACGCGTGCGGGCCCTCGGGCGTGGGGGCGTCGGGCAGGGTGACGGGGAAGCTCCGCTCGAAGCGTCGGCCGTTGACCGTGCCGCGAACCCGCACGGTGGCTCGCAGCGTGGCCTCGCCGCCGCCCGAGAAGCGGCCGCGGACCTCGAGCGGCTTGCCGGCGAAGAGATCGGGCAACCGGCGCGGGTAGACGTCGCGCACCGCGAGCCCGCCCCAGTCGACCTCGACGTCGGTGAAGAGCGGCCGGTCGATGTGCGCGACGAAGCGCGCGGCGGCCTCGCTCGGATCCTCGGCCAGGCCGACGTGCACCGCGCGACCTCGCCCGATCTCCGCCGCGCGCTCGGTGAGGAAGCGGTTCACGCTCCCGCCCACGCCGAACGCGTAGACGCGGTGGTCGCCCAGCTCGGTCGCGATCGCGCGCAGAACGTCGGACTCGTTCCCGATGTAGCCGTCCGTGACGAGCACGACGATCGGGACCCGATCCGCGCTCGTCTCGGACGCGAGCGCGCGGGTGATGGCGGGGACCATCTCGGTCGCGCCGGCCGCGCGCAGCTCGTCCAGGAAGGCATTCGCGCGGGTGACGGAGTCGTCGCTGCGAGCCTGCATCGAGAGCTGGCGCACCTGGTCGCTGAAGCCGATCACGTCGAAGCGGTCCTCGGGGCGCAGGCCCGCGATCACCGCCGCGACCATCGCGCGGGCGTGGGCGAGCGGGCGGCCGTGCATGGAGCTCGAGGTGTCGACCACGAAGGTCACGTCTCGCGGCATGATCTGCGCGTCGGTGGGCGCGGCGGGCGGCTGGACGAGCAGGGTGAAGAAGCCCTCGTCCGCCTCGCGGTGGGCCAGCATCGTGGCCTGCGGCGTCTCGCCCTCGAGCGCGTAGCGGAGCGTGAAGTCGCGCGTGCGCGCCTCGCCCTCGGCCTCGAGGTGCACGCTCGCGTGGTCGCCCTCGCGCTCGATCACCGGCTCGTGGCTGGGCGAGCTCACCGCGGCGAGCGGCAGGCCGGGGGCGAGCGAGACCCGCATCGTCAGCGGCGGCTGCTCGTCGACGAAGGCGCTCGTCGCGCTGACCGCGGTCTCGTTCCCCTCGGCGTCGTCGGCCGGATCGTAGCGGCGCGGCGCGACCATGGGGAACGTCAGCTCGTATTGCCCATCTTCGTAGGGGAGCACCTGCACGTAGCGGAGTCGCACGTCGACGCGGTCGCCGGGCTGGAGGTTCGCCACGCGCTGGGCGAAGAGGTTCGGACGCTGCTGCTCGAGGAGCGCGGCGCGCCGGCCCTCGCTGCGCGCGGCTTCGTAGGTCTGGCGCGCCTCGCGGCGCTCGCGGATCACGCCGCGCACCACGCGGTCACCGATGCGCATCTCCATGCGATCGACCGCCGCGTCGTCGGGGAGCGGGAAGAGGTAGACCGCCTCGATCGGCTCGGGGCCGTCGTTCTCGAAGCGCTGGGTGACGAAGACCTCGGCCACGCGCCCGCTGATCCGCGCCTCGACCTCGGTGCCCCGGAGCGGCAGCTCGCGCTCCACGTCGACGCCCTCCTCCTCGACCGGCGTCTCTTCGTCTTCCGAAGGATCGCGGCTCAGGGCGACGGCGCGCATCGATCCGCGGCCCGGCCGCTCGAGGCTCGCGAGGAGATGCGGGTCCACCGCGCCCGCGGTCTCCACGAGCCCCGCGTGCCGCGCGTTGCCGCCCCACATGTGCCAGCCGTCGAGCATCGCGTCGCCGAGCTCGAGCCCGACCACGTTGCCCGCGCCGGTCGCGAAGTAGACCCAGCCCTGGGCGACGATCGGCTGGAAGACCACGGGCTCGCCGACGTCGTAGGCCCAGACCGTCATGCCCGTGTCGATGTCGGTCGCGACGAGCTGGCCGTCGACGGTGCCGAAGACGAGCAGGCCGCCCACGACCGCGGGCGGGCTGAGGGCCTGGGCGTCTTCGGCCTGCGCGTACTGGCGGCGCCACACCGTCTCGGCGGTCTCCATGTCGCGCGCGAGGACCTCACCCGCGATGGAGAAGTAGGCGCGGCCGTCGGCGACCGCGGGGGAGCTGCCCTGGAAGGCCCAGCCGCTCGCCACGTTCCGGAGGCCGAGGTGCTCTCCGTGCGGGACGTTGCCCCACGCGCCCGCGGTGGCCGAGGCGAGCTGGCGGTCGCGGCTGTCGCCCGCGAGGTAGCGCGCGGCGAAGTGCTCGCTCTCGTGAAGGCGGTGGCCATTGCCCGCGCTCAGGACCAGCATCGATTCGCGCGGGCTCGAAGCGCTCCCGCTCCGGCGCGCGACCAGCACGTTGTCACGGTCGACCCAGACCGCGCTCGACGCGCCGACGTCGCGTCGCCACTGGACGCGGCCCGTGCGCGCGTGGAGGCGGTGCGCGGTGCCGTCCATGGTGGCGAAGAAGACCGAGTCGCCCACCACCTGCGGCGCCTGGATCACGTCCGCGGGGATCGTCGTGTCCCAGACCGGCTCGCCGTCGCTCAATCGGAACGCGCCGAAGCGGTGGCCGCCATCCTTGGGGTAGGCGCTGAAGACGAGGCCGTTCGCGGCCGCGGGCTGGCTCATCAGCGGGTCACCGAGCCAGCGGCTCCAGGCGAGCTCACCGGTCTGCGCGTCGGCCACGAAGATGGTGCAGCTCTCGGTGTTGTAGATGACCTTGTCGTCTTCGATGATCGCGGCCGTCGGGCCTCCGTCCGGGGCGGGCATCGACCAGGCGAGCTCGCCGCTGTAGGCGTCGAACGCGTAGAAGCGGTGCGACGCGAAGCCGCCGCCGAGGAACACCTTGCCGTCGTGGAAGGCGGGCGAGGTGAGCAGCTCCGCGCGCGGCATCGCCGTGACCCAGCCGCGCCGCCCCTGCCCGAAGTTGAACTCCGCGGACGCGCCGCGCGGCGGATGAGGCATGCGCAGCGGGCGCACCTGCATACGCTGGCCGATCGCGTCGCCCTCCGGCTCCACTACGCCCTCGAGCGCGTCCTCCATCAGGCCGGCCCGGTCCACGTTCTCGCGCGGGAGCGCCTCGCCGAGGTCGACCATCTTCCCGGTAGGCGACGCGATCTCCGCCCGGATGGTCGCCCTCGGCGGCGCGCCCCCGCTCGGACAGCCGGGGATGAGCAGCGCTCCTCCCGCCAGCAGCCAGAACGCACGAAACCCTCTCGATCCGACGTCGCTCGTCGATCCACGCATGACACCCCTCCGCTTCTTCCGAGGGAGCGGCTCCGCAGATCACGTGCCACCCGGCTCGCGACCGCGGGTTGGCGCCATCGCGTCCAGGGCCGTGTCTCAGCGAACCCGGCGGCCGTGTTTATCCGAACGCGATCCCGTCTGCGGCGGCTCGCGAGGCGTGAAGTTGATGGGAGCCACGACGACCCCGCAGTCGCCCGGCCCGCGGCCCCGCGTCAACGGCGGCATGGAGAGCGCCGCGCCCACCTCGATCAGACACACCTTCAGCGCGGGCGGGAGGTCCTCCGAGATCGACGCGCGGATCACGTCCCCGCTCATGCCGAGTCGCAGCCGAAGGCGGACGCTGACGCGCAGCGACGGGTCGGTGCGGAGGGCGCTCTCGTAGCAGTCCCGGAGATCGTCGCGCGCGGTCCCGAAAGCAGCCCTCGCCGCGGTCGCGTCCACGTGGGCCATGCAGCCCCTGAGCGGCTCGGGCTCCGAGCGCGCTGGTTGGGCGGGCACAGCCGGCTGGACGCGCGGAGACTCGTCGGCGACGGGTTCGACCATGTCCGCGGGTCGGGGCTCGGCCGCGCCGCACCCGGCCAGGAATAGCAGCGCTGCGCTCGCGCGGCCGGAGCGGGCCAGCCAGGTCACGAGGTAGGTCAGCAAGGTGTGCATGCGACGAGGCTGCCACAGTGCCGGAGGACGAGCGAACCCGAGGTGCCGCGGACCGCAGCTTCGGCCACCACGCCGCCGTCACGAGGTCGGCTCGGCGAGCCGAGCACCGCAAACTTCGGGTACCACGACCGAACAACCGAACACCGTCCCCTAGACCTGGGGTGGGGATGTCTCAGGGGCGGGTCGTGCCAGTGTGCGGGGCTGCGCTGCGCGGGCGTGAGACCACCACGACCCGGTCTCCGAGCGCGCATTCGCCGTCCTCGATCACGCGGAGGTAGAGCCCGCGGAGGCGCCTCGAGCGGAAGTGGGAGGCCATGTTCAGCCGCATCGGCGCCAGGCCGAAGCGCTGCGCCCACTTCTTACATCCGTTGTGGGCCTTGGGAGTGACCTCGAGGAGCGCCTCGCCCAGACGAAGGCGCGAGCCGACGGGGAGGTTCTCGGCGGAGAGGTCGAGCGACAGGAAGAGGTTGTCTCCGTGCAGCTCGAGCGGTTGACCGTTCGCGATCACGCGCGCGTGGTCCGCCTGCATCGTCGCCAGCTGCGCCTCGGGCCCGTACTTGGTCTGGAGCGCGAAGCGATCGCCCGGCATGCCGCCCGCGATCGTGAGCGTCACGCGCTCGTGCAGCACCCTCCCGAAGTCGGGCGTGCGCGCGACCAGCAGGTCCAGGGTGCCCTCGTCCTTCGGCGCCGGCGCGAGCGCGGCGAGGCGTGACTCGAGCGCCTCCGCGCTCAGATGGGCGGCGCGTGTCCCGCGCAGTCCGTCGAAGCGCAGGGTGTCCGTGTCGAACTCCTGCGGGACTTCACCGAGGAGCGCCTGCTTGGTCGGCTGGGAGGACATCGTGCCTCGACGCAGTAGCACACGAGTCGCCCCCCCCCCGGTCGCACCATCGAGAAAGGCGGCGCGACTCGTTGGCTTGGCACACTCGACACGTGCGCACCAGCGGTGGCCCGCCGAGGACGACAGAGGCATGATAACCTGACAACAAGTCAACAAGTAAACACCGTCCCCTGGTCCTGGGGTGGGGACAGTGTTGGGTCAGCGGAGGAGCTGGATGGGGGTGGGGGCTTCGTAGAGGGCGTCGGTGCGGAGCGCGTACTTGGTGCCGCGGCGGACTTCGCAGCCTTCGTGGCGGATCTTGTGCTGGAAGATCGCGGCCAGGCCGGGAGCGGGGACGACGGTCTGCTCGACCTGCTCCATGAACCGGGTCTCGCCGCCCTCGAAGTCGTCGTTGAAGTAGACGAGCACGGTCAGGAGGGTGATGCGGGTCTCGCTGGGCTGATACCAGTGATCCATGTGGGGCTCGAAGCGCTGGCCCTCTCGGTAGCGATAGTAGCGGAGGCGATCGTTGAGGCCGACGAGGGTCAGCTCGCCGATGCGCTCCGGGAGGTGGGCGCGGAGGCGACCGAAGAGGTCGGCCGTCGTCTCCGGGTCGTCGCGCATGACGCGGTCCTGGTTGCGGTACATGGGGTTGTTGGTGGCCAGGCTCGGCGAGGCGGCGGCGATGTCCTCGCAGATGCGCGCGCACTCGGACTCCGAGTAGATGCCGGCCGCGGTCCAGAGGAGCGGGGTGTCTTCGAAGCGCATCGGGACGGAGGTCGACATCGAGCCAGTGTACGCTCCGCGCGTGGATCGCATCGCGCCGACGCGCCGCCCCGAGGGAAAGAACGCTGGGACGCAGCTGTGGCGAGAGCTGCTCTTTCTGCACTGGAAGGTGCCGGTCGAGGCGCTGCGGCCGCTCGTGCCGGCGCGGCTCTCGCTCGATCTCTGGGAGGGCGAGGCCTACGTGGGCGTGGTCCCGTTCCTGATGCGCGAGATCGCGCCGTCGTGGTGGCCGAAGGCGCTCGGGTTCGACTTCCTGGAGTGCAACCTGCGCACTTACGTGCACCTCGATGGCGAAGGGCCCGGCGTGTACTTCTTCTCGCTCGAGGCCTCGAGCTGGCTGGCGGTGCAGGCGGCGCGCGTCGGATGGGGGCTGCCCTATCACCACGCGCGCATGAGCACGTCGACGGTCGAGGACGTCGTCGCCTACGAGACGGTGCGCCGCGGCGACGGCGCGAAGCACGCGGTGAAGTACCGCGTGGGCGAGGCGCTCGGACCGTCGGAGCCCGGCTCGCTCGAGCACTTCTTCCTCGAGCGCTACCTGCTCTACTCCGAGAAGGGCGGACAGCTCGTGAAGGGACAGGTGCATCACCCTCCCTACCCCGCGCAGCGCGCGACGGTGCTCGAGGTCGAGGACTCGCTCATCGCCGCCGCGGGGCTGCCCGCGGTGGAGGGGCCGCCCGCGCTCGTGCACTACGCGGCGGGCGTCGACGTCGAGGTCTTCAGCCCCTATTCGGTCTGATCCGGCGCGTCGACGTGGATGTAGAGATCGACGAGGCCGGAACGCGGGAGGCGCAGCATGCGCTCGCGGACGAGGGCGTCGGCGAAGAAGGAGCGGACCGCGGTCTCCCCGCCGCCTCCGCGGCTGCGGATCTCGCAGTCGCCTTCCTGATCGGTGAGGCAGCCCGTCTCGGTGCCCGCGCGGGGCGCCACCGCGACGCGCACGCCAGGACGGGCGCGGCCGGCGTGGTCGCGCGCGTGCACCCTCAACCGCAGGTCCCGCTCCGCGCCGTCATCGTGGACCTCCCCGTCTGCAGCGCCCGGGCTCGCCTCGGCGCGCTCGGGCGCCGTCGCGACTTCGAGGGCAGCAGACCGCTCCGAGCTGTCCTCGATGGGCTCGGCGCGCAGGGTGACGGGGACGGGGTCCGAGGCGCAGGAAGCGCTGGTC
>SHBB01000415.1 GCA_004213565.1 Sandaracinaceae bacterium
GGGCCTCTTCGCCGGCGGCTCGAGCGGCGCCGCGGTCGCGGGCGCCATCGAGTGGGCGCGCCGCACCGGTGGCAAGAAGAAGATCCTGGTCATCCTCCCCGACGGCGCGCACGGCTACCTCTCGAAGGTCTTCAACGACGAGTGGATGCGCGAGCACGGCTTCCTGGAAGACCTCGGGGGCCTCGGCACGGTGCGGGAGCTGCTGGCGGTCAAGGGCGGCGAGGAGGTCATCACGGCCAAGGACATCGACCGGGTGCGCGACGTGGTGGGGCGCATGAAGGCGCACGGGATCTCGCAGCTGCCGATCCTCTCGGACGGCAAGCTCATCGGCGCGGTCGCGGAGGTGGACCTGCTCCGCTACCTGGTGAGCGGCGAGAGCTCCCTCGACGGCGCCGTCGGCCCGCTGGTGGAGAAGGAGTACGCGACGGTCTCTCCCGACACGCGCATCGAGCGGCTCCAGAGCCTGCTCTCGGACGTGCGCATGGCGATCGTGCTCGACAGCGGCCGCATCGTCGGCGTGGTCACGAAGATCGACCTGATCGACTACCTCGCGCGCCGCGCGACCTGATCCGCCGCGCCGCGATCGTGAGGTCTTACCAAACCCTGACGTCGCGGTGAGCGCGCGTGCGTCAGGGTTCGGCATGCGCTCCTCCCTCCCACTCGCCGGGCTCGCGCTCCTGACCACCGCGGGCTGCGCGACCGCCCTGCCCCACCCCACCGCTCCCGTCGCGGCGCCGGCCGAGCCGCGCGTCGTGCAGATCGCGGCGAGCGCGACGCTCCACGTGGCGCCGGATCGCGCCTGCGTGGAGCTGACCTTCTCGGAGCTCGCGCCGCGGCTCGTGGACGCCCACGCCGAGGTGGAGCGTCGCCACGCCGCGTTCCTCGAGGCCCTCGGCGCGCTCGACGGAGCGCTCGAGATCGAGTCGGGCTCCACGCTCTACGCGCCCGAGCACACGCACCGAGGCGGGGAGCGCGTGTCGCTCGGCTATCGGGCGTCCCGCTCGCTCACGGTGCGGACCGCGGACCGCGCGCAGGTCCCGGAGATCATCGGTCGCGCGGGCGACGGGCTGCACGCGGTGCAGGTGACCCACTACCGCGAGGACCTGAGTCAGTTCCGGTCGGAGCTGCGCGCGCTCGCGGTCGGAGCGGCGCGCGACAAAGCCGCGCAGCTCGCGGCTGGCTTCGGAGACGAGATCGCCCGTGTCCTCTCCGTGACCGAGGGCGGCGCGCAGGCGCGAGGCCGCGGCTACTTCGCCACGGACAACGTCGTGGCGAGCGCAGGCGAAGACGCGAGCGAGGGGCCGCCCCCGCCGGGCGCGATCGCGCTCCAGCTGACGCTCACCGTCACCTTCGAGCTTCGCGAATGATGGCGTCGACGCCGCGCGCGAAGTCGTCTTCGGGCGTGATGAGGCCGAGCACCAGCCACGCCTGGTCGTGCGGGAAGTCGTAGAGGTAGCCGGGGTGCACGTGCACGCCCTCGGCGAGCAGCGACAGCGCCCACGCCTCGTCGGTGCGGGTGGCCGGCAGACGGATCGGCGCGTACCAGCCGCCCTCGACCGGCGGCGCGGTGATCGCCGTGCCAGCCACGCGCTCCCGCAGCGTGGCGAGGTTCTTCCGGGTCCGGGCGCGGATCGCGTCGGGCGCGGTGGGCAGCGCGAGCAGCTCCGCGAGCGCGAGCTGCACCGGCGTCGCGACGGAGAGGAACGTGTCGGCGATCCCCTCGAGGCGCGCGAGCGCTTCGTGCGCGCCCGGGCCCGTCACCGTCGTCCACGCGAGCTTGAGCTGGGGCAGCGCCGCGCGCTTGCTGAGACCGTCGAGCGCGAAGATCAGCGTGTCCTCGCAGGACGCCGCGCGGGCCCGATCGTCGGGCGCGTCGAGCGGGTACGTGTAGAAGACCTCGTCGACGATGAGGGGGAGCTCGAACGCGGCGAGCCCGGCCAGCGAGTCGCGGCGGAGATACTGCCCGGTGGGGTTGTTGGGGCTGACCGCGACGATGGCCCGGGTGCGCGGGCCGATGGCCTCGTAGAGGGCGGCCAGGTCGAGCGCCCAGCCGTCGGGGTCGAGGGGGTAGCTCGCGAGCTGCACGCCGGTCAGGTGCGCGAGGTGCGACAGGAGCGGGTAGCTCGGCTCCGGCACGAGGACCTCGTCGCCCGGGTCGCAGAGCAGGTTGAAGATCCACGCGTACGCCTCGGAGGTGCTGGCGCTCATCACGACGTGCGACGGAGGCACGGCGACCCCCTCGGCGGCCAGCGCAGCCGAGACCGCCGCGCGCGCGGCCGGGTGGCCGAAGGGCGCGGGCGCGTAGGCGTCGGGGCGATGGAGCGCGCGGAGCGCCGCCGCCTCGTCCCAGGGCAGGCCGACGGTGGTGGGGTTGCCGGGGGTGAGATCCAGGGTGGGCTCGCCCGCCGCGTCTCGGGCCGCGCGCGCCTGGGAGAGCGGGTTCGGGGCGCCGCCCGGGTCGCTTCGTTCGGAGAACATCGACGGGCAAGGTAGCGCTATCTTCGCCACGCGATGGCCAAGAAGAAGAGCCCCCACGACGAAGCCCTGCTGCACCTCCGCGCCTTCGGGCTCGCCTACCCCGGCGCACACAAGAAGGCGCCGTGGCCCGATCACTGGGACCTGGCCGTCAACGACAAGACCTTCGCCTACATGAGCAAGGAGGGCGAGCCGCTCAGCGTGTCGTGTCGGCTCCCCGACTCGTCCGAGGAGGCGCTGATGCTGCCCGGCACGTCGCCCACCGGCTACGGCCTGGGCAAGTGGGGGTGGGTCACGATCAGCTTCGCCCCGGACGAGGCGATCCCGGTCGAGATGCTCGAGGCGTGGCTGGACGAGAGCTACCGCCGCCAGGCACCGAAGAAGCTCCTGAAGCAGCTCGACGCGACGACGCCCCGCGCCGCGCCCGAGAAGACCGCGAAGAAGAAGACCGCGAAGAAGCGCTGAGCGAGCGACTTTTCGCGTCACGGGCTGTCCGCTAGCCTCACAGGCGACGCGCGCTCCATGGCCACGCTGAGCATCACGCCCGACGGGACCGAGCCCGGCCCCCTGCCGGAGCCGGATCTCTCCGTCGAGCCGGGCGCGCCGATCGGGCAGCTCGGTGACGCCTACACGCTCCTCCGCGAGATCGCGTCGGGCGGAATGGGGCGCGTGTACCTCGCGCGCGAGACGGGCGCGGACGGCTTCAGCCGGAACGTCGCGCTGAAGCGCATCCACGATCACCTGTCGAACCGGCGGGCGTTCGTCACGATGTTCCTCGACGAGGCGCGCATCGCCTCGCGCATCCAGCACCCCAACGTGTGCGCGGTCTTCGACTTCGGGCGGGTCGACGGCGCGTACTACATCGCGATGGAGTACCTCCGCGGCGTCGCGCTGTCGGAGGTGCTGCGCGCGCTCGGGACACGGGCGCCGGAGGACCGCCCCGAGCGGCTCTGGCTCGGCGCGCATCTGCTGGTGCAGGCCTGCGAGGGCCTGCACGCGGCGCACGAGCTGCGGGACGACGAGGGCGCGCTCCTGAACGTGGTCCACCGCGACGTCTCGCCGCACAACCTCTTCGTCGGCTTCGACGGCTCGCTCCGCGTGCTCGACTTCGGCGTGGCGCGGGCCGCGGATCGCCTGAGCGAGAGCACGACCGGTCGCGTCAAGGGGAAGTTCGCGTACATGGCGCCCGAGCAGGCGCTGGGCAAGCACGTCTCCCGGCGCGCGGACCTCTTCTCGCTCGGTGTCGTGTTGTCGGAGCTGCTCACGCTGCAGCGCCTCTATCGCAAGGACAACCCGGGCGAGACCGTGCTCGCGGTCGTGCGCGACGCGCCGGAGCACCCGGGCGCGTACGCGCGCGACGTGCCGCCGGAGCTGGCCGACATCGCGATGAAGGCGCTCTCGCGGGATCCCGAGGAGCGCTTCGCGACGGCGCGCGAGATGGGCCGCGCGCTCGCGAAGGCGATCGCGAAGAGCGGGCACGCGCCCATGGCCGCCGACGTGGCGGACTGGATGGACCAGATCTTCCCCGGCCAGCGAGAGGCGAGCTATCGGCTGCTGCAGTCGGCCGACGAGGCGATGCAGAGCGCGGGCCCCGGCGCCGAGGCCTCCATGGTCCGAGCCCGCCGCGGCTCTTCGCAAGAGGAGCTGACGAAGCGAGGCCCGCGGCGCGGGGTGTGGATCGCGCTCGGGGTCGCCGCGATGCTGGCGATGGCAGGGCTCGGCGCCGCGCTCGCGCTCCTCGCCGTGTCCCCCGCCGACGCGACGCCCGCGGTGCGCCTGCCAGACCACGAGCCGGCCGGACCGACCGCGACGCCTCCATCTACCCCACGCGAGACGCCCGCCCCGCCCGCCCCTCCCCCGCGATCTGGGGAGGCCGAGGCCGACGACGACGTGGAGCCGGCCCCGACCCAGCGCGCGCGGAGGCGGGCGACGCCGCGGCGCGCCCGACGCCGAGCCGCGCCGACGCGCACCGGTCGCGTGCGCTTCTCCGGCCCGAGTGAGCTCTGGGGCGCCCGCGTGATGGCGAACGGCCGCGCGGTCGGCACCGTGCCGGGCACCGTGGACCTGCCGGTCGGGCGCCAGGTCGTGGTCATCGTCGCGCCGGGGCGCGGGCGGATGCGCCGCGTCGTCCAGGTGAGCGGGAGCGGAGAGACGCGCGTGGTGCTCCGCTGAGCCCCGAGGTGACGCCTCGGCGGTGACAGCCGCGGCCGGCCACACCTCCACCGCCCACGGATGAGCGGTCGGCATGGCGCGTGAAGTCGCCGCCATCATGGCCGCCCCTCTCTCTTCGTGCGCTCGATGAGGGCGCCGCCACACCTCGCGGCCACGTCGGGTAGCATGCCGGTGATGCGCCCGCGCCCCCTCCCCCTCGCGCCTCCGAGCCTCGTCATGGGCCTCGTGATGGGCCTCGCGCTGCCCGGAGGCGCGCTCGCGCAGCCGTCCCTCGACGTGGCCGAGCGGCAGCTCGAGCAGGCGCAGTTCGAGCGCGCCGCGGAGACGCTCGCGGAGCTGGCCGAGTCCGACGTCGGCCTCGACCGAGACGCGGTCGCGCGGCTGCTGAGCCTGCGCGCCGTCGTGGGCCAGGCGCTGGGACGCGAGGGCGACGTCCGGCGCGATCTGCTCGGCCTCGCCTCGGTGCTGCGCGGGCGCGAGCCGGAGGGGCTTCCGCCCAACCTGCTCGGGCCCTTCGAGGGCGCGCGGCGCGACGTGCGGGGCCCGCCGTCGGTGCGCCTCCGCATCGAACCGCTCGGGGCGGAGCTGCTGCGGGTCACGCTCGAGGTGGAGGACGACCCGGGCGCGTTGACGCGGGAGACGCTCGTGACCTGCAGCGCGAACGAACGGGAGATCGTGCGCTCCAACGATCTCGCATCCCCGCCGCGGGCCGCGTGGAGTGCGAGGGGGTCGCGCGGGGTCCGGGCGGCTTCGAGGTCGGGCGCTCCGCAGCCCGGCGCCTCGCGGCCGACGCGCTGGGGGACGGGGGTGATCCGCCGTGGCTCTGGATCGCCGCGGGCGCGGGGGTGGCCGCGCTGCTCGCCATCGTGATCGGCGTCGCGGTCGCGGCGAGCGGGCCCGCGGGCGTGGGGGGCCCCGAGTGGTTGCCGTAGACGGGCGAGGAGCGGGGGTGAGATGAGCCAATCGAGCTGGGACGATCCGGATCGCTGGACGAACGACGCCACGAGCGCCGGCGGCTGGGGCGTCGAGTTCCGCCGCTTCGCGCTCGTGGGCGCGGGTGGCAAGGCGGGCGAGGTGCGCTTCGAGTCGACCGCCGATCGCTGCAGCATCGGCGCGCACCGCAAGAACGATCTCGCGCTCGAGGATCCCACCGTGTCTCGCTTCCACGCCGAGGTGGAGATCCGCGACCGCGGCCCGTTCGTGAGAGACCTCGGCAGCCGCAACGGCACCTACGTCGATGGCGTGCGCGTGGAGGGAGCGTGGCTGCGGCACGGCAGCTCGCTGAAGGTCGGCAAGACCCTGCTGCGCTTCGAGGTCCTCGGCGGCACCAACACCGTGCCCATCAGCCGCGCCGATCACTTCGGCACGATGTACGGCGCGTCCGTGCCCATGCGCGCGCTCTTCGCCATGCTCGAGAAGATCGCGCCGAGCGACGCCACGGTGCTGCTCGAGGGCGAGACGGGGACCGGCAAGGAGGAGGCGGCGCAGTCGATCCACGAGGCGAGCCCGCGCGCCGACGGGCCCTTCGTGACGCTCGACTGCAGCGCGATCCCCTCGAACCTGCTGGAGAGCGAGCTCTTCGGGCACGAGCGGGGCGCGTTCACCGGCGCGACGGAGAGCCGCGAGGGCGTCTTCGAGGCGGCCCACGGCGGCACGCTCTTCCTGGACGAGCTGGGGGAGCTGCCGCTCACGATGCAGCCCGCGCTCCTTCGCGCGCTCGAGCAGCGAGAGGTCCGGCGCGTCGGGGCGACCGAGGTCCGACACGTCGACGTGCGCGTCGTGGCCGCGACGAACCGTGACCTGCGCGAGGAGGTGAGCGCGAGCCGCTTCCGCGAAGACCTCTACTACCGGCTCGCGGTCTTCCACCTGCGCCTCCCGCCGCTGCGCGAGCGCCCGGAGGACATCCCCGGCCTCGCGGCGGTGCTGCTGGGGCGGATGGGGCTCGACCAGGGCGGCGTCGATCGCCTCCTGACGCCCGAGCTGCGGGGCACGCTCCGGCAGGGCCGCTGGCCCGGCAACGTGCGCGAGCTGCGAAACCACCTCTCGCGCTGCATGGTCTTCGGAGAGACAGTCTTCGGAGAGATGGCGTTCGGAGAGAGCCTCCCGCGGCGGACCCACGATGGCGCGCAGCCGTCTCGGGTGGACGCGAGCCTCCCCTACGCCGACGCGCGCAACGAGGCGCTCGCGCGCTTCGAGCGAGACTACGCGGCCGCGCTGCTCCAGCTGCACGGCGGGAACGTGAGCGCGGCGGCGCGCGCGGCGGAGATGGCGCGGCCGTACCTGCACCGCATCCTCCGCAAACACGGTTTGCGATAACCCAGAGCGTCATCGCGCCCGCGCGGGCGCCGCCACCGAGACCACCGAGGGCTCGGTCGGGAGCTGCACCCGCGGCGTGGCGCGCGGCGACGGCCAGGCGACGAACGCCGCGCTCAGCCCGATCACGACCACCACCAGGAACAGCCACGCCCACTGCCGACGCAGCGGGACGCGGTCGAAGTCGCCCGTCTGCCCGTGCCACGTGGCCTCATCCGCGGCGTCCACGCTCGGCTCACGCCGGGAGAGCGTGACCGACCCGTGCAACCAGACCTGCACCTCCGCCGCGAGGTCCCAGTAGTCCCGGGCCCAGACGGCGATCCGCGCGTGCCGCTTGGCCACCCGGCCGACGTGATGCGGCTCCTCGATGACGAGGGTGTTGTGGCGGCTGGGCGCCGGGCCGAGCACGTCGAGCAGCTCCGGGTCCGTCAGCGCCGTCGCCCACACGATGCGCTTCACGTCGGGCATCGGCCAGCGCGTCCACATCTCCGGGGTGAAGCAGATCGGCGCGAACCCCGCGTGCACCAGCAGGCGCGCGAGCTCCTGGTTGCGGCTCGCGTCGAGGCCGATGAGGGCCACCTGAGGGCGCTGCGTCATGGCCCGGTCATCAGTCTGCGAAGACCTGCGTCCAGTACGGGCGACCGCCGCAGCTGACGTAGCCGACGCCGATGCGCCCGTAGGCGCCGTTCAAGATGTTCCGGCGGTGGCCAGCGCTGTTCATCCAGGCGGTGTGCACCGCGTCGGGCGTGCGCTGCCCGGCCGCGATGTTCTCGCCCGCCGTCCGGTAGGAGACGCCCTCGTCGCGCATGCGGTCGAACGGGCTCCGGCCGTCGAGCCCCGTGTGGCTGAAGTAGCCCTGGTCGCACATGTCCTGGCTGTGAAGGCGGGCCGTGCGCGCCATGTCCGGGTCGCACTCGAGCGTGGTCAGCGACGCGCCGCGGGCTTCGTTGGCGAGGCGAATCACCTCCGCCTCCTCGGGTCCCGCGCAGTCGGTGGGCGGCGGCGGCGGCGGCGGCGCCGGGTCCTCGCAGGCGTGCCGACCGAGCCCCGCGTCGAGCGCGCAGACGCGCCCCGTGCAGTCCTCCTCGCGCACCGCGTCGCCCTCGCACCAGCGCGCGGTGTCCCCCGAGCACTCCCCTTCGGGCGGGAGGGTGCAGCCGGGGGCCGGAGGCGGGCCCGCGTCGGGGGCCGGGACGCTGGCGTCGCCCGCGGGAGGCGGCGGCGGCGTCGAGCCGTCGAGCATGATCTGCGGCACGGAGGACGCGTCGGGGTCGGCGGGACCTTCGACGGTCAGCCGGCCTTCGCAGGCCGAGAGCAGGGTCAGTACGAACAACAGGGGGGCGAGGCGACGCATGCCGAGCATCCTCTCAATCTACGCGAAACAAACAAAGGCCGTGCCAGTCGCCTTCTGCGGTCGGGCGGCCCAGGCGTCACCCCGGAGGTGACAGCCGACGGGTCCGGCCGGCGCGCCACGTGAGCCAGAGGAGCACGAGGAGCGCTCCGAGCGGCCCCCCGCCGTCCGATCCGCCCGAGATCGAGCAGCTCCCGACCAGGCCGCGCCGCTCGCCCTCGGCTTGCTCGCCGCCCGGCTGACAGACCGAGATCCCCGGGGTCCCGCTCGGCACGCAGCGCATGGCGCTCGGGCAGGGCGAGCTCGGGTCGCAGATGCGGGTGCAGTAGGTGCGCGTCTCCTCGACGGCGCAGATGCCCGAGGCGCAGTCGCCGTTCCCACCGCAGCGCTGGCCGAGCGCGCCTCCGTCCGGCACGCAGACGCTGACCGCGCCATCCGCCACGCAGCGGAAGCCGGGCCCGCACGGAGAGCTGGGATCGCAGATCTCGGTGCAGAATCCGTCGCCGTCGCGGCTGGCGCAGAGGCCGCTCGCGCAGTCCGGGTTCCCCGCGCAGGGATCGCCGAGGCTGCCCGTGACCCCGCACGCGCCGCGGCAGGCCAGCTCGCCGACCTGGCAGATGCCGCCGCCCGGACACGCCCCGACCGTGCTGGGGTCGCAGGCCGTCCCGCAGCGCCCGGCGAAGCAGTGCAGCGAGCCGCAGTCGGTGTGCGCGCCGCAGGGATCGCCGTCCGCGCCCGGGCCCGCCCGGCCGGGCAGACACGCGCCGGGGCCACACGCGCCGGTCGCGCCGCCGTCGCAGTAGAAGCCGTCGGGGCACGCGCCGCCCGGCCAGTCACAGCTCTGCGTGCAGACCCCGGCGAGGCACGCGCCCGCGCCGCAGTCGTCGTGGCGGGCGCAGGGATCGCC
>SHBB01000416.1 GCA_004213565.1 Sandaracinaceae bacterium
TGGAGTACCTCGCGAGCGTGGTCGAGACGCTCGACGGCTCGGTCCGCCGCTTCATCGACCGCCTGCGCGAGCCGCGCGCCCTGCCGCCGCTCGCCCGCAGCCTCGATGAGCTCATCGCCCCGCTGCGGGAGCGCTCCGGCCTCTCGCTCAGCACCGCGGTCGAGCTCGATCAGCCCCTGCCCGCGCTCGAGCGCGAGGCCATCTACCGGCTGGTGCAGGAGGCGCTG
Organism: Sandaracinaceae bacterium; assembly: GCA_004213565.1. Lineage (GTDB taxonomy): Bacteria > Myxococcota_A > Polyangia > Polyangiales > Sandaracinaceae > JAVJQK01. The sequence goes on from SHBB01000416.1 coordinate 228, forward strand.
ACCAACGTCTTCAAGCACGCGGACGCGTCCGAGGTCCGCGTGTCGGTCAGAGGCGACGAGGGCGGCGTGATGGCGGAGGTCCTCGACGACGGCCGCGGCTTCGACCCCGAGGCCACGCCCTCCGGCTGGGGCCTGCGCGGGCTGCGCGAGCGCGCCGAGGCGCTCGGCGGTGAGCTGGACGTCCAGAGCGGCGCAGGCGGCACGGCCGTCCGGCTGCGCGTCCCCCTCGAGGCTGCCCCGCGTCCGCTGAAGGCCTCGGCGTGACCGCGGTCCGGCTGCTGATCGCCGACGATCACCCGATCGTGGTGCAAGGGATCACGCGCTTCGCGGAGCTCGAGCCCACGCTGGAGGTGATCGGGGCCGCCGCATCGGCCGACGCGCTGCTCGCGCTCCTCGAGACGACGACGCCCGACGTCATCAGCCTCGACGTGCAGATGCCCGGGATGGAGGGCCCGCGCACGGTCGAGGCGGTGGCCGCGGCGGGCGCCCCCGTCTTGCTCTTCACGCTCCACCCCATCGACCTCGCCATCGCGTCCCTGATCCACGCGGGCGCGGCCGGCTACCTGCCGAAGTCGAGCTCGCTCGAGCGCTACGTGGAGGCCATCCACGCCCTGCACGGCGGAGGTCGCGTGCTGCCTCCCGAGCTCGAGGCGCTCCTGGACGCGCCCGCCGCGAAGGCGCCGAGCGAGCTGCTGACGCCGCGCGAGATGCAGGTGTTCGAGCGCCTCGTGATGGGCGAGACCATCAAGGAGGCGGCCTTCTCGCTCGGGCTCTCCGTCAGCACCGTCTACACCTACAGCGACCGCATCCGCACCAAGCTCGGGGTGCGCACCCAGCCCGAGCTCGTCCGCTACGCCGCGAGCTGGGACCTCGACCAGCGCTGACGCGCGCTACGCGAGGGGCGCGACAGGGAAGCGCTCGAGCCGCTTGTGCGCGACCTCGGCCGCGTGAAAGCCGCACATCCCGTGCACGCCTCCGCCGGGGGGCGTCGAGGCCGAGCAGAGGAAGACCCGCGGGTTCGGGGTCGTGTAGGGGCTGAGGCGCGCGACCGGCCGCGTGAAGAGCTGGAACAGATCGGCCACCCCGCCCGTGATCGCGCCGCCGACGTAGGCCGGGTCATAGGCCTCGAAGTCGCCGGCCGTCATCGCGTGCCGCGCGAGCACGCGCTCCCGGAACCCCGGCGCGAAGCGCTCCATCTGCGCCTCGACCGCCGCGGTGTGGTCGACGGTCGAGCCGTGCGGGACGTGACAATACCCGTAGCCCGTGTGCTTTCCGGCCGGGGCGCGCGTCGGGTCGAGCTCGCTCTGCTGGACGACGAGCACGAAGGGGCGCTCGGGGTGATCTCCACGCCACATCGCCCGCTCGCTCGCGGCGAGCTCGTCGAGGGTGCCCCCCACGTGCACCGTCGAGGCGAGCCGGGCGCGCTCGTCCCTCCACGGGATCGGCCCGTCGAGCGCCCAGTCCAGCTTGAAGACCCCTGGCCCGTAGCGATAACGGCCGAGGCGCCGCAGGTAGCGGGCGGGGAGCACGGGGCCGGCGATCTCGGCCAGGCCGCGCGGCGCGGTGTCGAAGAGGTAGATCCGCGCGGGCGGCAGGTCGGCGAGCGAGCGGATCCACGTGCCGGTCTCGATGCGCCCCCCGAGCGACTCGAGCAGCGACGCCATCGCCTTCGTGATCGCGTGGCTCCCGCCTTCCGCCACCGGCCACGCCTCGGTGTGGCCGGCGAGGAGGAACACCACCGCGAGCGCCGCGGTCAGCGGCTTGTCGAGCGGCATGATGGCGTGCGCCGCGCAGCCGCCGATGAGCGCCCGAGCGCGTTCCTCCCGGAAGCGCTTCGCGAGCCCCGTCGCGCTGCGGATCGCGCGCAGCCCGAAGCGGAGCAGCTGGATCGGGTGCTTCGGGACGCGGAGCGGCGCGAGCAGATCCTCGAGCAGCCCGTGCGGGTCCTTCAGCAGCGGCGCCATCAGGCGGCGATACGCGTCGGCGTCGGGCCCGAGCTGCGCCACGGTCTGCTCGAGGTCCTCGTGCAGCAGCACCGCCGGCCCGTCGTCGAGCGGGTGGGCGACGCTGAACCGCGGCTTGATCCACTTCAGCCCGTGCGCCTCGAGCGGGAGCGTGCGCAGGTAGGGCGAGAGGATGCCCATCGGATGCGCGGCCGAGCAGACGTCGTGTCGAAACCCGGGGAGCGTCAGCTCGGCCGTTCGCGTGCCGCCGCCGATCTCGGCGTGCCCTTCGATCACGAGGACCTCCGCGCCCGCCTGCGCGAGCCGGATCCCGGCCGCGAGCCCGTTGGGCCCCGAGCCGACGATGACCGCGTCCGTCACGCCTCGCTCGCCCAGGGCTGACGCGAGCGCAGCTCGGCGACGTCGAGCGAGCCGCGCTCCAGCTCGCCCGTCTTCGCGTCGACGATGCGGTAGTCGAGCTGCCCGCGCCCGAGCGGCTGGGACTCGACGAAGATGCAACGGAGCTCGCCCTCCTCGAAGCCGCACTGGGCCTGGATGGCCGCGAGGAGCGCCTCGTCGTGGAGGTGGCCGTCGCCGAAGTTCCAGCCCAGCGCCATGCCCGCGATCAGCTCGCCGTCGAGGTACTCGTAGTCCTCGAAGCGGTCCACGGCCTTCGGGATGAGGCGCGGCAGCGCGCGCCCGTGCAGGTGCATGAGGCGGAACCCGAACACCTTGCCGACGAGCCCGACGGCCGTCCCTTCGTCGTAGAAGTGGGCGAGCTGATCGTAGATCCAGCCCGACGTCTTGCGCAGCTTCGCCAGCTTCACGTGGCTGCCCTCCCGCAGGAGCCACACCGAGTAGGCCCAGTTGCCCGCGTAGTAGCGCATCGAGAGCAGGAACGAGAGCCGGTCCGGCAGGAGGTTGCCCAGGAGCGGCAGCGCGACGAGCGTCACCGCGAGGAAGAGGGCGAGGGGCAGCGAGCCGAGATCCCAGATCGCGACGTCGGGGTGCGCCCAGAAGAGCGCGAAGCCCCCGTAGACCACCATCACGTTCCACTCGATCGGGACCCCCATCGGGACGTTGCTCGTGATGTAGCCGTGCAGGAGCAGCATCGCGACCATGCCCACCACGAGCGACACGCCGCCCGGGTCGAACGTCGCGCTGAAGAGCAGGACGAGCGGCACGCCGAGCTCGAGCGCCGTCCCCACGTGCGCGAGCACCCCCGCGAGGCGCGAGGGCCGGAGATCGTCCGGGAAGCGCCTGTACATGAGGCGGCGGAGCCAGGGGAAGCGAGTGAGCGGCCCGTTGCTCGTCATCACGCAGACGACGGTCGGGAAGTGGTGATTCAGCTTGCTGAAGCCGGCGAAGAACCACAAGGCGAGCTGCACCGCCATCGCGCCCGCGATCCAGTCGCCGGCGAAGAGGAAGACGAGCACGGTGACCCAGTAGTGCTCGGCCCGCGCGGCGAGGAAGAGGGTGCGATCGAGCAGACCGCAGACCGGCACGAGCAGCGCGACGGCGGCGAGGAGGCGCGGGTCGAGCGTGGGGGAGACGAGCAGCGTCGTCAGCGCGCCGAGCAGCGCCGCGTAGAGCGCCACGTCGAGCCAGGTGCGCGTCACGCCTCCGATGAGCGGCGCGCGCGGGAAGAGCGGGAGCTTGGTCGTGCCGGGGCGCAGGAAGTAGAGGAAGCCGCCGACGGGAGGGAAGTAGCGCCCGGTGAGGGGGCCGCTGCCGCAGCCGAGCCCGAGCACCTCGAAGAGCATGCTCCAGAGGATCGCCTTCTGGAACGCGAGCGGCTCGAGCCACCACGCCCCGATCTCGAGCGGCCCGCCCAGGCTGGGCGAGAGCCCGCAGAAGAGCACCCACGCGCCGACGTAGCCGAGGACCTTGAGCCCGTAGGCGAGGTAGATGGCGAGCGGCGCCCCGTAGCCCTGCATCGCCCACGCCTCACAGACGAGCCTCCCTCGCTCCTCGAGCGGCATTCGCCGCCAAGCGAGCGGGTCGTACGGCGTCGGCTCCGGATCGAGCAGGCCCATCCCCGCCCATCATCGTCCGCGCGCGCCGATGGGACCACCGCGTTCTCGAGGAGCGGCGCCGGGCGGTCAGAAGCTGGCTGCGACGCCCACGAACGCGCCGCCCGGCAGCGGGGTCAGGATCGGCGTCCACGCGATCTCTTCGGCGTCTTCATCTGGCTGCGGGTGCGGCCCGCTGCTCAGCTCGTAGCCGAGGAAGGCGCCGAGGAGGCTGAGGGTCCCGCCCACCACGGACCCGCCGATGGCGCCCGCCCACGGATCGTCGGTGGCGGCGCCGAGGAGCGCGCCGAAGCCGAGCCCCACCGCCGCGCCGGTGAGCGACCCGACGACCGGCCCGGCCGCCTCTGCGCTCCCACCGGTCTCGTTGCCGGCCAACCACACGCCGAGGCTCGCCCCCATCGGGAACCCGATCGCGCCCCCCACGAGCGCGCCGAGCAGGATGTCGTCGCCGCCGTTGTCCCGGTCGACCCCCGCCGTCCCGGCCCCCAGCGCCATCCCGATCGCCACCATGGACGCGGCCCCGATCGCCCCCCCCAGCAGCTCGTACCCGACCCGCGCCTCGTAGCTGGGCGGCGGCCCCCTCGTCTCTTCTTCGTCGTCGCCGCCGTCATCCCAGTCGCCGCCATCCCAGTCGTCGGCGTCGGCGTCGGCGTCGGCGTCGGCGTCGGCGTCGGCGGCTTCGGACGCGGAATCGGAAGCGGACTCGGACGCGGAATCGGAAGCGGACTCGGACGCGGAATCGGAAGCGGACTCGGTAGCGGAAGCGGACTCGGTCGCGGAAGCGGAATCGGGAGCGGAATCGGTCGCGGAATCGGACTCAGTAGCGGGAGCGGAATCGGGAGCGGAATCGGGAGCGGGAGCGGACTCGGAATCGGACTCGGCCCGGGTCTCCGCCCCACGCTCCGGCCGCTCCTGCGCCCCCGCCACGCCCCCCACGGCGAGCCACGCCGCCACCACCATGCTCGCTACGCGCATCGCGCTCGCCGTATCACGGATCGCCCTCACGGACACCCGGCGGGGCTCCACGGGAACGCGCGATCCTCGGCCAGCCGCGCGGCGTCCTCCTCGGGGACCCCGGCCACGCAGACCAGCGCGTGGAGGTAGTCGCTGAGGTCGATCCCGCTGGGCCCTCGGTCCTCGAACGGCCAGCGCGCGAAGTGATCGACGAGCACCGCCATCACCGCCTCGACCCCGAGGGCGACCCGGTCGAACGGCTCCGCGTCGCTCGGCCCGTCGAACGCGTCCCACATCACGCCGGCCACGATCTCCTCGCGCAGCCGGCCGTCCGCCGTCACCCCGCGGAACACGTCGAGCGACTCGCCGTTCTGCAGCACGCGCTCGAGATCGATCACGCGGTTCGACCCGGCGAAGGTGTCCACGATCACGGGACGCCCGGTGACCATCGCGGCGAAGAAGTAGGCGAGGCCCTCCCCGTAGGCCAGCTCGGGCTCGACCTGTCGGTCCCGGTGGGCCCCCGCGGGGGAGGTGTCGCGCCCGTAGTGATCGACGAAGTAGTGACCCAGCTCGTGCAGCACGATGTCGTCGTCGTACTCGTCGGTGTCCTCGAAGCCGCCGCCGAGGCTGATCTCGTCGTCGCCGTAGCAGGAGCCGCAGTCGAAGCCCCGACCGCGCTCCCAGCGATAGGTGAGGGTCGGCGCCGCCTCGCCCACGAACGGGGCGTAGAGCGCGAAGGCGTCGACCGACACGTCGACGACGTTGAAGGCGCCTCCCTCGGCGTCCGCGCGGGCGATCAGCCGGAAGGCCTCGTCGGCGCGCCCCTGCTCCTCGAGCGCGTACACCGACGGCCGCCGCGCCCGGTCGGCCACCCGCACCGTGTGTCCCGCGCGCTCGGCCTCCGCCCGCGCGATCACCGTCACCGCGTCGCCGGCGTCGAGCCCACTGCGCGCCAGGGCGAACGCCCCGTCTTCTTCGGTGAAGGCCTCGGCCAGCAGCGCGCCGTCGGCCCAGAGCTGCACCCGGACGCCGCGCGCCGGTCTCTCGACCCGCTCGCCCGTGAAGCCGCCCTCGTCGAAGACCCGGTCCTCGTAGAAGACGGCGCCGCGCACCGCATCTCCCCCCGTATCGCCCACCGGGGGCTGGACGTCGGGCCACCCCGCGTCGAGCTCGCCGCCCGCGCCGTCACATCCGAAGGCGAGCGCCACGAGGCACGCCAGCGCGGTGGGTCGCCACATCGGCCGTGAACATGACGCACCGAGCCCGCCGCGTCACGGACCGCCGAGCAGGTCGATCCGCGGCGGGATCAGGAAGTAGACGATCCGCGAGTCGAGCGGGGAGCCGTCACCGAACACCGTCAGCCGGGCCTCGAACACCTGCGGCTCCACCGTGCGCGGGACGGTGTCGTTGCGCGCGGGGTGAACGTCCCAGCAGACCGGCGTGCCCGGCACGAGCGCGGTGAAGACGTCCGCCCGGCCGTCGCCGTCGCCGTCCTCGAGGGGCGCCACCGCCGAGCACGCGCCGCCCCCCGTGTTGACCTCGAGGTGGTCGACGAAGCGCAGCGCGTCGCCGTCGTCGCCGGGCTCGTCGGTCACCTCGACCGTCACGCGGAGCGGGACCCCCTCCACGATCTCGTTGATCGCTTCGGTCACCGCGGGCACGACCGCCGCGTCGCGGCCGTCGAAGACCAGCGGCGCGCCGGACGCGCTCAGCGAGCCGCTCGCCCGCACCAGGTCCTCGAGATCCGCGCGCTGCGCGCTCGCGGGATCGCCGCTCCACACGCCGAGCACGTTGACCCCCTCGGCGCGCAGCGCGGCGCCCGCCTGCGTCGCCGTGACGAGGCCGTCGCTGTCCTCGTCCGTGAAGGCGATCAGGATCTTCACCGCCTCGGCCCGGAACCCCACGCAGCCGACGCGGGTGGGGCTCGCGGTGGCGCAGCCCGTCTCCGCGCCAGGGGAGCCGTCCGGGTCCACGACCGACCACGCGGCGCCGAACAGCTCCTCCACCGTGCCCGTCGTCGGCACGTCGAGCGCGGCGCGCGTCGCCTCGGGCACGGCCTGCAGGGGCAGGCGGTTGACGAACGACGACTCGTAGTAGCCGCCCCCGCTCCACGGGCTCGCGATGCACGAGCTCCGGGTGGGGTCCTCGGTGCAGCGACCGGTCAGGCTGCAGACCTGGCCCACCGCGCAGTCTCCGTCCGTCCGGCACGCGAAGCCCGTGTCGCTGCAGGTGAGGCTCTCGAGCAGCGACGTGGTGGCGGCGCGCAAGGTGGACAGCTCCGTGCTCATCGACGAGGTGACGTCGAAGAGGAAGTAGATGTCGGCGAACTGGATGCTCGTGCGGAACTCGAGGGTGTCGACCGGCGGGTCCGGCGGCATGCGGTAGTCCACCACGAACACGAAGTCGCCGCGGGTCAGCGGGCTCACGCGCGGGTCGTTGGGATCGGTGCCGGCCGCGCGCTCGATGAGGTCGGACACGCCGTCGCCGTCCGTGTCGGACCGCGTGGGGCTCGTGCCGCCCTCCACCTCGGCGCGGTCGCTCAACCCGTCGGCGTCGCTGTCGAGGTCACGGAAGTCAGGGATGCCGTCGCCGTCCGTGTCGAAGGGCGGCGAGAAGACATCGTCGTCGCCCGCCTCGCGCGCGTCCGGGATCCCGTCCCCGTCGGAGTCGAGGTCCTCGATGTCGTCGAGGCTATCGCGGTCGGTGTCCGCGCCGTACTCGTCGCCGTCGAGGATGCGGTCGTTGTCGCTGTCGGGGTCCCGGAAGTTCGGCCGCCCGTCTCCGTCGGAGTCGATCGGCGGGTCGAGCACCCCGTCGAGCTCCAGCCGGTCCGGCACGAGGTCCGCGTCGTCATCGAGGTCTGCGTAGTTGGGGATGCCGTCGAGGTCGAAGTCGCCCTCCCCTTCGACGTGGTCGGGCAGCCCGTTGTCGTCGCTGTCCAGGTCGATGAAGTCCGGCGCCCCGTCACGGTCCGAGTCGCGCGGGGGCGTGGCCGGGTTCGCGTCGCCGGCCTCGCGCGCGTCGGGGATGCCGTCGTCGTCGCTGTCCAGGTCCCGGTAGTCGGGCGTGCCGTCGCCGTCCGAGTCGCGCTGCTCGAAGGCGCCCTCGTCCTCGTCGCGGATGCCGTCGCCGTCGGTGTCCGCGTTCGGACCGGCGTCGTGCCCCGCGTCGCTCGGGAGCAGCGCGTGGTCGATCGCGCAGCCGCCTGCCAACGCGGCGCTGGCGACGGTCGCGAGGAGGATCCAGCGCATGCCGCAGGGAGAGGGTCGGTGGCGACCGAAGTGGCTCACTTTCGTGAATATGAGCCATCTGGCCGCTCCGCGCGCATCCTGTGTGCGTGAACGACCCCGAGCGCCCGAGGATCCTGGCGCTGGTCCCTCGCGAGGGCGGGAGACCCGCTTCGGTGGCCGACGGTATCGACGACAACACCCTGGTGGATCGCGCCGTCGGCGGCGATCGCTGGGCCGAGGAGGCGCTCTATCGCCGACACGCGCTCGCGGTGACGTCGGCGGTGGTGCGGCTCGTGGGCCGTCACGCGGACGCGGACGACATCGTGCAGGACACCTTCGTGATCGCCTTCGGCCGGCTCTCCTCGCTCCGCGACGGCGGGGCCTTTCGCGCGTGGATCTCCCGGATCGCGCTCAACGAGGTCCGCCGCCACCTGCGGCGGCGCAAGCTGCTGTCGCTGGTGCAGCTCGACCGGGGCGCGGACGACGCCGGCTTCGCGGCCCGGGCCGTGGACGGGACCCGCCCCGACCTGCGGGCGGAGCTCGCCGAGCTCGACCGGATCCTGGCCACGCTGCCGGTGGAGCAGCGCATGGTGTGGCTGCTTCACCGGGTCGAGGGCTGGTCGATCCGCGAGACGGCGGACGCCCTGGACTGCTCCACCGCGACCATGAAGAGGCGCCTGAGCGCGGCCGACAGCGCGATCGACGTCGCGCGCTCGGGGAGAGGATGGACGACGTGAGCCGAGAGAACGACGCCTCGACGCTGGGGGCGCTCACCGAGGGCGTGGTCGACGAGGCGCGCCTGAACGCGAACTGGCGCGCGATCGCGG
>SHBB01000417.1 GCA_004213565.1 Sandaracinaceae bacterium
CTCGAGGACCTCGAGCAGCGCGCTCGCGGGGTCGCCGCGGAAGTCGTTGCCGAGCTTGTCGACCTCGTCGAGCAGGACCACCGGGTTGCGCGCCCCCGCCTGCTTCAGCGCGGCGATGATGCGCCCCGGGTAGGCCCCGACGTAGGTGCGACGGTGGCCGCGGATCTCCGCCTCGTCCTGCACGCCGCCCAGCGCGACCCGCTCGAAGTTGCGGCCGGTGGCGCGCGCGATGGATCGCCCGAGCGAGGTCTTCCCGACGCCGGGCGGACCGACGAAGCAGAGGATGGGCCCGCGGATGTCGCTCTTCAGCTTCCGGACGGCGATGTACTCGAGGATCCGCCTCTTGATCTTCTCGAGGCCGTGGTGGTCCTCGTCGAGCACGCGGCGCGCCTCGCCGACGTCGAGGCGGACCGCCGAGCTCTTGCTCCAGGGCAGGTCCGCCATCCACTCGACGTAGTTGCGCGCGACCTGGTACTCCGCGCCCGCGGGGTTCATCGAGCGCATGCGGCGGAGCTGACGGCGCGCGGCCTTCTCGGCCTCGTGCGGCATGTCGGCGCGGGCCATCTTGTCGCGCAGGTTCTCGATCTCGTCGTCGTCGTCGGCCTCCCCGAGCTCGCGCCGGATGGCCTTCATTTGCTGGCGCAGCAGGAACTCGCGCTGTGAGCGCGACATTTCCTCTTGCACCATGGTCGAGATCTCCTTCTTGACCTCGTAGACCTGCGATTGACGCCCCACCAGCTCGCTCACCCGACGCAGGCGCTCGCGCACGTCGAGCTCCTCGAGGACCTCCTGCTTGAGCTGCGTGTTGATGGGGAGGTTGGAGCAGACGAGATCCGCGAGCGCGCCGGGGTCCTGCACGTTCTCGAGGACCGCGCTCGCCTCGCGGGGGAGGTGGGGGAGCAGATCCAGGAGCTTGCGACCGCTCGTACGAAGGCTGCCCGCGAGGGCGTCGACCTCGACGTCCTTCACCGGCGGCTCGTGGATGCGCGCGACGGTGGCCGTGAGGAAGGGGTCGCGGCCGTGCGCCTCGACGATGCGCATCCGACAGATGCCCTGCAGCACGACCGAGTAGTTGCCCGAGCTCAGCCGGATCACCTTGAGCACCCGCGCGACCGTGCCGAGCGTGTAGATCTCGTCGAGCTCGGGGTCCTCGGTCTCGGCCGCCTTCTGGGCGATCACCCCGATCGTCGGCCGATCCCTCCCGAACGACTCCTCGATGAGTCGCACGGAGCGCGGTCGCCCCACGTTGACCGGGACCACGGAGGCCGGAAACAGCACCGAATTCCGCAGTGGAAGGAGCGGCAGACGCTCCTCTTTTCCTCGCTCGCCTTGATCGTCGCTCATCGCGCTGTAGTCTCGCGCGTCGTCCCAGATAAGCAAGAGCGGAGCGGCCCCGAAGCGCGCCAAAAACCCGTGGTCAGGGACGGCTCCGCCTGGTAAAAACTGGACGCTGAGCGAGCTCGTGTGCGACAACTCAACACATGTCGCATGAGGTGGGACCTCGACGGTCCCCGACGAGCGAGCTGGAGGTAGTGCCTGTGTCGAAGCTGCTCTCGAACATCGCCCTGGCCCTGGTCGGACTCTCCCTCGCGGGCTGTCAGGGCGCGATCTGGGGTAACCTCGTCGTCCTCGGCATCACCTTCGGCATCTTCTTCGGTACCCTCGCGCTCGGCCGAACGAGCGTGCAGAGCTCCGCCGAGGCCTCGACCAGCACCTCCGGCAGCTCGACCTCCTGACCCGCTCGGGTCGCCCCCGATGACGACCCCGCCTCCCAACGACGACTTCCGCTCGCTCGACCACCTGAGCCTGGCCGAGCTCGAGGCGATCCGTCTGGTCCTCTGGGGCGGCTCGGTCATCGACTGGCATCGCCTCAACTTCCGCGACGAGCACGAGGCGAACGAGTTCCTGCGCTCGCACGAGCTGGACCCGGACAAGCCCGCCGATCGCGCGAGGGCCGAGGCGATCAAGAGCTCGGCCATCGGCTTCCTGCGCCGCAACTTCGACTTCCCGATCCCGAAGCCGGTGGCGAACAAGGATCTGACCTCGCTGCTCATGCTCGCCTCGAGCAAGGGGCATCGGCAGCTGTGCGCGTGCGCGATCTTGAAGGTGATGCACATCATCCATCACCTCGAGGCGCGCGAGCTGCTCTTCATGCTCCCCATCTCCGACCAGGAGCTGTTCCACCTCGTGGAGCAGAAGGTCTACCGGGTGATCGGAGGGATGCTCGCGCAGGGCTTCCCCATCCTCGAGTTCATCGGGGGCCGGAAGAACAAGGACTCGCTCTACGTGAAGCTCCTGAGCAAACCGGAGACGCACGCGGCGCAGATCTACGACAAGCTACGCTTCCGCATCGTCACCCGCTCTCCGGAAGACATCTTCCCGACGATGAACTACCTCATGCGCCACGTCTTCCCGTTCAACTACGTGGTGCCGCGAGAGTCGACCAACACGCTCTTCCCCTTCCGCCCGACCTGCGAGGGGCACCCGCACCTCTCGAAGCTCATCACGCAGGCGCAGCTCGCGCCGGACTTCGAGGAGACCGAGGGCCTCCGCATCGACAACCAGTTCACGGCCAAGAGCTACCGGGTGGTGCACTTCGTCGTCGACATGCCGGTCCGGGTCCCGCAGGAAGTCATGGACTCCGCGCCTCCCGCGGCCTGGGCCCTGGGCCCGGTGATCTTCGGCCAGACCGAGTTCCAGATCATCGACCGCGAGACGGAGCAGTCCAACGAGATGGGCGACGCGAGCCACGACGCCTACAAGCGGCGCCAGCAGGTGGCCGTCGCGCGCCGCCTCAAGGTCGGCTTCGAGCCCAACCGAGATTAGAGCGCGTCGGGCTCGTTCGCCGGGGGCGCCGGCTCTTCGGCCACCTCACCCTCGGGCGCGTCTTCCGCCGCCGCCGCCTCGAGCTGCTCGCCCGACTCGAACTCCACGCCCTCTCGCCCGGTGAGCGCGAGGATCTGCGAGGCGATCGAGCAATCGGTGGCGCCGCCCGAGCGGAGCTGCGGGGTGCCCTCGTAGCGAGGGTTGTCGACGCCTTCGAACCGGATGCGCACGGGGACGAGGAGGCCGCGGCCCTGGATGCGGCTCTTCAGGAGCAGCTGGTCGCGGTTCAGGTCCCAGAGGAACACGTCGACCGGGTGGTCTCGGCGGTTGTCGCCCTGCTCGAGCACCAGCAGGAACCAGTCCGCCTGGAGCATGCTCAGCACGACGGGCGTGTCGACCTGGACCTGTCGACCGAGCTGATCGTCGAGGACCCGGAGGTCCATCTCGTCTTCCTCGTCGCGGATCCGGTCCACGTACTCGGGGGTGAGGAAGTGCCCCCGCTCCCAGAGCCCGCGCGCGCTCATCGGCGCCATCCCGAGGCAGCGCGTGATGGCGTCGCTCTCCATGGCCAGCGCCGCGCCTTCGATCCGCTCGGGCGTGTTCGCCCACTCCGCGGGGATGCGCAGGTAGAGCCCCTCGCCCCCGCGCAGGCCGGCGACGTTGAGCCGCGGGTCCGCGTAGGTCTCCGGCGCGCCGCCTTCGTGCGCCTCCATGATCCGCTCCGCGAGGCCGCGACGATACGCGAGGTAGCGCTCCTGGACCTCCGCCAGCTGCGTCTCGTGCAGCTGGAGCATCTGCGCGCGCAGCGCCTCGTGCCGCTGGTCGCGCCGCACGTAGTAGCCGCCGAAGATGCCGCCGATGCCCACGATCCCGATGAGGATCCATTTCCAGGGCAGGCGCGGAGCGTAGGCCGGCCGCCCTTCCGCTTCCGCGACGTCGGGACGCGCGGGTTCGAGCGGGGGGCGGCCGTCTTGTTCGGTCATGTCGTCGGGGAGCGCGAGGTCGGCGCTCCCAGGCAAGGGAGAAGACGCTCGGCGCTTACTCGCCGCCGCCGCCGCCAGCGCCCTGGTTCACCGCGAAGCTGATGTTCGTGTAGCCAGCCTGCGCGGCCGAGAACATCACCTTCTTCACCACGCGGAAGTCCACGTTTCGGTCGGCCTGGAGGATGACCGTGCCCGAGAAGGGCTCGCGCGGGTGGAGGACCGACCAGTTGCGCTTGAGGGTCTCGAGGTCCGTCACGAGCTGCTCGATGCGCTCGAGCTGCGCGCTCGCGGCCAGCGTCTGCGTGTCCGCCATGCGCCGGTTGTCGAGCGTGATGACCTGCGGGTCGATCGCGATGATCGGCGCGATCTCGAGGTCGATGACGTTGGCCGCCTCGGGCATGACCAGGTTCGGCCGCTGCGCGAGGAGCTCACCCGAGGCGCTGAACGAGGTCAGCAGGAAGACGACCAGGGTGATGAGGAAGTCGATGAAGGGGACGAGCGCGATCGCGACGTCGACACCCTTCCGGCCGCCGCCCGCCACGCGATCGTGGACGAACTTCAGCGGGATCTGGTGAAGGAGGACTCTACCGGGCGCGTGAATCGACATCTGAAACCTTCTCGCTCACATCTGCGGCGGGGTGAGCGACATGTCTTCGTATCCCTCGCCCACGACGATATCCATCGCGGAGACGATGTCCTCGTAGACGACGCCGTCGTCGGCCGTGACGATGAGGTCGCGCCGGTTGGGCTCCTGCTGGCGACGGTCGCGCAGCTTCTCGCGGAGCCCCTCCTGGTCGTAGACATCGCCGGCCTTGTCGATCTGGATCCGCACGCCCGCCGTGTCCGAGAGGACATAGCCGGTGGGCGAGACGTGCACGAAGAGCCGGATCTGCTCCTCCTGCGGTTGATCCATCGGAGCGTTCTGACCCGGCTGCTGCTGGTTGGTCTCGATCCGAGCCAGCTTGTTCCAGACCGCCGTGACGAGCAGGAACATGATGCAGCAGAGGAGGAGATCGATGAACGGGACGAGCGGGATCTCGCTGTCGACGCTCTTCTTTCCGCCGTGTCCGCCTTCGACGCTTACGCCACCCATGTTCGTACTCCGTGGGTCAGAGGATCTTCGAAATCGATCACCAGAGGACCGCTCGAGGGGCCCGCTTCATCGTCCGAGAGAACGGACAGCGAAGAGCAGGCCCCCGCGAATCACGCCGCGGCGCCCTGCAGGTTGATCTTGGAGCGGTTGTTCACGACCAGGTTCATCACCTGGACGGTCGCGCCGTTGATGTCGTCGAGCAGGCTCTGGGTCTTGCCGTTGAGGACGGCGAAGCCGAGCAGCGCGAGGATGGCGGCGAACAGACCGAACGCGGTGCAGTTCATCGCCTCCGAGATGCCCTTCGCGAGCATGGTCGCCTTCGAGGCGCCGTCCGCGTTCGCCACCGCGCCGAACGCGACGATGAGGCCGGTCACGGTGCCGAGGAGGCCCGAGAGCATCGCGAGGTTGGCGAGGAGCGCGAGGTAGCCGGTGCGGCTCTCGATCTTCGGCAGCTCCCGGAGGGCCGCCTCGTCCATGGCCGCCTGCACCTCGGCGTCGGGCCGGTTGACCTTCATCAGGCCCGCCTTGACGATGCGCGCGAGGGGCGCGTTCGCGGCGGAGCAGAGCTTGATGGCGCGCGCGACGTCACCGGCGAGGATGCACTTCTGCATCGTGGCCAGGAAGACGTCTTTGTTGATGGAGCTGCGGTAGAGGTAGATCGCGCGCTCGATGATGATGCCGATCGCGATGATCTGCCACACCAGGATGGGGTACATGCCCCAACCGCCTTCTTCGAAGTGATGCGCCAGCGTAGCCATGATGCTTGGTCCTCCTGCAAAACCCGGCGCTTCTACTGCGCCTGCTAGTACGCTCTCAGCGACCCGGTGGGTCGCGAATGCCGGTTACGGGTTGGCCCGCGGGATTCGCGGCGCCTCGCCCGTGAAGTCATTTACCGTGGAAGTGATTCGCGGTTCGGAATGCGGCCCAGAGCGGCCCCGGGGGGATCGACCTCGACAGCGCGAGCGATGATACAGGGCCCATCTGCCAAGTCAACAGCGAGTTGCGGGAGCCGAGCCGAGTCATCCGGGAGTCCATCGTCGTACGGCGCACCGCGTCAGCGCGCTCTAGTAATAGGTGCCCTTCGACGTCGTCGTCGAGGCGGCGGGTTAGAGTGCACGACCGCGACGAGGTTCCGAAAAGATCGGCGCGACCCGCCGTACATGCCCAGGGGCCGAAACCTCGATGTCTCACTCGTTGACAATCCTCGAATGCCTACGGTAGCTTCCGTCGTCCTTTTCGGCCTGGTGCCGGGACGGTCATGCGTTCTTTCGTCGACCCCCTCCGATCCGCCCCCGTCCTCTCTCGGCCGGTGCGGATCACGCTGGCATCGAGGCCCGCGGACGGGTAGAACTCGGCCCTGCAGGTGGGGCGACGGAAAGCACGTGCTGCTGCCACTGAAGAACGAACATTTTCGTACCCGGGGACTCAGAACGGCAGAGAGCCAGAGCCGTCCCCGTAAGTCGCTGGGTACCGCCGGACGCGGTCGAAAGGAGCCTCGCTGATGCAGGAAATCTGGCACGCCATGATGGATGGGGCGCCGTTCTCGTTTGTGAACATCGTCGTTCTGGCCATCGTGCTGGCGATCATCGCGGAGCGGTTCGTTTTCATCCTCACGAAGTATCGCGTCAACAGCCAGGAGTTCATGGCGCAGATCCGTAAGCTGGTTCAGGCCGGCAACATCGATCGCGCGATCAAGCTCTGCGAGGCGGCGCCGCTGCCGCTCCTCCAGGTCGTCAAGTCCGGCCTCACCCAGGTCAACCGGGGTGAAGAGGCGGTCATCGCGTCGATGGAAGAGCGCATGGCGGAGCTGATGCCCGAGCTCGAGAAGCGCGTCGGCGCGCTCTGGACGCTCGCGAACATCGCGACGCTCATCGGTCTCCTCGGCACCATCTCCGGTCTGATCCGCGCCTTCGGCGCCGTCGCTCACGCCGCCCCGGCGCAGCGCTCGGCCCTCCTGTCGGCGGGTATCTCGGAGGCGATGTGGAACACGGCGCTCGGCCTCGGCATCGCCGTGCTCTGCATGATCTTCCACCTGATCATTCACGGCATGGTCAAGCGCATCAAGCACGACATGGAGCGCTCGGTCATGAAGCTCGAGAACCTCCTCCTCCTCAAGGGCCGCTGAGCTGCCGTAGAGCGCCGCACTCATGGCCAAGCTCACTCCGCAGCAACGTGCCTACGTCCGAAAGCGGACGAAGCATTCCGACCCAGATCCCTCGGAGATCGCGGGCGAGCTGAACATCGTCCCGTTCCTCGACATCGTCGTGAACATCATCATCTTCCTGCTCGCCACGGTGCAGGCGGTGCTCGCGGTCGCCCAGATCGACGCGCAGCTCCCGTCGCTCGGTCGGCGGGTGGGACGGACACAGCTCGACGACGCGGGAAGCACGCTGAACCTCAGCGTCACCATCACGAGCGCGGGCGTCATCGTCAGCGGCTCGGGCGGCAAGCTCGCCCCGGGCTGCGAGCAGACGCAGAGCGGCCGCGTCATCACGGTCGCCAACCGAGGCGGCGAGTACGACTGGGCTGGCCTCACGCAGTGCGCGGCCCGGGTTCACAGTGAGTTCCCCGACGAGCGCAAGGTCATCGTCAGCGCGGACCCCGAGGTGGAGTTCCAGCACCTGGTCGGCGCGATGGACGCGCTCCGCGCGGACGGGACCGAGGAGCTCTTCCCCGAGGTGCTCCTCTCTGCGGGCGTTCGGTAGAGGCGAGGCGACCTGATGGCGGAAGAAACCAAAGCCTCCGAGGAGAACGAGACGCCCGCGTCGATGTCGGCGGTGAAGCAGCTCGTCCGGCGCAAGATGCGCAAGCACGCGGAGCCCGACGAGCAGGCGCTCAACATCTACCCGCTGATGGACGTCATGACGATCCTGCTGGTCTTCATGATCATGCAGTTCGCGCAGGAGAGCGCGAACGTCGTGCAGTCGGCCGAGCTCCAGATCCCCTACTCGACCTCGCGCGCCGACCTCGAGCAGGCCGTCCCGGTGCAGCTCTCGCGGACGGAGATCGTGGTCGACGGGCGGCAGATCCTCACGCTCCGCAACGGGATGGTCGACCCCAGCCAGAAGCAGGGCGGCGGGACCGGCTTCCTGATCACCCCGCTCCACAACATCATGATCCAGCACCGCGACCGGCTGAAGCTGATCGCGGCGAGCAACCCCTCGCGGCCCTTCAACGGCACCGTGCAGATCATCGCGGACAACCGGACCCCCTTCCGTACCCTGTCCGAAGTGATCTATACCCTCGGCCAGGCCGAGTTCTCGAAAATGCATTTCGTGGTCCTGCAGCGGCAGCAGGCCCAGTAGCCGAGTGAGCGTCACATGAGCACCGAAGCAGCCATCGCCAAGGGGAAGGGCATCCTCGCCAACCCCGAGTTCTTCCTCACCTTCTTCCTCGCGGGCTCGATGGGCATCGCCTCCGTGCTCACGGTCGGCGTGTCGGGCGTGTGGGGCTGGGGCCTGGTCGGCGTGGCCGCGCTGCTGGCGGCGATCGCGCACTTCACCGGGCTCGGCCAGAAGTTCTTCGTGATCCTGCTCGCCCTCTTCAGCTTCGCGGCTGGAGCGGCGTCGGTGACGGTGATCAGCTACCTGTGGTTCGCCGAGCACTCCGAGCCACTGTGGGGCGGCCTGCTCGCGCTGATCATGATCGGGCTCGCGCCCGCGGTCATCGTGGGCGAGCGCATCCTGCCCCTCTTCGTCGCGTTCCTCGCCGGCGTGTGGGGCGTGATGAGCGTGATCGTCTTCGTGATGGTGATGTTCATCGGCGTCGAGTGACGCCAACGCTCGACTACTCGTCGAACGCGAAGCTGGGCCCGCTCCTCTCCGGAGCGGGCCTTTCTCGTGTCTGGAGCCCGCGCCGTCAGCAGGCGAAGCGGCTGCGCGGGAGCGGGCCCATGCCGAGCACGGCCTGCGTCGACAACGCGAGCCGGCTGAACGTGGTCGCCAGGTACTGCGCCTGCGACGGCTCGAGCCGCCCCTCGCTCGCGAGGAAGCGATAGAAGGCGGCCGAGATCGAGAAGAACGTCGCCGCCGCGTCGGCCTCGACCGGCTCCTCCCCCGACTCCTCGGGCGGGCTCCAGAAGACCTCCGCCACGCGCTCCGGCACCAGCGAGCCGAACGGGTGACAGCGTCCCTGACCGAGCTGGTACATGAGGTGGGTCGAGAGCATCGAGACGACCCCGGGGGCGAGATCGCGCTCGACCGGGTGGGCCAGGCTCTCGGCGAAGCGCGCCGCGAAGCGGTCCAGCTCGTGCGGGGCCAGCGGCCACTCGTG
>SHBB01000418.1 GCA_004213565.1 Sandaracinaceae bacterium
GCGCTAAGGCACCCGGTCATGGAGTACGACCGGCAGGGCTTCGCGAGCGCAGAGGATGGGACGCGCCTCTTCTGGGGCGCACGTGGCGAGGGCCCCACGGTGGTGCTCAACGACGGCATCGGCTGCGACGGCTTCGCCTGGAAGTACCTCCAGCCTCACCTCGCCGAAACCCACCGCGTGCTGCACTGGCACTACCGCGCGCACGGTCGTAGCGGGCTGCCCGTGGACCCCGCGCGCATCGACGTGCCGGCCCACGCCCGCGATCTGCTGAGCGTGCTCGACGCGCACGAGGTGGACGAGGCGATCCTGGTCGGCCACAGCATGGGGACCCAGGTGGCGCTCGAGGCCCAGCGCCTCGCCCCCTCTCGGGTGCGCGCGCTGGTGCTCATGTGCGGCAGCTACGGCCGGGTCACCGCCACCTTCCACGGCAGCGACATGCTCAAGCAGGTCCTCCCCGGCATCCTGGAGGCGGTCGAGCGTCGCAAGGGCCTCGCCCGCGCGCTCTGGGGTCGCATCCCGGCCAAGCTGGCGTTCCACATCGCGCGCCTCTCCAAGGAGGTCGACGCGCTCGCCATCCGGGAAGAGGACTTCCGGCCCTACATGGAGCACGTCGCCGCGATGGACCCGCAGATCTTCCTCGCGATGCTCCGCCACGCGGGAGAGCACACCGCGGAGGACATCCTGGAACGCATCGCCGTGCCGACCCTGGTGGTCGCCGCCGAGCGCGACACGTTCACGCCGCCGGCCCTCGCGGAGCACATGGCCGAGGTGATCCCGGGCGCGGAGCTCTTCCTGCTGCGCGGCGCGAGCCACGCCGCCCCGATCGAGCAGCCCGTTGCGATCCAGCTGCGCCTCGACAAGTTCGAGCGCGAGCGCCTCTCCGCCCGCGCCAGCGCCGCCAACGCGTGACGGCGGCGCGCGGATGAGCTCCCGCGCTCAGAACTCGATACGGAAGAGCTGCTGGCCGACGAGGACCATCGACCCCGCGTCGACGGTGGCGTCGCTCTCGAGGCGCAGGAAGGTGCCGTTGGAGCTCCCGACGTCCGTCAGGTAGATGCGTCCGCCCTCGCCGTGGATGCGCGCGTGCAGGCCCGAGACGTAGCCGTCGTCCGGGAAGAGGATGTCCCCGCGCTCGCGGCCCAGGTGGAGGCCCTCCGCCGGCACCGCGTAGCAGTTGCCAAGCGTCTCGCGCCCGGTGACCAGGCAGATGCGGCCGACGAGCCCCTCGCGCGGGCTCCCCATCTTCTCCACACCGTCGGGCCCCGCGTCGGGCTCGGACAGGCGCTCGAACCGGATGATCTCCTGGCCGACGCGGAAGACGGTCCCGTCCTTCAGCTCGACCGGCTCCTCGGCCATGATCCGCCGGTAGACGCCGTTGAGGCTGCCGAGGTCGCGCACCGTCACGCGGCCGCCGCCGAAATGGAAGCTGGCGTGGCGCGGGGACAGGTACGTGTCGCTCGCGAACTGCGGCATCGTCTCGCGGCCCACGATCGAGCCGTCGCTGATGGAGACCGAGTCGCCCTCGGTGCCGTCGGGACGGATCAGGACCAGCGTGCCGTTGCCGCCGCCCGAGGGGGCGGGAGCGGGCGCCGCGGGCGCAGGGGCAGGCGCGGCGTCTTGCAACGGATGACCGCACGAGCCGCAGAACTTGAAGTTCTTGTTGTTGCTCGTCCCGCACTTGGCGCACGGAACCTGCGCGCCTCCGGCCGCGGGCGCGCCGTTGCCTCCGGGCGCCGGGGACGGCCCACCGAAGCCACCGGACGGCGCCGCCGGCGCAGGGGCCGCAGCCGGGGAAGGCGCCGCGGCCGGGGAAGGTGCCGGCGCAGGGGCCGCAGCCGGGGAAGGCGCCGCAGCCGCTGGAGCGGGCGCAGGCGCGGCCGCTGGAGCCGGGGCGGATCCGGCCGCTGGAGCTGGAGCGGGTGCCGGAGCGGGTGCCGGGGCGGGCGCAGGGGCCGCAGCCGGGGGCGGCCCCGCAGCGGCGCCACCGAATTGAGGTGCGGGAGCAGGAGACGGAGCCCCACCTCCCGCGACGGGCGTACCGCCGGGGGGTGTCGGAGCGTTGAAGCTCTTCGGCTGCTCGGCGTTCCGAGGCAGCTCGGCTCCGCACCCGAGACAGAACTTGTAGTGGTCCTGATTCTCCTTGCCGCAGCGAGGGCAGACGATCACGGAGGATCTCCTTCTGTTGGCCGAGGCCGCAGGGACGGCGAAACCGTGCGGACGATACCGGCCCGCGGGCGGAATGGTCAAGGATTCCCGGGAGGCCAATGGCTTTTCGCCACGCCCGCCATCCCTTATGCTTCCGGACGTCGACCCAGCCGCCCCGCGCGCCCACCGCGTCCCGCTGCGCTCCGGCGCTCCCGCATCATGACCCAACCCTCCGGCGAGCCGCGAGCCGAGCCCGAGCCCGATGACCCGTGGATCGGACGGACCATCGCGCAGAAGTTCACCCTGTCGGAGCAGATCGGCGAGGGGGCGATGGGCCGCGTCTACCGGGCTGAGCACGTCTCGCTCGGCAAGCCCGTGGCCATCAAGGTGCTCCACCGCCACCTCGGCGGCGACCCGCGCATCGCCAAGCGATTCCACCGCGAAGCGCGCGCCGCGAGCCGCCTCTCGCACCCGAATTCGCTGCAGATCATCGACTTCGGCGAGGCGGGCGACGGCACCCTCTTCATCGCGATGGAGCTGCTCGAGGGGGAGGATCTGCAGACGCTGATCGACCACGACGCGCCCCTGTCACCGCGTCACATCGGCGAGATCATGACCCAGATGCTCCGCGCCCTCGACGAGGCGCATCACGCGGGCATCATCCACCGGGACCTGAAGCCCGAGAACCTGGTGGTGATCCAGACCCGCGGCGGTGGGTTCCGGGTCAAGGTCTGCGACTTCGGGATCGCGAAGATCACCGAGTCCGAGGGCAAGAGCACCGCGATCACCAAGGACGGCTACGTCTGCGGCACGCCCGAGTACATGGCCCCCGAGCAGGCGCGAGGCGACGCGATCGATCCGCGCGCGGACCTCTACTCGGCGGGGGTGGTCCTCTACCACCTGCTCTGCGCCAAGGTGCCGTTCTCGGCCGAGACCGCGCTGGGCATCATCACCAAGCACCTCATGGAGCAGCCCGTGCCGCCGCGCCGCGTGCAGCCGTCGTGGGGGATCCCGCGCGCGCTCGAGCGGGTCGCGCTCCGCGCTCTGGCGAAAGACCCCGACGAGCGCTGGCCGAGCGCGGCGGAGATGGGCGCGGCCGTCGAGTCCGCGGTGGACGCTCTGGGGGACCGCGCCGATGAACGGTTGGGGCACGGCAGCTTCGCCGCGGCGGCCCTCGAAGACGACGACGACGACGATGAGGAGGCGCGCGAGGCGACGACCGAGGAGGCCATCCGCGCCGTCGTCCAGCCGGCGCGTGGGCACACGTGGCTCTACGCCCTCGCGGGCGCGCTGGCGCTGCTCGCCTTCGGCGTCTGGCTGTGGGCCCGGCCCACGGCTCCGGCGAGCTCTGCCGATCCGGTCGACCGCGCCGAGTCGCAGCCCCCGACCGAGCCGGAGCCGGCGGCGCCGACATCGGCGCAGGAAGCGGCCGCCCCGGAGCGCGAGCCCGCCGCGGAGCGCCCCGCGGCGGAAGAGGTCGGCGCAGAGGGGGGCACGGCCGCGGAGGGGGGCACGGCCGCGGAGGGGGGCACGGCCGCGGAGAGCGACGAGGAGAGCGACGAGGAGTCCGCGCCCATCGCCCGCCCACGAGCGACGGAGGCGCAGCGCCGCCCGCGCCCGGGGCCGCGCGATCCCACGCCGGCGCCCCCGACCACGCCCGATCCGTTCGACGACGGCCGCGACCGGATGAGCCGCGGCGACCTCCGCGGCGCCATCGCCGCCTTCGAGCGGGCCGCCCGTGCCCAGCCTCGGAACGCGCAGGTCCACCGCCAGCTCGGTCGCGCCTACATGCGCCTCGGCGACACACGACGCGGCGCTGACGCCTACCGGCGCTACCTCGCGCTCGCGCCCGACGCACCCGACCGGGCGATCATCGAGCGCCTGATCGAGTAGCGGAGCCTCGCTCAGGCGGTCTGTTCGACGCGCAGCAGCTGGTGGCCGACGAAGAGATAGTCGCCGTTGCCCAGCTCGCGTTCCTTGCCGAGACGCACGTACGTGCCGTTGCGCGAGCCGAGGTCCACGAGCGAGAACTGGCCGTCGCCGGCGAGCTCGACCTTCGCGTGGCTGCCCGACATGAAGACGTCGTCGGGGAAGTTCATGTCGCTGTCCTCGCGACCGATCTGCACGGCGTTCTCGCGCGCGCAGTAGACCATCCCGTCCTGGCCACCCGCGAGCACCTGGACCACCCGGAAGGGGCTCGGGCGCTTGGGCGAGGAGTAGAAATAGGTCTGGTCGGGATCCGGGCCCGAGGTGTCCTTCGGCGTCGCCTCGAGCCGGAAGACCTGCTCCCCGCACAGGAAGTGATCGTTCGGCTTCAGCGGGTTGGGCTTCTTGATGCGCAGGTAGACGCCGTTGACGCTGCCCTCGTCTCGCACGAAGAGCTTGTCGCCGCGGTAGAAGAAGTTGGCGTGGCGCGGGCTGATCCACGGATCGGTCGGGAACGGGATCTGGGCGTCCGTCGTGCCCACGATGTGCTCCGTGCCCTGGAGGAGATAGCTCAGTCCGTCGGCCTCTTCGTTGCCGCGGATGAGGATCAGGCGCGCCTTGCCGGGCGCCTGCATGCTGCCGAAGAAGTCCACCTGGCGCTCGAGCACGTCCTTCGGGACGGTCGCGCCGCATGCACCACAGAACTTGTGGCCCGACGGAACCGGGGTCGAGCACTCCTTGCAGACGTAGAACCTGGCTTGCTCCATCTCATCCTCCCGGGACGGCGCGGCGGCGTGCGCCGGCTCCGTGGGCTGCACTGGTTTGGGATGCGCCGTCGAAGATGGCGCGGCACTGCTGGGCGCGGACGGGCGCGAGAACAGGGCGAGGTCGTGCCCGCAGAGCGGACAGCGTTCCGTGCCCATCGGGCTGAACGTGTCGCAGCTGCCACACGAAATCCCGATGTCCTCTTCCATGACGATAACGTACCAAGACCCGACCGACGGGGTGTGGAATTCCCGGCCCCTGCTGCCAGCCCGATGGGCCAGCCCGTTCTGAGCCAGCCCGTTTTAAGCCAGCTCGGGTCCCGAGGTCAACGAATGCCCGACTCAGGCTCGGTGACCGCGCGAACCCGCGGGCTCGCGTCGCGTCGCGTCTGGGCCCGCGCGCGCTGCGCCGCTTCTCCCCCGGAAGCGATCAGCGACGCCGCGGCCGACGCTCGGACCCTCGGCTCCTCGTCGCGCGCCAGGGCCCGCTCCAGCGCCTCCAGATCCTGCGCGTTCGCCTCCACGCCGAGCGCCGCGGCGGCCGCCTGGCGCACGAAGGCGTAGGGGTCCTCGGTCAGCGCCCCCCGCAGAGCCGCCCGCGCCGCCTCGTCGCGAGACCGACCCAGCGCCGCGGCCGCGCGCGTTCGCATCGACCAGTCACGATGCTCGCGCACGATCTCGGACAGCCGCGCCACCACGGCGCCGCTCGGCGTCCGGGTCGCCTCGGAGAGCGCGTCCAGCGCGGCGCGCTGCACCGACGCGGGCGGGCTCGACAGCGAGGCGGCCACCGCGCTCACCGCGTCGGGGTGGTCCAGGCGCGCGAGCAGGCGCACCGCCGCCACCCGCACCGCCGCGTCGAGGTGCGCGGCCGCCTCGACCAGCTCGTCCACCAGCCCGTCCCCGAGCTGGTCCAGCGCGCGCTCGGCGGCGCTGCGAGGCCCGTCCGGCCAGGCGTCGAGATCGGCGGTCAGGGGCCCGAGGGACAGCCCGTGTGCGCGCGCGCCGAGCACGTCGAGGGCCGGGAGGGCTCGCTCGACCGGACCGCGCAGGGCGAGGGAGGCCGCCTCTTCGAGCGCGGGCGCCCACGCCGAGAGATCTTCCACTGGCGGCAGCGCCGCGTCTTCTGCCCGCACGACACGCAGCACGTAGTCGCGCACGCGCTCGAAGGCGTGGGGGGCCGGCAGCTCGGCCTCCTCCTCGTCGTCGGCGCCTCCGTCGGCGCCTTCGTCGGAGCGCGCACGGAGCGCGAGCGCGGCGGCCCGGCGCAGCTGCGCGTCGGGGTCGAACAGCGCGCCGATGAGCGCGTCGCGTGCCTCGTCGCCGCCGATCCGCCCGAGGGCCTCGGCCGCGATCCGCGACGTCGCGCCGCCGCGCGTGCGGAGGACCTCGGCGAGGGCCGGCGCGTGTCGCGCGTCCCCCGCGCGTCCGAGCGCCCAGATGGAAGCATGCAAGATGTCTTCATCCGTGGCGCTGCGCACGACGCGCTCGAGCTCCGCGGCGGTGTCGCCGCCACGCCCCGACCCGGCGGCGGAGTGCAGGCCGAGCCCGATGGCCGCGTAGCCGACCACCTGCGTGTCGTCGCTGCGCTGGAGGCGCCGCAGGGCGCGCTCGGCCTCGCGCCCTCCCAGTCGCGCCAGGCTCCACGCCGCGAGCCCGCTCAGGCGATGGTCGTCGCCCTCCGCGAGCGCGACGAGGCGCCCGACCTCGGACGCGTCGGCGACCGCGCCGGCCGCGCGCAGGGCCTGCAACCGGCTCCCGAGGTCCAGGGCGGGGTTCTCGGCCACCGCGAGGAGCGGCGCGGCCGCGTTCGGGTTGCCGAGGTCGCCGAGGATGTCGAGGGCGACGCGTCGCTGGGACGGGTCCGCGTCGGCCAGGGCCTCGAGGAGCGGCTTGATCCCGCGCGTCCCGATCTGACGCAGCTCCTCGCGGGCCTCGGCCGCGCCCTCCCCTCCGCGCCGCGCGCGCAGGACGAGCGGGCCCGCGTACGCGTCGTAGAGCTCCACCACCATGCGCCGGAAGATGGGTCGCTGCGGGTGACCGAGGGCGAGCGGGAGCAGGTCGCGCTCGAGCTCCACGAGCGTGCCGGCGCCGAGGTTGATCTGGATCGAGGCGCGGGCCGCGCGCGAGACGAGGTCGTCGTCGGGCGTGATCCGGAGCACCTGGCGGTAGAGTCGATCGGCGCGCGCCGACTCGCCGCGCGCCAGGTAGAGCTCCGCGAGCTCGAAGTAGACCGGATAGAGGCGCTCGTTCAGCTCGAGCGCGCGCTGGTAGCTCGCGATGGCGCGCGGCATGTCCTGTCGCGCGCGGTAGAGGTCGGCCAGCCGTCGATGTCCCGACGCGTCGTCCGGGTTCCGCTCGACCGCCTCGGCCGCGTACCGCACCGCCTCCTCGTCCCGGTACAGGGCGAGGGCGTGCTCGGCCATCTGCTGGAGGTAGTGCGCCGCGCGCCGCGGATCGGCGTCGCGCAGCCGACGCAGCACGTCGATCGCGCCGGCGAGGTCGCCGCGGTGGCGTCGAATCCGCTCCAGGGCGAGCAGGCTCTCGACGTCCCCCGGCGCGATCTCGGCCACACGCTCGAGCACACGCTCGGCCTGCGCCTGGTGCTGTGGGCCACGACGCCGGTGCGCCTCCGCCAGGAACCGCCCCGCCTCGGCGTCGGGCGGCTCCGACGCGAAGCGGCGCTCGAGCTCGCGGATCTGGGTGGGCAGCTGACGAGTCCGCGACCAGATGCCGACGATCCGCTCGCGCGCCTCGCGACGCGCCACGCGGTCGTCCCCCGCCAGCTCGAGCACGCGCTGCCACTGCGCCTCCGCCGCGTCGTTCTGCCGGTTGCGCTCCAGCGCCGTGGCGAGCCCGCGCACGTGCCCGACCTCCTCGGGCTCGAGTCGGACCGCCTCGCGCCACTGCTCGATGGCCAGGGGCAGCAGATCGTGGTCGCCGTAGATCTGCGCGAGGGTGGCGTGGCCTTCGGCGCCGCGCTCGACCTCGAGCACGCGACGCCAGGTGGCCAGCGCCGCCTCCCGCTCGCCCCGATCGAACTGGGAGGCGCCGAGCGCGATCACGTGCACCGGATCGCGCGGATCGATCCGCGCAAGCAGCTCGATCTCGCTGGCCGCCAGCGCCTCCTCGCCCCAGCGCGCGTACAGCTCGGCGAGCTGCTGGTGCAGGATCGGGTCGCGAGCGTGACGGCGCCCCGTGTCGCGCAGGAGCCGCAGCGCGTCCTCGCGGTGGTCCGTCTGCATCAGGAGCTGCGCCAGCTCGATCACGAAGCGCGGCTCGCGAGGCGCCTGTCGGATCAGCGCGCGGTACTCGTCGATGACGTCGTCGAGCCGCCCGGAGCGGCTCAGGAGCTGGATGATCCGGACGCGGGTGTCGATGTCTCGGGGGCGAGAGCGGAGGGCGCGCCGGTACGCCTCGAGCGCCTCGGCGTCGTTGCCGAGCTCGTCCTCGATGCGCCCGAGCAGCTCGTTCGACTCGAAGCCGCGCCCCGCTTCGCCGCGCAGGCGCTCGGCGAGCGCGGGCAGCCGGTCGGTGCGGCGGTGCGCGAGCAGGAGCTGGTCGTAGATCTCCGCGCGGATCCCCGCCTGACGCCCCGCCAGCCGGAGCGCACGATCGAGGGTCTCGATGCTGGCCTCGGGATCGGCGCGCTCGAGCTGGGCGCGCGACAGCTCGAGGAGGACGGGCGGCAGCACGCGGTTGTCACCACGGAGGGAGCGGATCACCCGCTCGTACTCCTCGACCGCGCGGTCCCACTCCCGCGCCGCTGACAACGCGCGTGCGTATTCGGCGCGCAGGTAGACGCTTCCGTCCCCGCCGCGGGCGAGCTCCTCGTAGAAGCCGCGCGCCGCCTCGAAGTCGTCCATCTCGAGGGCGAGCTGGGCCACCTCGCGGAGCAGCTCCTCGCGGGCGAGCCGCTCGCGGGTGCGCTCGAGCGCCTCCTCGTAGCGCTGACGCGCGGCGGCGGACGCGCCGGCCGCCCGCTCGATCTGCGCCAGCGCGATCCGGGGCGCAGCCTCTCGCGGGCGCAGCTCCGACGCGCGCTCATAGGCGGCGCGCGCCTCGTCGGCGTGATTCTGTGCCTTGAAGATGTGCCCGATCATCATGCGCGGCGCGTAGGCCTCGCCGTCCGCCGCGATCTGCGCGCGGAGGTCTTCCACGAGCCGGTCGATGTTGCCGTCGCGCTCGCGATAGAGGTCCAGGAGGCGACGGAACGCGAAGGTCTCCCGCGGATCCTGCTCGACGATGCGCCGGTAGCGCTGGATCAAGACATCGGCGCG
>SHBB01000419.1 GCA_004213565.1 Sandaracinaceae bacterium
GCTCCACGCCGCGTGAGGTCGGTCACGAGATCAGGGCCCGAGCAGCCTCGAACAGGGCGTCCTCGGACAGCAGCACGTGGTCGGCGGCGGGGCCGAGGGGGACGAAGCTGTCCGCGCTGGTGACGCGGCGGAGGGGGCCGCGGAAGCCACCGTCGAGGAGCGCGGCCATGACGCCCTCGGAGACGCCGCCGCTCTTCCGGGTCTCGTCGGCGATGAGCACCCGGCCGCAGGCCTCGGCGTGCGCGAGGAGCGCCGCGTCGGGGAGCGGGCTGAGCCAGCGGAGGTCGAGCACGCGCGCGTGCACGCCCTCCGCTGCGAGGCGGCGGGCGACGCGCAGGCTCATGGGGACGCCGTTGGCGAAGCTCACGATGAGGAGATCCACGCCGTCCCCGTACACGCGCGGCTCGCCCAGCGGGACGTGCTCGGGGATGGCGCGGTGGGGCGCGCACCAGCGTCCGTCCCCGGGCTCGTGCAGATCCCGGGTGTGGTAGAGCGCGATGGGCTCGAGGAACACGCAGACCGCGCCGTCCACCGTGGCCATCGCCGCGCAGGTGTGCAGCATCGCGGCCGCGTCGTCCCCGCGGCTGGGCGCGGCCACGATGAGCCCCGGGATGTCCCGCAGCACCGCGACCGCGTCGTCGTTGTGGAAGTGGCCGCCGAAGCCCTTCTGGTAGGCGAGCCCGGCGATGCGCACGACCATCGGGTTCCGGTACTGGCCGTTCGAGAAGAACGCGAGGGTCGCCGCCTCCCCGCGCAGCTGGTCCTCGGCGTTGTGCAGATAGGCGAGATACTGGATCTCGGGGAACGGCAACAAACCGTGCTGCGCGCAGCCGAGCGCGAGGCCCAGGATGGTCTGCTCGTCGAGCAAGGTGTCGAAGACCCGGGCCGGGCTCGCCCGCCTCTGCAGCCCGCGCGTGACGCCGTAGACGCCGCCCTTCCGCCCCACGTCCTCGCCGAACACGATCATGCCCGGCTGCTTCAGGAGCAGCTCGCCGAGCGTGTGCCGGATGGACTCCGCCAGGGTCATCGGGCCCTCGGACTCCGGGAGCTTGTCGCCCCAGAAGCCGCGGCGGAGCTCGAAGTCGGGCGCGCGCCGCGCCTCGGTCGCCACCCGCTCGGGCGTGCGCGGGCTCAGCGGCGCCATGACGTCCGCCGCGTCCCGGAGCCCCGGGCTTCGCCGCGCGCGCTCCATGCGCTCCGCCACGTGCGCGCGGGCCGCCTCGTAGCGGGAGCGCATGGTCTCGAGCGGGACGCCTCGCTCGGCCAGGCGGCGGGCGGTGAGCCGCAGCGGATCGCGCGCGTCGGCGGCGCGGATGTCGTCCATCTTGCGGTAGGCCAGCTCCACGTCCGAGCCCGCGTGGCCGAGCAGCCGCACCACCGACAGATGAAGCGCGGCCGGGCGGCGCCGTCGTCGCACGTAGTCGACCGCCTCCGTCGCCACCGCCAGCGCCTCGACCGCGTCGCAGCCGTCGGCCGCGAAGTACCGGATGGACGGGCGCGTCTAGAGGCTCGCCTCCACCCAGCCCGCGGGCGACGGCACGCTGATGCCCAGCCCGTTGTCCTCGCAGACGAACAGGAGCGGGAGCCGCACGTGTCGGTGGCTGGCGTGGGCGGCCGCGTTGAGCGCGCCCTGCGCCGTCGAGTGGTTCAGCGACGCGTCCCCGAAGGAGCAGACGACCACCGCGTCGTCGGGCGTCTCGACCTCCACGCCGAGCTTCTTCGCGTGGCCGATGGCGAAGGCCAGGCCCACCGCGCGCGGCAGATGGCTCGCGATGGTCGAGGTCTGGGGCGAGATGGCCAGCGCGCGGTGTCCGAAGACCTTGTGGCGCCCACCCGCGATGGGCTCGTCCCGCGCGGCCACGAGGCCGAGCAGCACGTCCATCACGCCGTCCCGCCCGGCGACCTGCGCCGCGCGCGCCAGATAGAAGCCGCCCGAGCGGTAGTGGAGCAGCGCGGGATCCGTGGGCCGCAGCGCCATCGCGACCGCGGCGTTCCCCTCGTGCCCGGCCGAGCCGATGGTGTAGTAGCCGACGCCCTCCTCGCGCAGGGCGCGCGCGGCGAAGTCCAGGTGTCGGCTCAGCGCCTGCGCGTCGAAGAGCGCGAGCAGCGCGTCGGCGTCCTGCGCAGCGGCTTCCGTCCGCACCTCCAGGTGGGCGAGGCTCCTCAGGAAGCCGCGGTCGATCTCGAGCGCTCGGTCCTGACTCATGCCGGCGCGAGAGTACCGCGCCCGTGCGCGCGTTCCCTCAGTGGATCGCGGCGAGCACCCACTCGGCGACCGTGCCGCTGAGCGAGATGATCAGCGAGGCGAGGATCGCGGTGCCGAAGCCCTCGACCTTCAGGCGCTCGCTGAAGAGATCCGTCAGCTTCAGCACGATCGCGCCGGCCAGGACCTGGCCCACGAAGCCGAAGACGAAGAGCAGGCCCCCGCTGAGCACGCCCAGCGCGAGCTGGAACAGCCACCCGGTCAGCAGCATGAGCAGGCCGAAGCCGGCGCTGACCACGAGGTGGCTGACGACGCCCCCTTCGATCTTCATGCGAGAGAGGCTGCGCGAGGCGATGAACATCGACAGCGCGAGCACGGCCCAGGTGACGAGAATGGACATCAGGCTCTCGTACGTAGGCGCACGCTCGAGTATTTCACGACGATGCTCAGCCTCGCGGATGATACTTCTCGTGCATGCGACCCAGGTGGTCGCCCGTGACGTGCGTGTAGACCTGGGTCGTGCCGATGTCGGCGTGGCCGAGCATGGTCTGCACCGCGCGCAGATCGGCCCCGCCGAGCAGGAGATGCGTGGCGAAGCTGTGGCGCAGCTCGTGCGGGGTCACGTTCTTCTGGATCCCCGCCGCGGCCGCGTACTTCTTGATGATCTTCCAGAACGACTGGCGGGTCATGCCCTTGCCGCGCGTGGAGACGAAGAGCGCCTTCGCGTTCGGCTTCGCCATCTCCGCCCGGTCCGGCAGCCAGGCCTCGATGCGCTTGCGCGCCACCGCCCCGAGCGGCACCACGCGCCGTTTGTCGCCCTTGCCGAGCACTTGCAGGAAGCCGCTCTCGAGGTTCACGTCGCCCGTCGGCAGCGTGCAGAGCTCCGTCACGCGCAGACCGGCCGCGTACATCGTGTGCAGCATCGCCGCGTCGCGTCTCCCGCGCGGGGCGGCGCGATCCGGCATCGAGAGCAGCCGCCCCACCTCCTCGCGGTCGAGCACGTTCGGCAGCTTCTGCAGGATCTTCGGCCCGTCGATGAGCTCGGTCGGGTCCGCCTTCACCTCCTTCTCGAGCAGGAGCCACTTGAAGAGCCCGCGCACGGCCGAGAGGTGCCGGGCCTGCGACCGCGCGGAGAGCCCGCGCGCCGACAGCATCAGCAGCCAGCCGCTCAGCGCGGGCGGGTCCATCTCGCTCAGCTCGAGCGACTCCTCGTCCATGAAGGTCAGCAGGCCGCTCAGGTCTGCCGCGTAGGCCTCGAGCGTCTTCTTGCCGAGCCCGCGCTCCACCTTCAGGTGCTGCAGGTACGCGTCGACGAGGAGATCCCGCTCGGCCATGGCTCGAGTATCGAGAGCCGCGGCGCCCGGCGCCAGAAACGGGTCCGACCCTACTGCGCGGCGGCGCGGTCGCTCTGCGGCCCGTCTTCGAGCCGGTCATCGTCCGTCGGCGGCTCGAGGGCGCCATCGGCGACGCCCAGGAGGTGATGCACGAGGCGCTCGCTGAAGCCGAGCATCGCCTCGACCTCGCGCGCGCTGGCGAGCCGCATCGACTTGAAGACGACGAGCTTCTGGCCGGTGCTCTCGACGTGATAGACCTCCTCCTCTTCGAAGAACTCGAGCAGCTCGCGGGTCATGAAGGCGCGAATCGACGCCTCGTCCGGCCCCTTCAGCACGAAGCGCCGAGAGAACTTCGTGAAGTGCTTGAAGTCGATGTCCTGGAAGCCGGCCAGCTCGAGCACGCGGTCCAGCAGCTCCTCGCGCTCCATGATCAGCTCGGGCAGCTCGATCGGCATGTCGATCACCTGCGCGGTCGTATGGTGCACCTCGGGGATGAGCGCGCCCTCGTCGAAGGTGACGTCGGCGACGGTCCACCCCACCGTGGTCTCACCCACCGCGTAGGCGCCCTTGACGACGGTGTCCTCGTACTCGATGGGGTGGACGCGGAAGAAGTTGAAGTCCTCGAGGTGCTCGGTGTCCCACTCGCGGCGCGCGTCGAAGGTCCACTCGTTCTCGCTCGCGAGCTGCGCGATGTTCTTCTGCCGGGGGGTCAGTCGCTGCGCGCGCAGCCTCTCCTCCTGCACGTGGAGCGCGTCCGGGTGGTCCGAGAACGCCCGGTGCCCCTCGAGCCCCACCACGTCCAGCTCGTTCTCGTGGTTCGCGCGCTCGTAGCGCCGACCGTGGTCGTGCACGTACTCGAGGAAGGTGTTGTCGACGAGCACCGCCTGGCTGAAGTCGACGACGATGTGGCCACCGTCGGCCGCCTCGAGCGCCCGCTTCAGCTTGGGGATCTGGAAGTAGTTCGCGACGCCCCGGACGCGGAGCAGCAGCGGCTCGCCCTCCTTGCGCACCGCCTCGACGCCGGTGGACCAGAAGCGGCTGAAGCTCTCGCGCGGCGCCAGGTCGAGCACGACGAGGTGACTGATCACCTCCGCGACCAGCCCGATGAAGATGCCCCAGAGCAAGCCCCACGTGAGGGTCGCGGCGAGCGTCACGCCGAAGATCAGGAAGTGGTCCGGCCCCTTGTGGAGCACGTCCCTGACCACGTGCGGAGCGGAGAGCTTGAAGCCCGTGTAGACGAGGATGCCGGCCAGCGCGCTCATCGGGATCATGCGCATCACGGGCGCGAGGAAGAGCACGATGACGAGCACGATCGCGCCGTGGAAGAAGTTCGACCAGCCGGTCTTCGCGCCGTGGTTCACGTTGACGGAGCTGCGCGCGATGACCGTCAGCACCGGCAGCCCGCCCACGGCGGCGGAGGCGATGGTGCTCAACCCCATGCCGACGAGATCGCGGTTGAGGTTCGAGCTGCGTCGGTAGGTGTCGAGCTTGTCGACCGCCTTGACGCTCACGATGTTCTCTATGGAGCCGACCAGGGTGATCGTCGCGACGACCATCCAGAACTCCGGCTCGCCGATGCGCGAGAAGTCCGGGTGCGCGAGGTTCCCGAACAGGTCGGCCGGGATCTGCACCAGCAGCTGCTCGTCGATGCGCCAGTGGCGGCTGAAGAAGTCGCCCCCGTCGAGCGCGTTGACCCCGAGCGCGAGCGGCAGCGCGACCAGGATCACCCAGAGCGGCGCGGGCACGAAGTGGACGAGCTTCGCCTTCACCTTCGGGTGGAACAGCAGGATGAGCACGCTGACCACGCCGATGAGCGCGGCGAACGGGTTCATGGCCGCGAGGCTCTCGGGGAGCTGCTGAAAGACCCCGATCGCGCTCGGCGCGGTGGACGTCTGCCCGACCATCACGTGGAGCTGCTTGCCCACGATGATCAGCCCGATCGCGCTCAGCATGCCCTGGATGACGGCGCCCGGGATGAGGTCGCCGAGCCGCCCGAGGCGAAGCACGCCGAACGCCACCTGCACGGCGCCCGAGACGGCGACCGCGCCGAGGATGTGGGGGAACGAGTCCGGCCCCAGCAGGCCATAGGCGCTGGCGATGATGACGATGAGCGCGTTGCCGGGCCCGTTGATCGCGACCTGGCTGCCGCGCAAGAACGTGGCGAGGAGCCCGGCGACGATCGACGAGATCAACCCGGAGATGGGGGGCGCGCCCGCGGCCATGGCGATGCCCAGCGCGAGCGGCAACGCCACCAGCGCGACGCTGAAACCCGCGATGAGATCGTTGCGCCAGTGCGTCCGGAGACCCGCAAGATTGGTTGCGGGCGCCATCTTCGCCGAGGTGCTCGTCACGGCGCATTCGTTGAACGCTTCGACCCGATTGGCAATGAATTCCGCGCAAATTTCGCAAATCGGCGCCGCGACACGAGGGTCACGGCGCCGACATCGCGGCCGCGGTGTGCGGAGCTCAGCTCTCGCTGGGGCGAGGCGCGTGCACGTCGAAGCGGATCACCACCTGATCGCTGATCAGGTCGTCGGGCATGCCCGGATAGGTGATCCCGAACTGCTGGCGATCGATGCTGAACTCGGCCCGGGCCGAGACCTCGCCGTCGGTGACCTGCACGTTGGCGGGGAAGGTGATGGTCCGGGTCTGGCCGTGGAGCGCGAGCTGACCCGTGATCAGGTGCGTGGCGTCTTCGGTGCCCTCGGGCGCGGGGGCCACGCGGGTCGAGCGGAACGTCGCCGTCGGGTGCGTCTCCACGCCGAAGAAGTCGTCCGACTTCAGGTGGTTCAACAGCCGCTCCGGCTCGGTCTGCACCGACGCCATCTGGATCGTCACGTTCACCGCGCTGCTCTCGACGTTCTCGGCGTCGAATTCGATCGTGCCCGAGAACTCCTCGAACGAGCCGTCGTGGCTGTCGCTGAGCTTCGAGCCGGTGAAGCCGACGCTCGAGCGCTCGGCGTCGATGGTGAGGGTCTGGCGCGCGGTCGCTTCGTCGGCGGGCGCCTCGTTCGCCGCTGTCTCTGCAGGAGCCGGGGTGTCGTCTTCGACCGTCGCCGCGGAGACGCCCTCCGTGTGGTCGTCACATCCGGCGAGGGTCATCAGGAGCGCGGTCGACAGGGCAAGGCTTCGCATTTCGTTCTTTCTCCGTTCGGGTTGGGGCAATCGTGGTCCCTGCCCGCCCGAACGAAAGGTCGAAAGATGCGAAGCCGCCCTTCGAGCCGCTCGATGGTCCTCGCTACTTGCTCTCCGGCTCCGCCTCGGAGCGCTCCTCGTAGCCGTAGTCGCTCGAGCGCGTCTCCATCGCGCGCACCGCGTCGTCGAAGGGCGACGCGGGCCTCACGGTCCGCTGCTCTTCTCGTTCGTTGAGGCGCTCGACGTCTTCGCGCATGTCCTCGAGCTCTTCCTCGGTGCTGCGGCAGCCGAAGGAGACCGAGAGCGCGGAGGCGACGAGCGCGGCGCTGATCAGGATCTTTCGCATGCTCGTCTCTCCTTTCAGCTCCTGACATTGCAACGCCCGTTCCCCCGACTTGCGCTCACGCGCGCGCCCTCCCCTCCGTGGCATCCCGCCTCGATCGGGCGCCCTCGCGCGAACAGCCCTCAGAAGTACTGGTCGAAGCCGATGTAGAAGCCGATCGGGTTGCGCACGCGGAGGCAGTCGCCGCCCTCGTTGCGCACGCAGGAGTCGTCGCGGATGAGCGGCACGCCGACGTCGAGGGAGATCACGCCCGGCTGCACGCCGCCGTACTCGTAGTGCACGCGCACGCCCGCGCCGACGTCGGCCGCGCCCGCGACGTCGCGTCCGTCGGTGGTCTCGAACGCGGCCGCCACGCCGCCGAAGAAGGCGAGCTGGATCTCGCGCACCCAGATGACGTGCCCGAGGTTCATCGAGAGATCCCGGAACGCGCTCCAGCGGTGCTCGGCCACCAGATAGAGCGCGCCGCGCCCGAGCATCTCGCCGCTCTCGTAGCCGCGGAGCCTCGACGCGCCGCCGATGGTCTGCAGCTCGCTCGGGAGCGCCTCGCCCGCCGTGAAGCCGCCGCCTCCCACGACGACGAAGGCGTTGACGAGCCCGAGCGGCAGGACCATGCCGCCGCGCGCGCCGCCTCGAAGCGTGAACCCGAGGGTGCCGTCGTCGCGAAAGGCGAGCCCGCCCGTGAGCGCGGCCGAGGCCCAGAAGCCCTCGCGGGGGTCGAGCGCGAAGCGCACGGTGTTGAGGCCGCCGCTGAGCGTGATCTGTCCGCGCCACCCGCCGAGCTCACCGTCGCCGAAGAAGCTGTGCAGCCGGTCGAAGTCGAGCCCGGCGCGAAGCGCGCCCATGCGCCGGTTGGTGTGGACCTTGGGACCGACGCCCTGGGTGTACGAGAGCAACCCTCCCGTCGTGGCGCGCGTGCGCTCGAGCCTGAAGCCCACCGAGTGCTCGAGGTCGTAGCGGCGCCGCAGCGCGAAGTCGATCAGCCCGGTGAAGTCGCCCTCGCTGACGAGGAGGTTGAAGAGGAAGCCGTTGAGGATCGGCGGGCGCCACGGCAGCTCCGTCGCGTCGTCGACCCGCGGGTGACCGTCCGCGATCTCCGGGCTCTGCGGCAGCCGGTAGCGCGGGTCGACGAGCACGCCGGCGAGCGCGCCCTCGGTCTCCCAGGTCAGCTCCCCGCGCGGGCCCGCCGCCTCCCACACGAGCGTCTCGGTGTTGCCCTGGTCGTCCTCGACCCGGACCTCGACCGGCTCGACCCGATCGGCGCCCTCGCGGTGCACGACGATGGTGTGTCGCCAGCGTCCGCCCGGGAGCCGCTCGCTCGTGCGCTCCCCGAGACGATAGTTGACGGGCGCGCCGGTCGCCGCGAGCCAGCTCGGCAGCCGCTCGGCCAGCGCGGGGGCGGCTCGCGCGAGCGCGTCCCGCGCGGGGCGCCGCGCGTTGACCAGCATCGCGACCCAGCGCTGGAACGGCCGCTCCTCGAGCGCGTCGCGGCCCATCTCCAGGATGCGGCGCCCCCGCGAGAGCGGCCGCCGCGCGCGCACCGGGTCGTCGCGGAAGGGGTCCCGCTCCTCGATGGCCGCGAAGTAGGCGTCCTCGAACGCGATCTGCGGCGCGTAGAGGAGCTGGTCGACGGCGGGGTGAAAGGCGAAGAGGTTCAAGAGCTCTTGCGGCGTCTGCGCGCCGCTCCGCCTCCGCGCCGCGTCGAGGTCCACGAGCACGACGGCGCGTAGATCCGTCGCCCAGCCGCGGTCCGCGGGCGGATCGACCGCCGCGAGCGGCGCCGCGAGGTGCGCGAAGAGCGCGCGCTGCAAGGCGCGCCGATGGAACTGCAGCGTCTGCTCGATCGGGAAGATCTGGAACAGGTGGTCCGAGTAGAGCACCACCGAGGGCGCGGTCGCGGCCAGCTCCGTGCGCGAGGGGATGGGCGTCAGCACGATCTCGTCCGGCACGGCGAGCCCAAAGGCGCGCGCGGTGCGCAGGACGTCTTCCGATACTTCGGCGACCCGGCCGACGAGGTCCACGTCGGCGAGGTCGATCAGCCCCGCCTCGCCGCGACGCTCCGGCGGCGGCCGCTCGGCCAAGCGCCCGGTC
>SHBB01000042.1 GCA_004213565.1 Sandaracinaceae bacterium
TGACGACTGCCACGCCGACGCGACCTGCACGAACACGCCCGGGAGCTTCACCTGCGCGTGCAACGGCGGCTACTCGGGCGACGGACGGAGCTGCGCGGACATCGACGAGTGCATGGACCCGACGTTCACGGGGCGCTGCTCGACCGCGTCGACGTGCTTCAACCTCCCCGGATCCGCGGAGTGCCGCTGCAACACGGGCTACCGCGGCGACGGCATGACCTGCGACGACATCGACGAGTGCATGGAGGGGAGCGACACCTGCGACGAGAACGCGACCTGCTCCAACACGAACGGCAGCTACACCTGCGCGTGTGACGAGCACTGGGCGGGCTCGGGCTTCGTGTGCAGCGACGTCGACGAGTGCGCGCGGGGCGTCGGCGGCTGCGGCGCGAACGAGGAGTGCATCAACAACCGCGGCGCGCCCAACGACTGTGTCTGTCGGCCCGGCTTCAGCCGCGCGGAGCCCGACGGCCCCTGCCTGGCGAGCTGCGGCGACGGAGTGCGCGGGCCGGGTGAGGAGTGCGACGACGGGAACATGGAGGCCGGTGACGGCTGCGACGCGCGCTGCGACATCGAAGACGGCTGGGCCTGCTTCGAGCCGATGGGCACCCTGAGCACCTGCGAGAACACGTGCGGGGACGGGCTCGTCGACCGCGCCGAGGAGTGCGACGACGGCGAGGCGAACTCGAACACCACGCCCGACGGCTGTCGCACCAGCTGCCGGCGCGCCTCCTGCGGCGACGGGGTGACCGACACGGGCGAGGAGTGCGACG
Source organism: Sandaracinaceae bacterium (assembly GCA_004213565.1). Classification (GTDB taxonomy): domain Bacteria; phylum Myxococcota_A; class Polyangia; order Polyangiales; family Sandaracinaceae; genus JAVJQK01. The sequence continues at coordinate 774 of SHBB01000042.1, forward strand.
ACGGCGACGGCAACGACGACGACGCGGCCGACGCCTGCCGCACGGCCTGCATCCTCCCTTACTGCGGTGACGGAGTGGTGGACATGGGCGAGCGCTGCGACCCGGGCGGCGGCGTGCCGGGCGCGGCGGTGGTCGGCACCTGCACCTCGATGTGTGCGGGCGACGCGGGCGTGGATCCCGAGGATCCGCCGACGTTGACCGGCGGCGCGTGCAGCTGCCGCGCGACCTCGGGCGGCGGCCAGCGCTGGCCGCTGCTGCTCCTCCCCGCGCTCGGAGTGCTCGCGCTCCGGCGTCGCCGTCGATGAGCGTTCCGCGGTAGGCTCGCCGCCGTGGCAGCCTTCGTGCGCAACGCGTTGACCCGAAACGGGGCGGAGATCGCCCTGGCCGCGGTCGTGGTGCTGATCGTCGGCATGATGATCGTGCCGCTGCCCACGTGGCTGCTCGACGTCCTGATCGCGGCGAACCTCTCGATCTCGCTCCTCCTGCTGCTCACCGCGCTCTTCGTCCGGCGCCCCCTGAGCTTCGGCGCGTTCCCCACCATCCTGCTCGTCACGACGCTCTTCCGGCTCGGGCTGAACGTCTCCTCGACGCGCCTCATCCTCCTCCAGGCCGACGCGGGCACGGTGATCGCCGCGTTCGGGGAGTTCGTCGTGCGCGGCAACTACGTCGTCGGCGCGGTGATCTTCGTCCTGCTCACGGTGATCCAGCTGGTGGTGATCGCGCGGGGCGCCGAGCGGGTGGCGGAGGTGGGCGCGCGCTTCACCCTCGACGCCATGCCGGGCAAGCAGCTCGCCATCGACGCCGACCTGCGCGCGGGCACGCTCGACGCCGAGGGGGCGTCGGCCCGGCGCCGTGAGCTCGAGCGCGAGAGCCAGTTCTACGGCGCGATGGACGGCGCGATGAAGTTCGTCAAAGGCGACGCCATCGCCGCGATCGTGATCACCGTCGTGAACATCCTCGGCGGGCTCGCGGTGGGCGTGGTCCAGAACGACCTCGGCGTGGAGCCCGCGCTGCGGCTCTACGGGCTGCTCACCATCGGCGACGGGCTCGTCTCGCAGATCCCCGCCCTGCTCATCAGCACCGCGGCCGCGCTGGTGGTCACGCGGGTCGTCTCGGAGCGCGAGCGCGGCACGCTGGGCGCGGACATCGGCGCGCAGATCTTCGGCGACTGGCGGGCGCTCGGCGCGGGCGCGACCTTCGCGGGGCTGCTCTCGGTGGTGCCCGGCCTGCCCCTCGTCCCCTTCGCCGTGCTCGCGACGCTCCTGGGCACGCTGTCCTTCTGGCTCTACCGCCAGCGCCCCGCCCCGACACCGCACGAGTCGGGCGGCGAGCCGCCACGCAGCAGCCCGCTCGAGCTCCGCGTGGGCCCCATCCTCGCGCGCGCCATCGCGGAGGACGCTGGCTTCGGGGAGCGGATCGAGGAGGCAGGCGCGCTCCTCTACGACCACCTCGGCGTGCGACTTCCCGCGGTCCGCCCGAAGGTCGCGCCCGAGCTCGACGAGGACGCCTACGCCATCCGGCTCGGCGCGGTCCCGGTCGATCGAGGCCGCTGCCCGCCCGACCGACGCTTCGTCGTCGGGGAGGCCTCCGTGCTCGAGGCCCGCGATCCGGAGGCCCACCTGGACGGTGAAGGAGGCTGGATCCGGAGCGGCGACGGGCGCACCGCGACGGAGGTCCTGGTCGATCGCATCACCCTCGCCGCGCGGCTCCACCCGGAGTCGCTGCTCGGTCTGCAGGAGACGCAGCGCGAGCTCGACCGGCTCTCCCGAGAGGCCCCGGCGCTCGTCCGCGCGGTCGTCCCGGAGCGGCTGAGCCTGCCGAGGCTCGCGTCGCTGCTGCGATGCTTGCTCTCCGAGCGCGTGAGCGTCCGGGCCCTGCGCGAGATCCTCGAGGCCGCGACGCTCGACCCGCTGCCCGAAGCCGAGCGCGCGCTCGTCGAGGTGATCCGCGCCCGCCTCGCGCGGCCGCTGTCCCACTCGCTCTGCACCGACGGCGTGCTGCGGGCGCACGCGCTCGATCCGATGATCGAGGAGGCGATCCGAGACGGGCTCGGTCCGGACGGCGAGCCGGCGCTGGACCCCGAGCTCGCGCGCGACGTGCTCGAGGCGGTGCGCCGGGGCGTCTCCGAGGCGGGCGCCGGCAGCGTGCTGCTCACCCAGCCCGACGTCCGCGCCGCGCTCCGCCGCCTGGTCGCGCCCGAGCTGCCCGACCTGCCCGTGCTGAGCTACCGTGAGCTCGACCCGCAGATCCAGGTCGAGCGACTCGGGCTCATCCGCCCCGGATCGTGAACGCGCGAGGGGATCGAGGCGGCGCGGCGGTGTGAACGACCGATTACGGTGAGGCGCCCCGCGAGGCGAAGCGATTTCGTCTCAGCCCCGATCCACCCCGAAATAGGCCCAATTCGGAGAGGCGCCGCAGAATCGGAGTGCTTGGCACGATGCCTGCTCTACTCCGGACGGGCCGTGAATCGAGGAATGTCCATGACGAACCACCGAGCGTTGAGCTTCTCGCATCTGACCGTAACCGCGTTGACCGCGGGTGTGCTGGCCGCGGGTGTGATGCTGCTCTCGGCGACCGCCGAGGCGCAGAGCACCGAGTGTCAGCCCGATGACCTCCTGTGTGCGGAGGTCCGCATCGGGCCCGGGACGGGGAGGCTCCGCATCGGCGGAGGGACGCAGCCCGCGCCGCCGCCCCCGCCTCCCGTCGTGGTGCAGGAGCCGCAGCCGCCGGTCGTGATCGTGCAGCCGCAGCAGCCGCCCCCGCCGCCGCAGGTGGTCCAGGTGCAGCCGCCCCCGCCGCCGCAGGTGGTCCAGGTGCAGCCGGCCCCGCAGCCCGTCTACGTGCAGCAGCCGCAGCCCCGGGTGCGGCCTCGCACGCGCTACCCCTACTCGCAGACCGGCCTCCATCTCCACCTCGGCGGCCTCTTCGGTGAAGAGCTGGCGATGGGCGGCGGCGGCGCGGCCTTCCGCATCCGGCCCAACCCGCACTTCGCGCTCGACATCGGCAGCGCCATCTACGGCGGCAACGACTACAACGGCCTCGACCGGGTCGAGGTGCCCCTCACGGTGGACGCCATCTTCTTCTTCAACCCGCAGCACCGCTTCCAGTTCTATGCGCTGGTGGGGCTCGGCGGCTCGCTCGGCCATGCCGAGGGCTTCAACGTCCACACCTCGAACTTCGACGACCGCGACTACGCCCACCTGGGCGGCGAGGCGGGCTTCGGCGTCGAGTGGCGCCTCGGCCGTCACTTCGCCCTCAACCTCGACGTGCGCGGCTTCATCCGCCACCGCGTCGATGGGAACCCGGAGCCGGAGTTCCGCGAGGGCGGCCAGAGCACCGACACGTCGGGCGGCGTCATCGGCCAGGCGGGCATGACCTTCTACTTCGGTCGCTGACCAACAGATTTCGGCTCGCCACGCTCGGGTGACGGGGGTTTCCCGGGCGAGACGGCGGGCTGGAGACGAGGGACTCACCTCGGGGGAGATCGGCTTGCCGGTCGGCAACGGGCCTGGTTCTCACGAACCGGGCCCGATGTTTTCCGTCGGTGGTATGATGCGCGAGCCGATGACCCCAGAGCGCCTGCAGGAGATCGACGAAGAGCTGTCCTCCTTCGGCAAGAGCGACGAGGCGCTCGCCGAGGTGGTCACCCGGGCCCGGGCCCTGGCCGCGGAGGCGGAGGGCGACCTGGCCGCGCTGGTGCAAGGGCTCGACGAGGCGCGGGCCGCGGCGAGCGCGTCGGCGCGGGCCGCGGTGCGGGACGCGGTCGAGGAGCTCACCCCCGACGCGCCGGAGGAGCCCGAGGGCTCGGGGCTGGTCGAGATCCCCGAGGACGTGATCCGCGGAGAGGCGCTCCCGCCGGTCCTGGACCTCAACGAGCACGACCGGATGAGCCAGCGTCCGCCGAAGCTCGTGGAGGACACGCCGTTCGTGGAGGAGAGCACGGACGTGCACAGCGCGGAGGACATCGAGCGCGCGATCGAGTCGTCTCGGCCGCCGCCCCGCGACGCCGCCGCGGGCTCCTCCGACATCGCGGGCCTGAGCGTGGACGAGCTGTTCGAGGACGCCGAGCCGAGCGCGGCCGCGGTGAGCACCGAAGGCGGGCTCGCCGACCTCTTCGACGACGAGGAGGAGCTCCGCCTCAGCGACCCGGACGGGTTCCAGGGGCTCGAGGGGCAGCTGGAGCCGGCCGAGGCCGACAAGGAGTTCGAGCTCGGGCCTCCCATCGGAGCGGACGAGGAGGAGCAGACCGACCTCGTGCGCGGGGAGGACCTCGCGCGGTTCCCTCTCGTCGGTCAGGAGTACGGAGCCCCCTCGGCGGACGAGGAGCAGGAGGAGTCCACGATGCTCTTCTCCGTCGACGAGCTCCGCGACATCCAGACCGAGAACACGGCGGGCGAAGGCGAGGACCTCGGCAGCGACGACTTCGAGCTCCTCGTCGACGAGGACGTGCTCGAGCTGGACATGGACGACGCGCCGCCCGTGAAGCGCTCGGCCGCGCCCCCTCCCCCGGCCGCCGCGTCCGACGAGGACGACGACGGCGAGAACGGAGGCGGCGGCAAGGGCGGCGGGCTGATCAGCCGAATCCTCGGCCGCAAGTAGATCCTCAGGCGCCCGCGGCGCGATAGACCGTGGCGATGGCCTCGCCGAGCTTGCTCGGGTCCTTGCCGCCGGCCTGCGCGAAGTCGGGCCGGCCGCCGCCGCCGCCGCCGACGATCTCGGCCGCCTCCTTGACGAGGTTGCCCGCGTGGAACCGACCCACGAGCTCCTTGCTCACGCTGCAGGCGAGCAGCGCCTTGCCGCCCGCGTCGGCGCCCAAGAGGATCACGGCCGGCGCGAGCTTGTCGCGGAGCTGATCGGCCAGCTCCCGCAGCGCCTTGCCGTCGGTGAGCTCCACCGTCGTGCCGAGGAAGGTCACCCCGTCCACCTGCTTGGCGTCGGCCGTCAGGTCCGTCGTCGAGCCGCTGACGAGCTTCTTCTGCAGCTGCTCGATCTCCTTCTGGAGCGACTTGTTGGTCTCGAGCAGCTTCTGCACGCGGTCGGTCGTCTCGCCGCGCTTGGCCTTCAGCAGCGCGCCGGTCTCGGCCAGCTCGCGCTCCATCTGGCGCATCACCTTCATCGCGCCGGTCCCCGTCTGCGCCTCGACGCGGCGCACGCCCGCCGCCAACCCCGACTCGCTGACGATCTTGAACAGGCCGATGTCGCCCGTGCGCGCGGCGTGGGTGCCGCCGCAGAGCTCGATGGAGTCGTGCGTCATGGTCAGCATGCGCACCACGTCCCCGTACTTCTCGTCGAAGATGCCGATGGCGCCCCGCTTCTTGGCGTCGTCCATCGGCAGCACCTCGGTCTCGATCGGGGCGTTCTCGAGGATCTTCGCGTTCACGAGATCCTCGATGCGCACGAGCTCGTCGGCCTCGAGTGGACGGCTGCCCGCGTAGTCGAAGCGCAGCCGATCCGGCCCGACGAGCGAGCCCTTCTGCATGGCCTGCTCGCCCAGCACCGTGCGGAGCGCCCAGTGGAGCAGGTGCGTCGCGCTGTGGTTTCGGCGCGTGCGTGTTCTCGAGTCGTGATCCACCTCGAGGCGGACCTCGGCCCCCACCTCGAGCGGGGCGCCCTCGAGCTTGCCCACGTGCACGAAGAGCCCGTCGCGCGGCTTCTGGGTGTCGCTCACCACGAAGCGCGCCTCGCCCGCGAGGATGACGCCGCGATCGCCGACCTGACCGCCGCTCTCGGCGTAGAAGGGCGTGGCGTTCGTCACCAGCTGCCCCTCCTGGCCGGGCTCGAGGCGCGTGACGCGCCCGCCGTCGTGGATGATCGCGGCGAGGCGGCTCGTCGCCTGCTCCTGCTCGTAGCCGAGGAACTCCGTGGCCGGCAGCTCCTCGGCGAGCTCGTGATAGACGCCCTCGACCGCCTGGTCCCCGACCGCCTCGTCGGAGCGGCTGGCCTCCTTGTGGAGCTCCATCGCGGCCTCGTAGCCGGCCTGGTCCACGCCGAAGCCCTGCTCGCGCCCGATGACCTCCTGGAGATCGAAGGGGAAGCCGTAGGTGGAGTAGAGGTCGGCCGCGACCTCGCCCGGCAAGAGCTTCTGGCCATCCCGCTCGAGCCAGCGCTCGTTCTTGGCCATGAGCTCGAGCCCCTGGCCGAGGGTGCGTCGGAAGCGCTCCTCTTCCTGCTTGGTCAGATCCTCGATCAGGGCGCGCCGCTCGACGAGCTGCGGGTAGGCGTCGCCGAGGATGTCGACCACCTTCAGCACCGCCTCGTGGAAGAAGAGCCGCTCGATGCCGAGCTGGTGCGACTGCCGGATGGCGCGCCGCATCACGCGCCGGAGCACGTAAGAGCGCTTGTCGTTCCCGGGGAAGATGCCCTCGCTCATCATGAACGCGGTGGCTCGGGCGTGATCGGCGATGACGCGCATGGCGACGTCGTCGGCGCCGAGGGTGCCGCCGTAGGGCTTGCCGCAGATCTGCGAGGCGAGATCGACCACCGGGCGCAGCAGATCCGTGTCGTAGTTCGAGACCACGCCCTGCAGCACGCAGGCGAGGCGCTCGAGGCCCATGCCGGTGTCGACCGAGGGCGCGGGCAGCGGGACGAGCGCGCCGTCCTCCTGCCGGTCGAACTGCATGAAGACGTTGTTCCAGATCTCCACCCAGCCGGTTCCGTCCGCCGTGGGCTCGTCGCCGAAGGTCGACAGATCGGGCTCGCCCGCGCCCATGTAGAAGTGGATCTCGGTGCACGGGCCGCAGGGCCCGGTGTCGCCCATCTGCCAGAAGTTCTCTTTCGCGTTGCAGCGGAAGATGCGCTCCTCGGGCAGGCCCGCGAGCTCCTTCCAGAGCGAGGCGGCCTCCTCGTCGGCGGGGGTCTGCGCGTCGCCCTCGAAGATGCTGACGACCAGGCGCTCCTTCGGGATCCCCATCGTCTCGGTGAGGAACTCCCAGGCCCAGCCGATGGCGTCGCGCTTGAAGTAGTCGCCGAACGAGAAGTTGCCGAGCATCTCGAAGAAGGTGTGGTGCCGCGCGGTGTGGCCCACGTTCTCGAGGTCGTTGTGCTTGCCGCTGATCCGGATGCACTTCTGGCTGGACGTCGCGCGCTGGTAGTCGCGGGTCTCCTTGCCCGTGAAGACGTCCTTGAAGGGCACCATCCCCGCGTTGGTGAACATCAGGGTGGGGTCGTTGGCCGGGACGATGGGCCCGGACGGGACACGCGCGTGGCCCTTCCCTTCGAAGAAGGAGAGGAAGGCTTCGCGGATTTCGGCGGACGTCTTCATGACGCGCGAGTCGTACCGCTCGGCCCGACCGGCGGCAACCGCGCAGACCCTCGCGGCGCAGCTACCGGAAGACGTAGCCGAACTGGAGCTGCAGCCGCACGTAGTGGTCGAAGACCGTCTCCATCGGGCCGCCGACCACGTCGTCGAGATCCGGGACCCCGCCCGGGGCCGGAGGGCTCACCGGCCAGACCTCCCAGAGGCGGCTGTCGGTCCAGGGGTCCATGTACGTCGAGCAGTCGGTCCCCGGGGCGCAACCGACCTGCCCCCGGAAATCGGTGGCGAAGAAGAAGTAGCGCACGCTCGCGGCGAAGAAGAGCGCGCCTGGCACCACGTCCGGGATCTCGACCCGCAGCTCGAACGCGCTCGAGAAGCCGTTCGAGGGGCCCGTGTCGGTGCCCCAGACGTTGCGCGTGGTGACGCCCTGGCTGACGCCGACCCGGCCCGCGACGTCGAGGGTGAGGAACACCCACTCCGGGAGCGCGACCAGCTCGATCCCCGCGCCGATCACGAGCGAGCCGTGCTCCATGGGCGGGATGATGGTGTCGCGCTCGACCGTCTGCAGCTCGGTCGCGCCGAGGTCGAAGGTGAAGTAGTCGTAGCCCGCGGTGAGCCGGAGCATCGGCGCCCCGTCGCCCTCCCCGAGCAGGTGCCGGAAGCGCGCGCCGACGAAGAGCTCGAGCTGGCTCGTCGGGACCTCGACCCCGATGGCCGGATCGGCCTCGAGGAAGCCGTTCGTCTTCAGCCCGAGCGAGTGCGAGAACGAGACGAGCAGCCCGAGGTAGGGGAAGGCCTGGTCTCCGAACGCGCCCGGGTAGAGCTCACCGTAGAGGCCCGGCTCGAAGTGCCCGATGCCGCCGCTCTGGTAGCTCCGGCTCTGGTCGAAGGTGGCGGTCGCGGGGTCGACGACCTCGCCGGTGCCGGTGTCGCGGCAGGGGTCGGTGCGGCAGTCCACGCGCCCGTGCTGGGCCGAGTACACCCGCGCGCGGGTCGCCATGCTGCGGAAGAGCGTGCCGCCGCCGAGGCCGAGCCGGAGCGCCTCGTAGCGCGAGCTGGGCGCGCGCGGCGGCGCCTCCTCGACGGGCTCTTCGATCGGTGGCGGCGCCTCGACCTCCCGCCGCTGATACCAGGGCGTCTCGCCGGGCTCGGCCACGACCGCCGCCGGGGAGCGCGCCTGCGCGAGGTAGTCGCTCAGCCGCGCGTGACCGCTCCGACCCACGCCGGAGAGCGACGCCGCGGTCCGCCCGCCCCAGCTCTCGGTGCCGAGCTCCACGCCGTCCGCCCCGTTGCGTACGCGCACGCTCCCGATCCAGCGGCGGCGCCGACGACGCACGCGGCCCTCGAGGATGGCGACCGCGTTCAGCTCACGGGCGAGGTCGACGTACTCGGCGTCGGTGGGGCGGCGGCCGATCCCGAGGCGACGGCTGGCGTCGCGGACCTCGGACTCGTCGATCACGAAGACGCCGTTGTCCTCGAGATCCCGCACCAGCGCGCGCCGCATCGCGCTCCCGCGCGGGCCGCGGAAGCGCTCGACGATGACCCGCTGGGCGGGCTGGGGCTGCGCCTCCACCGGCGCGGAGGCGAGGAGAAGGATGGCCAGACAGAGCTGTACTGCGCGCCGCATGGGTTCCGGCCAGCCTACCAGAGCGGGCCGGGGGCCGATCAACGACCGACGAAGACCGCGGACTCGCCCGCGCCGAGGCTCACGCGCAGCCGGCCGCCGTCGAGGCGCGCGCTGCCGCCGCCCGCGAGCCGCTCGAGGCTCGTGACCGCGCCGAGGAGCGAGCCGGTCAGGCCGTCGACGCCCCGGTCGGTGATCGCGCCGCCGCGGTTCACGGCCACCACCGCCAGCTCGCCCGGATCGTCGTGGGCGTAGGCGTAGACGTAGAGGTCGCCCTCCACGAGGAGCGGCACGCGGCGGCCGCGGCGGAGCGCCTCGGAGGCGGCGCGGGCCCGGCCGAGCTCCGACAGGTGCGTGCGCAGCCCCTCCTCGAGCGTCGACGTCGACGTCTCGCCCATCGCGACCGACGCGAGCGGGCCCGTCCAGACCATGTCGCGGCGGTTGTCCGGGTCGTTGCCGCCCGGCATGCCCAGCTCGTCGCCGTAGTAGAGGAAGGGGATGCCCGGCAGGGTGTAGAGCACGGTGAAGGCGCGCTTCAGCCGGTCGAAGACCGCCGGATCGCTCGGCCGGCCCGGGAGCGAGGCGCAGCCGCCTCCGTCGGGCCAGCGGCAGCCCTGCGCCGGATCGAACGCGGCGCGCGAGGCCATGCGGTTGCTGTCGTGCGTGCCGAGGAAGCGGACGTGCAGACCGTCGGGCGCGTAGCGGCTCTCGAAGTCGCGCACCACCGTCTCGACGTCGGTGAAGGCCATGCGGTCGGTGACCAGGCCGTCCTGGAGGCGGTGGTGGGTGATGAAGTCGAACTGGCCGTCGAGCGCCTGCTCTCCGACGTAGGCGTCGATCCAGTCGTAGCCGTCGGAGAAGGTCTCGCCGCAGCCGTAGTCCGCCGAGTCCCACTGCCCGACCGCGGTCTCGCCCACGAGGTAGAGCCGCTCACCGCCCTGGCCGAAGCGGCGGTCGAGCGCGGCCCGGAGGTTGAAGATGGAGTGGGTCTCGACGTGCTTCACCGCGTCGATGCGGAAGCCGTCGATGCCGAACTCCTCGACCCAGAAGATCGCGTCGTCGATGAACTGCCGCTCCGCGCCCGGCACGCGCCAGTCGATGTCGGGGAGGTACGGCGCGAACAGACAGTCGAGCGGCCGCTCGCTCCAGCCGCAGCCGGCCTCGGCCCCGCACACGCAGCCGGTGCGGAACCACTCGGGGTGCTCGGCGAAGTACTCGTGCTGCTCGTGAATCTGGTTGTTGATCAGATCGAAGAGCACCCGGATGCCGCGCGCGTGCGCCTCGTCCACGAACGCCCTCAGCGCCTCGTTGCCGCCGAAGCGCGGCTCCACGTCGCGGCCGCGCGAAGGCCAGTAGCCGTGGTAACCGGCGAAGCGGCGGGCGCCGTCGCGGCCCTCGAAGTGCCCCTCGGCCTGCTGGTTGATCGGGCTGAGCCAGATCGCGTTGACGCCGAGGTCCTCGAAGTAGCCGCTCTGCATCACCTCGAGCGCGCCCCAGAGATCGCCGCCGTGGAAGTCCGCCGCGTACTCGACCGGGGCGCCGACCGGCGCGTCGCTCTCGCGGTCGCCGTTGGCGAAACGGTCGACGACGATCATGTACATCGTCGCGTCCCGCCACTCGAAGGGATCGGCCTCGATCCAGAAGGGCAGGTCCACCGGCGCGGCCTCGCGGCCCTCGGTGTCGACGGCCCGGACCGAGAGCAGGTGGCGGCCCTCCGCGAGCCCCTCGAGGTGCACGTCGTACGCGCCCGCGCCGACGTCGAGGCGGGCCGCTCCGGCGGGCAGGGGCTCGCCGTCGAGCGTGAAGGTGACCTCGCGCGGCGGCGCCCCGTCGGCCGCGGTCCGCACGGTCACGTGGGTGTCGGCCGTGCCCCGCGCGCCGTCGGCGTCGAGCCGGCCGGCCTCGATCTCCGGGCCCGCGTCGCAGGACGGCATGACGAGCGCGCTGTTGAGGCAGCCGCCGTCGTACTGTCGGCGGCCCTCCGCCGGGTCGAGGATCCAGGTCCCGTCGACGATGAGCTTGTAGGGGTAGCGCTCGCCGCTCGTGAGGCGCGGGTTGGGCGAGAGGGTGATCGTGAAGATCCCGTCGCCGTCGTCGTCCCGGAGGTCGAGCGGCGCGTCGCCCCAGCTGGTGAAGCTGCCGGCGATCTGCACCGTCGTGACGCCGGGGCCCGCCGCGTGGCTCACCGTCAGGTCGCAGCTCCGCGCGGCCCAGTTGGCCTGTCCCGCGTCGCCGGGGAGCGAGGCGTCGTCCGCGGCGTCGGGTACGACGCGTGCGTCCGGCGGCGAGGCCGCGTCCTGCCCGGCATCGAGGCCGGGTGGCACGCCATCACAGCCCATGGCAAATAGGAACAGCCCAAGCGTTACTACGCGCTGAGTCACGAATGCCTCCGAAGCGACACACTGACGAACCTGCGGCCCGCATGCAAACGCTCGGGTGCCTGCTCGCCTTGCTCGGCCTCTCCGCGGGTCTCGCGGCGTGTGACGGGGGCGAAGTCGCCTCCGACGCCGGCGCCGACGCCGCCCTCGAGGACGCGCAGAGCCCACCGACCGACGCGGGCGACTCGCCCGACGCGACCGTGGACGGCGGGCCCGAACTGCCCCGCACCTGCGTGCGCCCGTCGAGCGCCGACGCGAGCGGCACCGACACGCTCGAGGACGCGCTCGGCCGCGCCACGGTGAGCGTGTCGGAGCGCGAGGCGTGCCTCCGCAGCTACACGCTCGAGAGCACCGCGACCTTGCGCGACGGCCGCCCCGACAACCCGCGCGCCGTCGCCGAGCGCGAGGGCTGGCCGACGACCCGAACCGGCCACGATCTCTTCGACGCTCTCCACGCGCTCGCGCTCGAAGAGGTGCGCGAGAACAGCGTGGCCGCGATCCGCGACGGCGCGTTCGACGAGGGCCGACCGGTCTCGTGCGGCGAGGGCGGCTGCTTCGAGACGGGCCGCCTCTGGAACTACGTCTGGACCCGCGACACGGCCTACGCGATGCACCTCGGGCTCGCCGCGCTCGATCCGACCCGCGCTCGCAACTCGCTCGAGTTCAAGCTCAGCGAGCGCCGCGGCGGCGGCAACCTCCAGATCGTGCAGGACACCGGCTCGGGCGGCAGCTACCCGATCAGCACCGACCGGGTCGCGTGGACGGTGGGCGCGTGGGAGCTGCTCCAGCACCTGGACGGCGCCGAGCGAGACGCCTTCGCCGAGCGCAGCTACCGCGCGCTGCGCAACACGGTCGAGCACGACCGGCGCGTGGTCTACGACGCCGACGGCGGGCTCTACCGCGGCGAGCAGTCGTTTTTGGACTGGCGCGAGCAGACCTACCCCGAGTGGACGGCGGGCGACGTGGTGCACATCGGCACGAGCCGCGCGCTGAACACGAACCTGCTGCACCTGCGAGCGCTCGAGATCACCGCGGAGCTGGCGGTGGAGATGGGCGACGACCCGAGCCGCTACCAGGGCTGGGCCGACGCGCTGCGCGAGGCGATCCGGACGCAGCTCTGGCTCGAAGACGAGGGGCAGTTCTCCACCTACGTCACGACCGAGCTCGACCCGGCGCCAGTGCGCCGCTTCGATCTCCTCGGCGCGAGCTTCGCCATCCTCTTCGACGTGGCCACGCCCGCTCAGGCGACGCGCATCCTCAGCGGCTACCCGCACTACGGACCCGGCGCGGCCGTGGTCTGGCCCCAGCAACGAGACGTGCCCATCTACCACAACCGCGGGGAGTGGCCGTTCGTCACGGCGTACTGGCTGCGGGCGGCGAAGCACGCGGGGCACGACGCGGTGGCCGACCGGATGATGACGGCGCTGATGCGCGGCGCGGCGCTGAACCTCTCCAACATGGAGAACTTCGAGGCCGCGAGCGGCGCGCCCTGGCTCGACGAGGGCAGCACGAGCGGCCCGGTGGTGAACAGCCAGCGGCAACTCTGGTCGGTCGCGGCCTACGTCTCGATGGTGCACCAGACGCTCTTCGGCCTCGAGGCGGAGCCGGATGGGCTGCACGTCCGCCCCTTCGTGACCGCGGCCATGCGCGAGCTCTTCGCGGGCACGGACGAGCTGGCGCTCAACGACTTCCCCTACCGCGGCCGCGCGGTGACGGTGGTGCTTCACCTGCCGGAGTCGGCCGGCGAGGGAGCCCTCACCATCGAGTCGATCGTCGCGGCGGGCGCCGCGGTCGAGGGCGACCTGCTCACGGACCTCGAGGCGCAGGTGCGCGTCGACGTCACCCTGGGCGCCGGGGCGGGCGGCTCGAGCCTGACCGAGACGAGCGACGCGGACTGGCGTGACGTCTTCGGGCCCCGGACGCCGCGCATCGAGAGCGTGAGCGCGGCGGCGGGCGGCGTGCAGCTCGCGCTGCGCACGAGCGAGAGCCCCGGCGACGTGACGTGGCGCATCTACCGGGACGGCGAGGTCGTGGCAGACGCCCTCCCCGGCGGCACGACGTCCTGGACCGACGCGGCCGTGGATGCGAGCGGCGCCCGCTCGCCCTGCTACGTCGCGGAGCTGACCTACACCCGCAGCGGCAACCACTCGCAGCACTCCCCGCCCAGCTGCTGGTGGGGCGCGGGCTTCTCCCGCATCGCCACCGTCGACGCGAGCGCGATGACGAACGTCGGCGGCGCCGGCAGCACCGACCACGGCCGCTTCCACTACGGGTCGTGGGGAGACCCGGGGCACTCGCTGACGGTGCCGAGCTTCACCCCGAGCCAGAGCGGCGAGCACCTCTTCCAGGTGACCTTCGGCAACGGCGCCGGCTCGGTGAACACGGGCATCACCTGCGCCATCAAGCGTCTCGTCGTGGAGGAGGTCGCGACCGGCGCCGTCGTCGCGGACGGCCCCCTCTACATGCCGCACCTCGGCACCTGGTCACGCTGGGAGGACTCGAACTTCGTCTCGGCCGAGCTCCGCGCGGGCGTCGAGTACCGCGTGGTGATCCGCGGCGACGACGAGATGGTCAACATGTCGTCCTTCGCGCACTTCGAGGCCTACACGGGCGGCCTCGGCGGGCGCTCGGGCGTGTTCAACCGCGTGAACATCGCCGAGCTCGTCGTCCTCGCCCGCTGACCACTGCGCTCTTCGGACGGGCGCTCTTCGGACGGGCGCTCAGCGCGCCGCGCGCGCGAGGGAGAGCATGTCCTCCGCGGCGCGGCGGGTGCTCTTGGTGATCTGGAGGCCACCGACCATGCGCGCGATCTCCTCGAGCCGCTCGGGCTCGCTGAGGCGCTCGATCCGGCTCCGGGTGCGCTCGCCTTCGGTCTCCTTGACCACCCGGTAGTGCCGGTCCGCGTAGACCGCGATCTGCGCGAGGTGGGTGATGCAGATCACCTGGTGGTGGGCCGCGACGTCCACGAGCTTCTGCCCGATGACCTCGGCCACCGCGCCGCCCACCCCGCTGTCGACCTCGTCGAAGACGTACATGCCCGCGCGGCCGACCCCGGCGAGCACCCGCTTGATGGCGAGCATCGCGCGGGAGAGCTCACCGCCCGAGGCGATCTTGCGGAGCGCGCGCGGCGTCTCGCCCTTGTTGGGCGCGATCAGGAACTCGACCCGGTCGATGCCGGTCTCGCTGAGGCGCGCGCCGTCCACCACCAGCTCGCCCCGCTTCTCGTCGAGCTGCTCGACCTGCACCTCGATGCGCGCGCCGCCCATGCCGAGCGACGAGAGCTCGTCCGAGATGCGCTTGCCCAGCTCGTCCGCGATGGCGCGCCGCTTCTTGCTGAGCTTGCGCGCCGCCGCCGCGGCCTTCTCGAGCGCCTTCTTCTTGGCCAGCTCGAGCTCCTCCAGGTGCTCCTCGGCGCGGTCGAGCTGGGCCAGCTCGGCGGTGGCCTCCTCGCGGAAGGCGAGGATCCCCGCGATCTCGCCGCCGTACTTGCGGGAGAGGCGCTTGAGCTTGTGCAGCCGGTCCTCGACCTCGGCGTGTCGCTCCGGATCGAAGACCACGTCGCGCGCGTAGACGCCGAGCTCGCGCGCCGCCTCCTCCACCTGGGTCAGCGCCGACTCGAGCTGCTCGGCCAGGGGCGCGAGCGTGGGGTCGACGTCGGCCGCCTCGCGCACCTCCGCCGCCACGCGCCCGAGCACCTCGCAGAGCGCGTCGTCCTGCGCGTAGAGCACCTCCTCGGCGCCCCCGGCCGCCTTGGTCAGCTGCTCCGCGTGTCGCAGCCGGTCGCGCTCGGCGCTCAACTCCTCGTCCTCGCCCGGCTTCGGGTCCAGCTCCTCGATCTCGCGGATCTGGAACCGCAGCAGATCCTCGCGCTCCCCCCGCTGGCTGATCGCCTCCTCCGCCGCGCGGAGCTGCTCGTGCGCCTCCCGCAGGGAGCGGTGCGCGTCCCGCACCTCTTCCCGGAGCGCGTCGAGCTTCCCGAACGCGTCGAGGAAGCTCATGTGCGTGCCGGGGTCGACGAGGGTGTGGTGCTCGTGCTGGGAGCTGATGTCCACCAGCCCCTTGGCCAGCGCCGACAGCTGCCCCGCGGTGGCCAGCCGGCCGTTCAGGTACGCGCGCGTGCGCCCCGACGCGCTCACCACCCGCCGGACGATGAGCTCCACCTCCCGCTCCAGCCCCGACGCCTCGAGCCGGGCGAGCGCCTCGGCGTCGTCGCTCAGGTCGAAGAGCGCCTCCACCTCGGCCTGCTTGGCCCCGGTGCGGACCAGCTCGGGCCGGCCCTTCTCCCCCAGCACGAGCCCGAGGGCGTCGATGAGGATCGACTTCCCGGCCCCGGTCTCACCCGTGATGACGTTGAGGCCAGCCCCGAGCTCGACCTCGAGCTCGTCGATGATCGCCAGATGACGGACACGAAGACAGGTCAGCATGCGAGCACTCCACAGCGCCACGGGGGCGCCGACGCAGGACGGATATCACGCGGGCCGACTGACGCACTCCGAGAGAATTTTCACCTCGCGGTCGAGCGCCTCACACAGAGCCCGGCGCGCTGACAGCCGGTCCATCTCCGTCGCGGGGGGCGGCAAGCGACCGACGAGCCGGTCACCGACGTACACGCCTCGGCCCTCGCTGCCCTCGTCCGACAGCTCGAACCGCACCCGCCCCGCGCGCACGTCGTCGACGTCGAAGCGCTGGGCGAGCCTCCGTGATCGCGCCGCGGGGACCGAGTAGGTCGCGATGGCCCAGCCCACGAGGAGCGGCGCCGCGAGGAGCCACCGCACGGGCGCGTCGACGTGGAGCAGCGCCGCGCCGACGCCTCCGAGCACGAACGCGAGCGACGTGAGATGGCGCGCCCACCGATCGCGCACGCGGAGCGCCCACTCGATGGCGCCGTCGTTCAGGAGATAGCGGATGAGCACGCCGGGGCGGGCCAGCGAGGGCGAGAACGTCAGGCCGTCGAGCGTCACGCGATCCCCGTGCGTGAACGGGACGCGCCGCCCCGCAGGGACGGGCAGGCCGTTGACCTCCGCCGGGCCTTGCACGTACGGAGGGCCGCCCGCGCGCTCCCGGTAGCGAGATTCGGCGCCCGGGAGCCCGAGGTGCGCTCCCTCGGCGGCGCCGGGCGAGAGGCGCCCATCGCGCACGACGAGCGCCGCGTGCGCCAGCTCCTCGCCGTCGACGACGACGCGATCGTTCGAGGGCGCGGACCACCACTGGTGCTCGGCGCGCGCCTCCCGGCCCACCAGGTCGCGCAGCGGGTCGAACGGCCGCGACGACCAGGCGACCAAGATCAGCAGCGTCCCGAGGACGCCCGCCGCCATTCCCTGCGCGGCCGCGCTCTTGGCCGCGCCTCGCGGCGACGGCGGCGGAATGCTCGCGCGAGGGATCACGAGGCGACCGTGCGTGGTGATCCGGAGGAGCAGACCCGCTCGGGTCATGTCCGCGCCGCCGGCGACGCTCAGCGGAACCGCACGCTCGCCGCAGAGCAGATAGACGGCGCGCGTCCTGCGGTGGCGTCGCAGCGCGCCCCGCACGCGGACGCGTGACGTGTATCCCTGGGCGCGCGTGCGAGCGATCGAAGCGTCGAGCTCTCCGCACTCGATCTCGGCGAAGGGCTCATCGATCGGCACGGTGGAGGGACGCGGGGTGCGCACCGCGAGGGCGAACGAGATGACGAGCGCGGTCACGCCCAGCAGCCCGGTCACGAAGGCGAAGGGGCGGGGCCTCAGCGGTCGGAGCGCCCGGTCCATCGAGGGAGCATGGCACGAGACGCACGAAAGGCGGCCCCGTGGGACCGCCTCGCGTGCGTCTTCGAAGCCGAGTGGGCTCAGGCCGCTTCGGTCTCGCGCTCCTCCTGCGGGAGCACCGGCTCGTCGAGGCGCGCCTCCTGGCGCATCTCCATGATGCGGTTGCGGCCCGCGGGCTTGAGGCTCAGCCACATGAAGTCGCGCACGTCGAGCATGTCGCGGGGCTTCAGACCCTTCTCCTCCATGCGCTCCCGGGTGGCCGTCGTCATCGCGACGAGGCGCTCGTAGAGGAGGCCCATGGGGCGCTCGGGGAGACGCAGGCCCGGCGCCATCCAGTTGGCCTGGCGCTGGAAGATGCCCTCCTTGACGACCGGGAACTCCTCGGCGCGGACCAGGCCCAGGAAGACCGTGGCCATCTGCCAGCTCGGCGTCTGGCCCATCGCGGTCTCGAGCGCCCGGACGTGGGCGCTGAAGCGGTTCTGGAGCTTGGAGTCCCCGTAGAGCAGCGCGCGCAGCGTGTTGCTCACGTTCTCCATGTGCGCTTCATCGATGTCCGTGAAGACCTTGCGCTCCTTCGCCGGGACGAGGCCCGTCATCTTCAGGACCTTGGTCGCCGCCGCGTGCAGCTCGAGCGGGCTCTGCTTGAACGCCGCCTTCGAGAGCAGCTCCTTCGCCTTGGCGACCGCCGGGTCACGGTGGCGCTTCAGCGGGCGCTTGCGGCCGTCGGTGCGATGGTCCTCGACCCACTCCGCGCTCTGGAAGCCGTCCTCGTACTTCTCGCGGAAGTAGGCGATCTGCTCGTCGAGCGAGATCTCCTTCACGCGGGGCGCGTTGGTGAGGCGGGGCTCGTCGTCGAAGCCCTCGCACATGCTCTTGAGGCCGTCGACGATGCTCATCGTGATGTCGAGCGGGCGATCGACCGCGTCGAGGAAGTGGTAGTAGCCGTCGATGAAGGTGCGCTTGCGGCCGTCCTGGAACTGCATGTGGACGCGGTCATCCGCCTTGCGGATGACGATGCCCAGACCCCACACATCTCGCTTGGTGTGCCGGAAGAGGACCGGCGCGCCAGGGTTGTAGGCGTGCATGTCGCTGGCGGTGGGCGTGGGGGCGTTCGGGGTCGGCTCGGTCAAGAGTCCTCCTGGGCAGAAGTGATGGGGCGGAAGTGCTACGCGACACGTTCGCGCACGAATCGCGAAAGAGTTCGGTGTTTGTTCGATGACGGACTGATGTCGGTGACGGGCCAGGGCGCCGCAGACAGAGGTGCCTGCGATGGCGTCACCGGCTCGGCCAGAAGACAGGGTCCGAGAAGACCCTCAGCGTTTCCGGCCTGCTGCGTCGTGAGGTCAGATTCCCCGGACGCAGCTGTAGCCCGGCCGGGACCTTCTGGCCCTCAGCTCCAGGCGACGTCTTCAACGTAGCATACAATCGCCAATTCTCCAAGTCCTATCGGGAATTTGAGGCATTCACGGCGCCCCGTTCGCGCGGTATGTTGTCGAGATGCAGCGCCACTCTTTCCTTTCGTTCGTCTGCTTCGCCTTCCTGCTCTCCGGCTGCCCGGCCTCCTCGACGCCGGGCGGCGCCGACTCGGGCACCCGACCACGCGACGACGCGGCGTCGAGCTGCGACGACCGCGTCCAGAACGGCGGCGAGACGGGCACCGACTGCGGCGGTGGCTGCGCGGGCTGCCCGGACGGAGTGCCCTGCGCGGTGGACGAAGACTGCCTCTCGCGCATCTGCGGCATCCGCCTCACGTGCGTCGCGCCGACCTGCATGGACCGGGTGCACAACGGCGACGAGTCCGACGTCGACTGCGGAGGCTCCTGCGCGGCGTGCCCGAACGACCGGGCGTGCGGGAGCGACGCCGACTGCGAGTCGATGCGGTGCCAGGGCGGCGTCTGCGCCTCGCCGTCTTGCAGCGATGGCGTTCGCGGCGGCGACGAGTCCGACGTCGACTGCGGCGGCGGCTGCCCCCCGTGCGGGCCGGGCGCCGCATGCGGCGACGGCGCCGACTGCGCGTCGACGTCCTGCGAGGGCGGCGTCTGCACCACGCCCGCGTGCGACGACGGCATCACCAACGGCGACGAGTCCGACGTCGACTGCGGAGGCAGCTGCGAGCCGTGCGTGGACGGCGCGGGCTGCGCGGACGGCGAGGACTGCGCCAGCGGGGTCTGCGCGGCGGGCATGTGCGCGCCGCCGAGCTGCATGGACGGAGTGCAGAACGGCGGCGAGGTCGACGTGGACTGCCGCGGCCCGTGCCCCGCGCTCTGCCTGACCGGGCAGCGCTGCGGCGACGCGTCCGACTGCGACAGCGGCGTGTGCAGCGCGGGCGTCTGCGCGGCCCCCGCCTGCGACGACGGCGTGCAGAACGGCGGCGAGAGCGACGTGGACTGCGGCGGCGCGGCCAGCTGCCCGCGCTGCCCGGACGGATCGACCTGCACGACGCCCGGAGACTGCGCGACCGGCGCGTGCATGGGCGGCACCTGCGGCAGCGGCGTGACCTACGTCGGCTACGCGAACTGGACGCAGATGTGTCAGACGCAGACGGACGCGCAGCAGGACAGCGTCATGGACAGCGCGTGCTCGGCCGCCTTCCGCGGAGCGCGGGCCGCGACCATGGACGAGCTCATCAACCGGCGCATCATGGGCTTGCCCGCGACCAACACGTCGGGCGCGTGGCTGATCCCCAAGTGTCCGGGCTGCGCGGGCACGTCGAACAGCGCTTGCTTGTCAGGGCACGCGAGGCTCTGCGTGAACCCGAGCGACGCGTGGCCGACGAGTATCTCTCCCTGGAGCAGCAACTCGGGCTGCTATCAGACCCGCCGCACCGCCCTCTGCGTCCGGTAGCGACCGTTCGCATAGGCCCTTCGCCCGGACTGGGCTAGGCTGAAGCCCTTGGCCAACATCGGCTACATCCAGGTCGTCAGGCACTGCAACCATTTTTGCGGGTTCTGCTCCAACCCGACGACGGCCTACCACCACACGTTCGAGAGCATGGCGTTGCTCGTCGACGACCTCGCCGAGCGCGGATACTTCGGCGTGGTGCTCACCGGCGGCGAGCCGACGCTCCACCCGGAGCTGCCCCGCATCGCCGGCTACGCCAGGGAGCGCGGCCTCCACGTCCGCATGATCACCAACGGGTGGCGGCTCGCCGATCCGAGCTTCGCGGAGGCGCTCGCCGAGGCGGGGCTCGAGCTGGCCCACGTGTCCATCTACTCCGTCCGGCCCGAGATCGAGGCGCGGCTCCGGGGCGTGGACGCCACCCTCGACAAGGCCCACGCGGCGCTCGAGAACGCCGCCCGCTTCGGCATCGAGGCGAACGTCAACTGCGTCATCAACGCGCTCAACGCCGATCACCTCGACGAGAACGTCCGGGTCCTGGTCGAGCGTCACCCGCACGTCCGTCACTTCGTCTGGAACAACCTCGACCCGTCGATGGGGCGCGCCGAGGTCAACCAGGATCAGTTCACGCCGCGCCTCGCGGACTTCGAGCTCTCGCTTCACCGCGCGATGCGCTTCCTGCACAAGTCGGGGCGGAGCTTCCGCGTGGAGCGCGTGCCGCTCTGTTACATGACGGACTTCGCCTGGGCGAGCACCGAGACCCGCAAGATCGTCAAGGGCGAGGAGCGCGTGGTGCACTTCCTCGACGACAAGCAGACGGTGCGGCAGACGGACTGGGAGCACGTCTACGCGGACGGCTGCCGGGTCTGCTCGCTGCGCAACGTGTGCGGCGGCCTCTTCGACCGAGGGCAGGCCTACGACCCGGCGGAGCTGGCGCCCGTGTTCGTCCCGCTCGAGCCCGTGGTCCAGCGCATCATCGAGGACCCGTCGGACCCGAGCTACCCGCTGCGCACGTACGCCGAGTGGCGCCCCGACTTCGAGCGCCGCGTCGCCGAGGCGCGGGCCCACGCGCGTCCGAAAGAGCAGCCGGGGGAGCTGCCGCCGCCCGAGATGCGCGACCCGCACGCGCCGCCGGTCGGCATGGTCACCGAGGACAGCTTGCGGCGATTCGCGCGGGCGCGCGCCGCCGAGCAGCGTCGCGCGGCGCGCCAGGACGTGGAGATCGAGAAGCTCGGCATCCAGGGCGTGCGCGAGGACTGAAGACAGAGTCGACAGAGACCACGAGACGCCCGAGGAGCGGCGCGCGCGCCGGCGGCGGGATCCCGACCGGACCCGCCCCTGAAGGCTGGACAAGCGCCCGCGATGGCGGTAACTCCCGCGCTCTCGGGCCTTTACACGGGCCTCGACCGACCCTACCGGAGCGGATGATGTCTCAGATCGAAAGCGCCCACGGCAAGCTCACCAAGGTCGACCAGGAGTGGACGGGCAGCCGCTTCATCGGCCTCCTCGTCGGGACCCTCACCGTCGCGCTGATCGTGATCTTCGTGATCGCGTCGGTGAAGAGCGGCGACTACAGCTGGTACCCGTTCGGGCACGACCTCATCAAGCACACCTTCGAGACCTCCAGCATCTGAGGCCCAGAGGTAGGTGCGGCTGCTACACGCCTGAAATGAAAGGCGGTTGTAGCCCCGCGCTGGCTTGACGCCTCGGTGTCCGGCCCGCCATCATTTTGCGTCGGGGATGGGTCACCGAGACCTCAGAGTCGGCGTCTGTCTTCTGCTCGCGGTGAGCACGGCAGCGACGACGGTGCTCGCGACGGCCACGACCGTGGCCGCGCAGGAGATCTCTGCGCGCGATCGACAGTCGGCCGCCGAGGCGTACGACCGCGGCACCTCGGCCTACCTCTCGGAGGACTTCGCGCGCGCCGCGCAGTGGTTCGAGACGGCCCACCGTCTGGCGCCGGCCTCCGCCGCGCTCGTGCAGGCGGTCCGGGCCCACGAGCGCGCCGGAAACGCGCTGCGGGCCGCGTCCCTCGCGCTGCAGCTCACCGCGCTCTACCCGGACGATCGCGCGGCGCAGCGCGCAGCCCGCAGCGCGCTCGAGGGGGCCGACGGCTACCTGCGCGTCGAGGTCGAGTGCGAGGGCTGCACGGTCGAGGTCGACGGCGCGATCCTCGGCCACCCGCAGTTCTTCGTGGAGGCAGACGCCGAGCACACCGTCGTCGCGAGCTTCGAGACCGGAAACCGCTCCCAGACGATCCGCGGCGCGGCCGGCGAGACCCGGTCCCTCTCGTTCGAGACGCCCGAGCCCGAGGCGGTGGTGGACGAGGTCATCGGGGATGAAGCCGGAGACGCGACGCCGCTCGACTCCACCCCGGCCGAGGCGCAGGGCGGAGGCGGCGTGCCGCTCGCCGTGACGATCACCGGGATGGTGATCACGGCCGGGCTCGGCGGCGTCCTGATCTGGTCGGGCGTCGACGCGCTCGACGGCGTGCCGGCGTACGAGGCCAACCCCACGGTCGAGGGGCTCGCCGACGGGCGCGCGCGCGAGGAGCGCACCAACTGGCTCATCGCCGGCACGTCGGTCGCGGGCGCGGCGACGGTGATCCTGATGCTGCTGACCGACTGGGGCGGCGGCGGCGAGGGCGGCGAGGTCGAGCCGACGGTGGCCTTCCAACCGGAAGGCGTCATGCTCGGTCTGAGAGGGAGACTGCCTTGACCGCCGTGCCGAAGCCCGCCTACGGGACGACCGATCTGACCGGTCGGCGCCTCGGCCGCTACGAGGTGCTCAACCTCCTGGCGTCGGGCGGGATGGCCACCGTCTACGTGGCGCGGGCGCAGGGCGTCGCGGGGTTCGAGCGGCTCGTCGCCATCAAGGTGCTGCACCCGCACCTCGCGCACGACGAGGACTTCATCTCGATGTTCCTCGACGAGGCGCGGCTCGCGGCGCGGATCCGTCACCCCAACGCGGTGGGCACGCTCGACATCAGCGACACCCAGGGCGACGGCTACTTCCTCGTCATGGAGTATGTCGAGGGCGATCACTTCGGCGCGCTGCTCCGCAACGCGGCCAAGGGCGGTGAGCGCCTGCCCGTGCCGGTGGTGGCGCGCGTGGTGATGGACGCGCTCGCCGGGCTGCACGCGGCGCATCGTCTGACCGACGCGACGGGCGCGCAGCTGGATCTCGTCCACCGCGACGTCTCGCCGCACAACATCCTCGTCGGCGGCGACGGAGTGGCCCGCATCACCGACTTCGGCGTCGCCAAGGCGCAGGTCCGGCTCTCGTCCACCCGCGACGGTCAGTTCAAGGGCAAGCTCTCCTACATGGCGCCCGAGCAGGCGGCGTCGGGCCAGGCAGACCAGCGCTCGGACCTCTTCAGCATGGGCATCGTGCTCTGGGAGGCGCTGACCGGGCGGCGGCTCTTCCGCGGCGAGAACAACGCCGACGTGCTCAACAAGATCCTCAACCCCGCGGTGCCGCCGCCGTCGAGCTTCGAGCCCACGCTCGCGCCGTTCGACGCGGTGATCACCAAGGCGCTCGCCAAGGAGGCCGACGATCGCTTCCAGAGCGCGGACGAGTTCCTCGAGGCCATCGAGGAGGCGGCCGCGGACTGCGGGGGCGTGGCCACGCCGCGCGCGGTGGGCCGGACGGTCAAGACGTGGCTCGGGGACAAGATCGAGGCCGAGCGCGTCCAGATCCGAGACGCGATCGACGCGCTCGGGCGCAGCGAGCTGACGCCTGGCGTCCTGCCGCGCCCCATGGACAGCGGCTCGCAGCCGAGTCATCCGCAGAACAGCCGCGTGCGCCCGATCACCCCCGACGACGCGACGATGGGCGCCAAGCCCTCGACGCGCTCGTACTCCGAGGTCACGGCGCTGCCGGAGACGGGGAAGAAGAGCCCCCTGCTCTGGCTGGCCGTCGGCGCGCTGATCGTGCTGCTCTTCGCGGGCGGCGGGGGCGCCGCGTGGGCGCTGCTCGGAGACGACGCGGAGGTCGACGTGCTCCCGACCGCGGCGGCCGGGGAGCCGGCGCAGACGCAGCCCACCGACGAGCCCGGGGCGCGGGCCGCGGACGTGGAGACCGAGCGCGCGGCCGAGGCGGACGCGCCGGTCGACCCGAGCCCAGCCGCCGATGAAGAAGCCGCCGAGGAACCCGACGACTCCGACGATCGAGCGGAGGCCGAAGACGACTCGGACAGCGCCGCGGCGCGGCGGCGACGGGCGCGGCGGCAGCGCCGGGCGCGCGAGAGAGAGGCCGCGGCCCAGGAATCGGAGCCGCCGGCCCAGCGGACCCCTTCCGCGCAGCAGCGAGGCGGCGAGGACGACGACCTCATGCTGAACCCCTATCGACGGTAGCGGGTCGACGGTAGCGGGTCGACGGTAGCGGGCCGCGCGGGAACGTGTCCGACACGTCCCACCCTGGTATTCTCCCCCGAGGGGACCGACGCTTGGCCTTGCGCACTTTCATCTTCACGCTGGTCGTCACGCTCGCCGCGGGCTGCCAGGTCTATGACCCTTCCCTGGTCGAGGAAGACTCGGGGGTGGCGCTGCCCGACACCGGCCCGGCCACGCTGCGCCACCCGCCCCCTCGCCCCACGGGCATGGACGGGGACGACGGAGAGGAGCGCCTCTACGGGCTGCGCATGGTGATGCTCAACCAGGACGGCGAGCGCTGGCGCGACATCGGCTACGACCTCGATGGGCGCTTCACCGCGGAGCCGGGCTTCGACACCGAGTGCCTCCCGCCCCGGCGCAGCCGCCCACCGGTGGACGGCAACCAGGGCATCGACAACGTCTTCGGCGCCTCGCTCTTCCCGCTCGTGGACCTGACGGTGCCGGGGCTCCAGGAGACCGCACAGGCTGCACAGGAGGAAGGCAAGCTGCCCGTCCTCCGCATGCGTGGGTGGAACGGTGAGGACGACGACCCGCGCGTCGACATCACCGTGACCAACGCCATCTTCATGACGGCGGCCGAGAGCGACGGGTCGCCGCCCGAGGTCGAGGTGGTGGACTTCGAGCCGCGCCGCCTCTCGGATGGGACCCGCCCCGACTTCCCCGCGTGGGACGGCACGGACTACGGCTGGTTCCGCGAGGAGACGTTCCTCGAGGGCGACCCCGAGCTGCCGCTCCTCCGGGACGACAACGCCTACGTCGCCGGTCGGTTGGTCGTGGCGCGCTTGCCCGAGAGGGTGGAGATCCTGTTCCCGGCCGACGATCTCGGCGTGATCGTCAAGCTCACCGACGCCCGCGCCACCGGCACGATCAGCGCCGACGGGAGCACGCTCGAGAACGTCGTGGTCGCTGGCCGCTGGGCCATCATCGATCTGCTGAGCACGGCGGAGAACGTCGGCGTGTGCCGCGACACCGCCCAGTACGACATCTTGACCGGCCAGCTCGACACCATCGCCGACATCCGCTCCGCCGCGGGCAGCGGCGGCGAAGGGGTGCGCTGCGACGCGATCAGCCTCGGCGTGCAGTTCACCGGCTCGCGGCTGCGCTGGGGTGGGCTGACGCCCGGGCCGCCCGTCCGAAACGTCTGCACGGACCCACGCACCGACGGAGGGCCGGGCGGCATGGACGGGGGCATGTCCGGCGCGAGGGACGGCGGCGTGGCCGACGGCGGCTGACCGCTTGTGAGCCGAGGCCCGACCGGCGTACGTTCTGCGCCATGTTCGAGCTCGGACCGCCCATCCCCACGCAGCCCACCGCCCAGAAGGCGCGCACCGTGGGCGAGATGTTCTGGCTGCGAGTCGCCCGCAGCGCCACCCGCCCGGCCCTGTTCTACAAGGACCGCGGGGCGTGGCAGGCGCTGACGTGGGCGCAGACCTATGACCGGGCCGCCTCCGTCGCCAAGGGGCTCTACGACCTCGGGCTCGAGCGCGGCGAGCGCGTGGCGGTGCTCGGCCCGACGCAGCCGCCGTGGGCCGTCTACGATCTCGGGGCGCAGCTCGCGTGCATGGTCAGCTTCGGCATCTACCCGAAGCAGTCCGCCGAGCAGGTCCGCTACCTGCTCGAGCACAGCGAGGCGCGCGCCATCTTCGTCGCCGATCCGGAGGAGCTCGAGACGGTGCTCGAGGCCGCCGAGGGCGTCGAGACGCTGAAGGCGATCGTGCCGTGGACCGACGCGCTCTACGGCGAGGCCAAGGGCCGCGACCCGCGCGTCGTCTCGCCGAAGCGCTTCGAGGGCGAGAAGCTCCCGGACGCCAAGGTGCGCGAGCTGTGGCAGACGGCGGACCCCGACGACACGGCCATCTTCATCTACACCTCTGGCACCACCGGGCCCCCCAAGGGGGCGATGATCAGCCACCGCAACATCCTCAGCCTGCTCACCGGCGCGGCCGACGCGAGCCCGTGGCTCCAGAGCGACCTGTCGATGCACTTCCTGCCGATGGCGCACGCGGCGGAGCGGGTGCTCGGCTTCTACGCGCGGGTGAACAACGGCATCCCGGGCGCCTACGCGGAGAGCACGGGGACGGTGCTGACGGACCTGCAGGAGGTGCGGCCGACGCTCTTCGGCTCGGTGCCGCGCATCTTCGAGAAGGCGTACGCGAAGATCCACTCCGAGCTCGAGAAGAAGCCGCCCGCGGTGCAGAAGATCTTCGCCTGGGCCGACGGAGTGGGCAGGCGGCGCGTGAAGTACGTGGTGGAGGGCCGCGCGGTGCCGCCGCTGCTCGCGCTCCAGTACAAGCTCGCCGAGAAGATCGTCTTCGAGAAGATCCGCGCCGCGTTCGGCGGTCGCGTCCGGCTGATGATCACCGGCGCCGCGCCCACCGCGCCCGAGATCCTCGAGTTCTTCTGGGGCGCCGGCCTGCCCATCTACGAGGCGTACGGCATGACCGAGTCGACGGTGATCACCCACATCAACCGCGAGGGCGCGGTGCGGCTCGGCACGGTCGGCCGCATCATCCCGCCCGCGGAGGCGCGCATCGCGGAGGACGGCGAGATCCTCGTGCGCGGGCCGTGGGTCTTCCGCGGCTACTACAAGCAAGAGGAGGCGACGGCGGAGACGGTGGTCGACGGGTGGCTCCACACGGGCGACATCGGCGAGATCGACCGCGACGGCTTCCTGCGCATCACGGACCGGAAGAAGCACCTCATCATAACGGCGGGCGGGAAGAACCTCGCGCCGGCGAACATCGAGCGCGCCATCAAGGGCGAGGACGTGCTCATCAGCCAGGTCCACGCGCACGGCGACAAGCGGCCCTTCGTCAGCGCGATCATCACGCCCTCGCCCATCGAGACCCTCGAGTGGGGCGTCGAGCGAGGTCTCGTCGCGAAGGACGAGCTCGAGGCGCGTCAGAAGGAGCTGATGGAGAACCCTGCCGGTCGCTCCGCCGCGCTGAACGAGGCCACGGCGAAGGTGGTCGCGCAC
>SHBB01000420.1 GCA_004213565.1 Sandaracinaceae bacterium
CCACTTGAATGTTCGGGGGGGGCTCGCATAGCCTCGCGCGGCGCGGGCCCGGCCCGCGAGGAGGACTGATGCGCGCGCTTCGTCACGTTTCGCTTTCATTCGCGACCCTCTCCCTGCTGGCGCTGCCGGCGTGCGGCGGGACGGACCAGCAGCCCGACATGCCGAACCCGTCGGTGATCGATCGGTCGGCCGACGACATCGGGCTGCCCGAGGCCTCCGAGGGCGGAGAGGAGACGGCGGAGGAGGACTCCGAGCCCCCGCCTCCACCCATCCAGGTCGTCGCCGGCGAGCGCACGCCGATCGAGGGTGACGCGCCGAGCGTGCGCATCCTCGCGCCCCGCAACGGGACCACCATCCGCCGCGGGAACGTCTCGCTGCGCCTCCGGGTCACGGGCTGGGAGCTCGCCCCGGCCCCCGGCCAGCACGTGCACGTCATCGTGGACGACGAGCCGTACATCGCGATCCGCGACGTCAGCGAGCCGCTCGACCTGAACGCGCTCGTCCAGGAGCACCTCGGCCACGAGCTGAGCGAGGGCACCCACGTGGTGCGCGTGTTCCCGAGCCGCGGGCATCACGAGTCGGTCAAGGAGGATGGCGCGTTCGCCATGGTGACGTTCCACTACCGCAGCCAGACCGACGGGTTCGAGCTCGACGCCGACGCGCCCATGCTCACCTACAGCCGGCCCAAGGGCTGCTACCCCGCGGGCGAGCGCATCCTGCTCGACTTCTACGTGAGCCACGCCGAGCTGAGCGCCGAAGGCCACCGCGTCCACTACAGCCTCGACCGCGCGATCGAAGGCGACATCACCAGCTGGGTCCCGCACTACCTCGAGAACCTCCCGGTCCTCGAACACACCCTGCAGCTCCAGCTCCTCGACGCCGAGGGCAACCTCGTCCCGGGGCCCTTCAACGACACCACGCACACGTTCCAGGTCGCCGAGTCCTGCGAGTAGCGTGAGGCGCCTCGTGCGGTAATCTGCGCACCGCATGGCCGGCCTCCTCGACACGGTCCGGGACCTCGGGCGCCTCCGCCAGATCGTCCAGGTCCTCATCCGCCACGGCTTCGGCGAGATCGTCCAGCGCACGGGGCTGGGCTCGCTCGTCAGCGGCAAGCCCAAAGCCGAGACCGAGGCGAGCAAGGTCTCGATCGCCGCTCGCATCCGGCTGGTGGTCGAGGAGCTCGGTCCGTCCTTCGTCAAGCTCGGGCAGATCCTCTCCACCCGCCCCGATCTGATCCCGGAGGACGTGATCGCGGAGCTGAAGAAGCTCCAGGACAGCGTGCCGCCGGTGCCCGTGGCGCAGATCCAGGCGCAGGTCCTCGCGGAGCTGGGCGCGCCGGTGGAGGAGGTCTTCACCGACTTCGATCCCGAGCCGCTCGCCAGCGCGTCGATCGGTCAGGTGCACCGCGCGACCCTCGAGACCCCCGATGGCCCGCGCGCGGTCGCGGTCAAGGTGCAGCGGCCCAACATCAAGGAGACGATCGAGCGCGACATCGATCTGCTCTACTGGCTGGCCAAGGCGATCGAGCGCTCGATCCCCGAGTCGCGCATCTACCAGCCGGTGAAGCTCGTCAGCGAATTCGACCGCGCGATCACGGCGGAGCTCGACTTCACGCTCGAAGCGGACCACGCGGGGAAGTTCGCCAAGAACTTCGAGGGCCAGAGCGAGATCCGCTTCCCCTTCGTGCACCGCTCGGCCTCCGCGCGCCGCGTCCTGACCCTCGAGTTCTTCGAGGGGCGCAAGATCTACGCGGCCATCGAGGAGGGCTTCAGCGCGGAGAAGATCTGCAAGAACACCCTCGGCCTGATCATCAAGGCGGTCTTCGAGGACGGCTTCTTCCACGCCGATCCGCACCCGGGCAATTTCATCCTGATGGGCGCGCCCGAGATGCCCATCCTCGGGGTGATCGATCTCGGCCTCGTGGGGCGGCTGACGCCGCAGATGCGCGAGAAGACCATCGACCTGATGATCGCGGCGGTCCAGGAGGACTACCGCGGCATCGCCGACGCGCTCTTCGCCATCGGCACGCCGACCAAGAAGATCGACCGGCGCGCCTACGAGGCGGAGGTGGCGGCGCTCTCGGACCGCTACCTCGGCAAGCAGCTGCAGGAGATCCAGATCTCCCGCCTCATCCAGGACCTGGTCACCGGCGCGACCAAATACGGGCTCGAGATCCCGCCCGACTTCCTGCTCGTCGGCAAGGCGCTGATGACCATCGAGGGCGTCGGCAAGGAGATCTACCCGGAGCTGGACGTCTTCGAGGAGATGAAGCCGTACTTCATGCGGCTGATGTGGGCGCGCTACTCGCCCGAGCGGCTGACGCAAGATCTCGTGCGAACGATGACGCGCATCAGCGGCGCCGCGACCGATCTGCCCATCCAGAGCCAGGAGATCCTCGAGGATCTGCGCAAGGGCCGGCTGGAGGTGCGGACGCGCGAGCCCATGCTGCCGATCAGCGTCGACGTCCTCGGGCGCCGCGCGTACAGCGGCATGGTCGTCATGGGCCTCCTGATCGGGAGCGCCGTGCTCCTCGCGGCGGACGCGCTGCTGCTCGGCGGCCTCTTCTTCTTCGGCGCGCTCTCCTGGGGCACCATGCACACCACCTGGGCGATGTGGCTCAACCGGAAGAAGCGCCGCCAATGAGCAGCACCGAGGAGGTCCGCGCGCACTACGACCGCGAGGCGGCCGACTACCAGAGCCGCTTCTCGCAGGGGCTGCTGGGGCGCCTGCGGGAGCGAGAGCGGGCCGACATCATGGCCCTCCTCGAGCCCGAAGCCGGCGACCACATCCTCGACGCGGGCTGCGGCACGGGCTTCGACGCGGTGCCCCTCATGGACCGGGGCTGCACCGTCGACGGCGTGGACATCTCCCCGGGCATGGTCGAGATCGCGCGGGAGCGCGGCGTGAACGCGCAGGTCGCCGATCTGCATACGTTCGACCTGGGCCGCACCTACGGCAAGGTCTTGTGCGCGGGCCCGCTCGAGTTCTGCCACTCGCCGGGCCAGGTCGTGCACCGCCTCGCGCGTCACGTGGCGCCGCACGGCGTCGTCGTGGCGCTGTTCCCTCCGCCGACCCTGGTGGGCCGCCTCTACCAGCTGCACCACCGCCGGAACGGGCTTCGGATCCAGCTCTACCCGATCGACCGCATGATGGCGTGGATGCGCGCGGCCGGTCTGGAGCCGGACGCCCTGCGACGCCCCGGGCCGTTCACCGCGGTGATCCGCGCCCGCAAGCACGGATGAAGCCGCGCGTCGTCTTCCACGCCGACGACCTGGGCATCTCGCCCGGCGTCAGCCGCGGGATCGCGCGGGCGGTGGAGGACGGACCAGTGCGGGCGGTGAGCCTCTGCGTGACGGGCGCGGACGCGGAGGGCGGCGCCTCTCTCGCGCGTCGCTGGGAGGGAGAGATCGATCTGGGTCTGCACCTGAGCTTCACGCTCGGGCGCGCGCTGTCGGGACCGATCGAGGGCCTGACCGATCCGCTGGGGCGCTTCCTGCCGCTCCGGACCGTGCTCGCGCGCTGCGCGCTGGGCGTCCCGGTGGAGGCGCAGGTCCGACGAGAGGTCATCGCGCAGCTCGAGCGCGCCGACGCCCTGGGCGTCCACCTCGATCATCTGGACGGTCACCATCACGTGCACGTCTTCCCCGTGATCCGCGACGCGGTGCTCGGCGCCGCGCGGCACCTCCGCCTGCGCGTACCGGACGACCGCGTCGCGCGCGGAGCGAGAGCCCGGCTGCTCGGCGCGCTCGCGCGCGGCTTCCGCTCCCGGGCCGCGGCGCGCGGCGTCACCCTCGACGCGCTCCCCTTCGTGGGCCTCGCCCTGCACGATCGCGCCGACTTCGAGGCTCGCCTCGAGGGGCTCCTGGCCGCGCCGCCCGCGCCCGCGTTCGAGCTGATGGTTCACCCGCGCGAGGAGGACGCCGCCTTCCGCCGGCTCGATCGGCTCGGCGCGCGCGGGGACCGCTACCGGGCAGAGCTGGCGGCGCTGACCCGCCCCTGGGCGCAGTGCATCCCCGCGCGCTTCAGTCTCGTCGGGGCTCCGGGTCCGGGCTGACCTCGTCGGGACACGCATCCCGCTCCGCTCTGGCCTCGGGCGGCTCGACCGGCGCGTCCAGGGCGTAGGCGCCTCGAGCGTGGCGAAGCCGGATCCGCGCGAGATCGGCGCACATCTCGAAGGTGTCCCGCGCGAAGTCCACGGTGCTCGGCTCCTTGCGGTAGTGATAGGTCACCGGGACCTCCTCCACGCGGTAGCCGCGTCGCTGCGCGAGGAAGAGCAGCTCCACGTCGAACGAGAAGCCGTCCTGGGTGAGCCGCGGGAACAGGTCCTCCACCACGCTGGCCCGGAACCCCTTCAGCCCCGCCTGCGTGTCACGGAGCTCACGCACCACGGTCGCGCGGACGAGCCAGTTGAAGACGCGGCCCGCGTTGTGACGCGTGTAGATGTAGCGAAAGAAGTCGGGCGCGACGACGTAGCGGCTGTCCTCGTGAACGCGGCAGGCGACCGCGATGTCGGCCCCGCGGCGCAGCGTGCGAAGCACGTGCGTGAAGCTCCCGAGCGGATAGGTGAGGTCGGCGTCGCTGAAGAGCCGCAGCTGCCCCCGCGCCGCCAGCAGCCCCCGGCGGACCGAGTAGCCCTTCCCGCGGTTGATCGGGTTGCGCAGACACCGCACTCGCGGTCGGCGCTCGCCCGACTCCGCTGCGAACGCGCGCAGGATCGCTGGCGTCGCGTCCCCGCTCCCGTCGTCGACGATGATCAGCTCGCTCTCGCCCGCGCGCCGGCTCAGCCACTCTCGCGCCTTGTACAGGGAGCGCTCCAGGAACCTGGCTCCGTCGTAGACGGGGAGGACGAGAGAGACGGAGACTTCTGCCGGCGGCACTGCGCTCACTGTCCACGCTGTCCGCGGCGGGCGTCAACCCGCGCCCTCGCTCGAGCCTCAGAACACGCGCGACTCGGCCAGCGCCGCTCCGGGCCCCTCGAAGCGAACCCGCAGCCAGGTGACGCCGGCGCGGTGAATCGACACGTCGGTCGACGTCGCGGAGTCGCCGCTCGCGACGACGGCGGGGACGATCGCGAGCGTCTCCTCCTCGCCGCCCACGATCACCTCCACCGTCTGCGGCTCGGCGCCGCCCGGCGCGACGAGCGTGAGCCCGGAGACGTAGTGCGGCACCTGGAAGCGCAGCTCGAGCCAGGGCGCCAGGTCACCCTCCCCCGCCCTCCAGACGGTGTCCACGCGCCCGTCGTGAGCGCGCCGCGCCGCCTCCCCCGCGCCAGGGCTCGACGCGGAGACCGACGTCGTCGGCCCGTAGGTCACCGGCGCCGGCACCACCTCGACCTCGGCCAGCCCACCCGACAAGCCGTATGCGCTCAGCACCTCGATCCGGAGCAGGCTCGCGCGGGCGGCGCCCAGGTACACGTCGCGCCAGGCGATCTCCTCGCCCGGCGGGTCCAGGGTGACCTCGGCCCGCGCCACCACCGCCCCCCCGTCGATGGCGGTCAAGCGCACGCGCTCCGCGCCGCGGTCGAAGTGCGGCGCGTTCCGCGCGTTGAGCAAGCGCACCCAGGCCATCGACGTCGGCTCCGGGGCCCGCAGCTCCAGCCACCCCACCTCGGGGCCGGGCAGGTGCCACTCCGTTCCCGGGAGGCCATCCGACACATGCTCCGGGACATACCAGTCGTTCAGCTCGCGCTCGGCCCAGTCGCTCGCCCGGACGGCGTACGCAGGCGCCGTCGGCTCCGTCGCGATGTCGTCGAGCAAGAAGAAGTACCCGCCGAGCGTCGCCGCGCTGCCCGCGAAGAACAGGACCGCGTTCCGTCGCCCGCCCCGCAGCCGGCGCCGGAGGATCCACGCCGCCAGCAAGACGCCGAGGAGGGTCCCGGCGAAGCCCCACGGGAGCGTCCGCGGCTCGTAGCGCAGCTCCACCCGGTGCATGCCTGGAGGGAGCGGCACCGCCATCAGGTCGAGCGCGGTCCTCTCGACGCCGCCCTGGGTCGCGGTCCAGTCCGGCGCCCACGTCCGGTTGAAGACGGCGCGCCCCGCGCGCGGCACCTCCACCAGCGCCGAGACCGTGTTGGCGGAGATGTGCTCCTCGTACACGACCCCGTCTCCGGGCTCGACGCGCACCTGCTCGCGCCAGCCCGGCCAGAGCCCGCGAGCTCCGTGATAGTGCATCCCGCTATAGCAATATCCCGTGCCTATGTTCAGGCGAGGAAAGTAGGCCGGCGTCGGGTGGATGTCCTCGCCGGGCCAGTCGGTCGGTCCCGGCACGCGCGCGAGGAAGTGCGGCAGCGGGCGCACCCCCTCGATGGGCGGGTCGCGCCACTTGCCGTCGAGCACCGCGAGGTGGGTGGCCACGACGTCGGCGCAGGCCGTCCCCGCGAGCGCGAGCGCCGTCGCGAGGCCGACCCATCGCGCGCCGCGCAGCTTCCGCTCGGTCGCCGCGCGTCGGGCCTGCGCCGCGATCGACTCCAGGCCGTGGGCGGCGAGGAGCACGAAGTAGAAGAGGAAGATCACGGAGAAGCGGCTCGGCACCCGGAGCGAGTCGAAGATGGGCAGCTCGTGCACCAGCGACCACGGCGCCCAATCCGCGAAGCTCCCCAGCGTCAACACACCGAAGACGAGCGTGCCGGTCACGAGGTGCAGACGGCGCCTTCGCTTCAGCGCGAGCCCGAGCCCGAGCAGCCCGAGGAGCAGCACCGTCCAACCGACGTAGGCGCTGTACTCGACCCACAGCCAGCGATGGCCGGGGACGATCTCGAGGGGCCAGCGCATGTCTTGCCAGACCATCGCCGTGACGAGGTCGCCGAGCGTCATCGCGTCCGGAGAGGGCGCGAGGCGCGGGTGGTGCTGGAGGTCGGCGAGGATCGGGAGCAGCCGGAGCGCGCCCACGAGAACGGTGATGAGGATGGCGAGCAGGCCGGCGGACAAGACGTTCGAGCGACGCTGCCGTTCGCCGAGCGACCAGAGCGACTCGTGCGCGAGCACGAGCACGAAGAACGGGAACGCGTAGACGCCGCCCGCGAAGACCACGAGGCTCATCACGAGCCCCGTGCCCACCGCCCACCGCACGTCCACCGTCGAGCGCCGCCAGCACCACACCAGCCACGGCAGGAGGTAGAAGGCGATGAAGTTCGCGTGGCCGGTCCCGCAGTGCC
This sequence comes from Sandaracinaceae bacterium, assembly GCA_004213565.1. GTDB lineage: Bacteria > Myxococcota_A > Polyangia > Polyangiales > Sandaracinaceae > JAVJQK01. The sequence goes on from SHBB01000420.1 coordinate 7,154, forward strand.
AGGCGAAGTAGCCCGAGCCCGCCCACGCGATGGCGGCCATGGAGGACGCGACCACGCCGAGCCCCTCCTCTCGGCGCGCGAGCAGATAGCCGCCGAGCACGCCCGCCGCCGCGTGCAAGATCAGGAAGAGCTTGAGCGCGAACGTGGTGCCGATCAGGAGCGAGACGAAGAACAGCGGGTGGAACACCTGCGTCTGCGGGTTCCCGTACTGCGTGATGCCGCCGCACTGATGCGGGTTCCAGAGCGGCAGCTCGCCGAAGCGCGTGAGCGCCACCCACCCGGCCTCCCAGAGGTGGTGGTACTCCTGGTAGTCGCCGAAGCCCGTCGCCTCGGGCTCGACCCAGACCTCCCGGAAGAGGACGCACGCGACCGCGCACGATCCCGCGACCGCGAGCCAGCGCCGCAGCCGCGGTCCTGGATTCGACGGGCCTCCGACCACGGCCTACGCGCGGGCGTCACTCGGCGACCGGCTGGTCGCCCCCGTCCTTCTGATCTTCGAGCAGGCTGAGCCCGATGGCGAACGCCTTGCGTGCGCGCTCCAGGAGCTCCTCGTCGCCCTTGATCTTGCCCTCGGCCTCGGCGAGTCGCCCCTCGAGCTCTCGCTGCGCCGCCTCGAGCGCGCCGATCCGGTCCGACTGCTCGGACTTGATCGCGTTGACCGCCTCGACCTCGGCCTTTCGCTCGGACAGCTTGGCCTTGAGGTCCTCGACCTCGCGCTGCCCGGACTCGAGCTCCTGCTGGAGGCCATCGCGCTCCTGCTCGAGGTCCTCGACACGCTCCTCGGCGCCGGCGAGCTTCGTCTCGGTCTCCGCCATCTTGCGGCCGAGCACCGCGAGCTCCTGGGAGTGCGACGCCTTGGCCGCCTCCAGCGCCTGGGTGTTGGACTGCTCGAGCTCCGCCCGAAGCTCCTCGAGCGCCGCCGCGTGCTCGGACTCCTTGGCCGCCAGCTGCGCCTCTCGCTCGGCGACCTGCTCCTCGCGGAGCTTCTCGAGCGCGGCCTCCGACTCCGCGCGCTGGGCGGCGAGCGCCTCTTCGTGCGCCTGTCGCTCGGCCTCGAGCGCCGCCTCGAGCGCGGCTGCGTGCGCCGCCTTCTCCGCCTCGAGCGCCTCGGCGTGACCTTGGTTGGCCTGCTCCAGCGCGGCCGCGTGCTCCGCCGACTTGCTGGCGAGCGCCTCTTCCTTCTCGCGCTCCGACGCCGCGACCTTCTCGTCGCGATCCTTCTCGAGCTCGGCGAGCTTGGCGTCGCGCTCCTGCTCGACCTCCGCGACCTTCGCGTCACGCTCCTGCTCGAGCTCCGCGACCTTCGCGTCGCGCGCCTGCTCGATCTCAGCGACCTTCGCGTCACGCTCCTGAGCCGCCGCCGCGACGTTGGCCTCGGCCTCCGCGACCTTCTCGTCACGCTCGGCCTCGAGCCGGGCGCGCTCCGCGGAGCGCATCGCGCGCTCCTCCTCGAGCTCGCCTTCGAGCTTCTTCGCCTTCTCGTCCGTGCGCTCCAGACGCCCCTTGAGATCGTCGGCGCGCTTCTCGAACGACTCCTTGTCCGCCTCGAGGGCCGCGATCTGGTCGACCTGCTCCGCCTTCGCGCGGTCGAGCACGAGGAGCCGATCCTCGAAGTCCGCGCGCTCCCGCTCCATCGCGAGGTTCTTGTCGCGCAGGTCGATGAGCTGCTTGTCGCGCGCGCTGACCTGGTCCCTGAGGTCCAGGATCTCCTTGTCCTTGGAGTTGAGCGCCTCGCGCAGATCCAGGAACTCGCGGCTCGAGATCCCGCCGCCCTTGGCCGCCTTCGCGCGGAGCGCCTCCACCTCGGCCTGCAGCCGCTGCACGTCCGCCTCGGCGCGCTCGCGCTCGCGCTGGGCGTCTTCGACAGCCGAGCGCGCCTCGGCGAGCTCCACGGGATCGACGCCGGTGGCCGGGGTCGCGTCCGAAGCCG
>SHBB01000421.1 GCA_004213565.1 Sandaracinaceae bacterium
CGACGGGTCGTAGGTGCCCACCTGCTCGAGGAAGCGCCCGTCACGGGGGCTCTCGGAGTCGGTGACCACGATGTGGTAGTAGGGACGCTTCTTGGCGCCATGCCGCGCCAGTCGAATCTTGACCATCTCGAAAAGCCTTCTTGCTCTGAGCCCGCGCGCCTTCCGGCTGCGGGACGGCGGAAGCTAGCGGCGAAGGTGGGGGGCGTCAAGCGAACACGTGGCGGCGTCGACGCCGTCGTGTCGGCGCGCTCCGCGATCATGGTGCGGACGCGCGCCACTTGCTAGATCGGGGCCGTGACGCGCTCCCCGCGAAGACTCGGGCTCGCCCCGTTCGGCGTCGCCGCCCTCGTGCTGCTCACCGGCTCGGGCGGCTCCTGCTCGGAAGAGCAGCACCGCGAGACCACGCCGCCCCCCGGGGAGGTCACGATCGAGGAGGCGGAGCTGCCGCCGACCGACGTGCGCCTGCTCGTGATCACGGACCTCGACGGCTACCTCGAGCCCTGTGGCTGCACGAGCCGGCCGCTCGGCGGCATCGATCGCATGAGCGCCCGTGTGCGCTCGCTCTCGGGCGAAGGCCCGCCCTCGGCCCTGGTCGCGGCGGGCAACCTCTACTTTCACGGCGCCCCGCACGGCGCCGACGCCGAGCGCGCCGCGGTCCAGGAGCGCATGCGGGCCGAGACGCTCAACACCATCCTGGAGCGGATCGACCTGGTCGCCGCCGCGCCGGGCCCGCTCGACTTCGGCTACGGGACGGAGACCTTCCGCGCGCTCGCCAGCGAGGCCGGGTTCCCGCTCGTCGCGGCCGGGGTCACGCTCGCGTCCCACCAGGAGGCCGCGCCCGACGGCGAGGCACCCTCCCCCGAGCCGCCCTCCCCCGTGCTCGCGCGCACCACCGTGCGACGCGTCGGCGAGCACCAGGTCGGCTTCCTCGGCCTCTCGCACCTCGAGTCGGCCGACGGCTCCCTCCCCGACGCGATCACCGTCGACGCGGCGCTGCGCGAGGCCGGTCGCGCCGCCGTCGCGGAGCTTCAGGCGCAGGACGTGGACCTTATCGTCGCGCTCGTCACCGCCGACCGCCGCGGCGCGCGCCAGGTCGCGACCGGGGTCGATGGCATCGACGTCGTGGTGCACGGCGGCCTGGACGAGGCCAGCGTCTCGCCTCCGAGCACGCCAGGTGGCGCGATCCTCGTCAACGCAGGGCGCCAGGGTCAGGGCCTGGTCGTCCTGGATCTCCGCCTCGGCGAAGGCGAAGGCTGGACCGACGCGAGCGTCTGGACCCGCCGCGCGCGCCGCGATCACCTCGCGGGCCGCATCGAGTCGCTCGAGGCGCGCATCGCCGAGTGGCAGGGAGACGACTCCGTCGCGGCCGCCGACGTCGCCCGCCAGCGGGGCCGGCTCTCGGAGATGCAGGCGGAGCTGCGCGCGCTGGGCGCCGCGCCGCGCGTCTCGGGCAAGGCCTTCACCGCCCGCTACGAGGAGCTGCCGCCCGAGGCGGCGCGGGATCCGGCCATCACGGAGCTGATGGCGGCGCACGACCGGCAGGTGAACGCGCGCAACCGCGAGCTGTTCGCGGACTGGACCCCCGAGCCCGCGCCCGAGGGTGAGCCGCACTACGTCGGCTCGCAGGCCTGCGCGTCGTGCCATGGCGCCGCCGTGCGCTGGTGGCGCGGCCACGCGCACGGGCGGGCGTACGCCACGCTCGAGGACCGCCACAAGAACTTCAACCTCAGCTGCGTGGGCTGCCACGTGACCGGGTACCTGCAGCCGGGCGGCTCGACCGTCACGCACGTCGACCGCCTCCAGGACGTCGGCTGCGAGACCTGCCACGGGCCCGGCTCGCAGCACGTCGCCGCGCCCACCGAGGCGGCGGTGAACGTGCGGCGCGAGGCTCCGGAGAGCCTCTGCGTGCGCTGCCACAACGAGGAGCACAGCGACCAGTTCGTCTACGAGGGCTACCGACGGTCTCTGCTCGTCCCCGGTCACGGCCTGCCCGCGGGCGGCTGAAGCCGTCAGTCCTCGGCGAGGATCTCCACCCGCACCTCGATCACGCCCTCGCGGATCATGTGCAGGCGCTCCGCGGCCGCGCGGCTGAGGTCGATGATGCGTCGCCGGTCGCCGAACGGGCCCCGGTCGTTGACGCGCACCACCACGCTCTCGCCCGTGTCGACCCGGGTCACGCGCACCCGGGTGTCGAAGGGCAGGTCGCGCGTGGCCGCGGTCAGCTCGCCCGGGTCGTACGGCTCACCGCTCGCGGTGGAGCGCCCCGCGAGCGCGTCGGAGTAGTAGCTGGCGCGGCCGGTCCGCGTCTCGAGCGCGGAGGCCCCGCAGGCGCTGGCCGTGACGACCGAGGCGAGCAAGACGGCGGAGAGTCGAGGCATGGCGCCCCCGAGGATATCAGCGAAAGCGCTGCTCGGGCCCCGACGGCGTGTAGACCTGGATGGCGCGGAACGGAGCGGCCCCGTCGCCCTCGAGCGAGTGCAAGACCCCTGGCGGCACGTAGAGAGCGGCCCCGGGCCGCACCCGGATCGCCCTCTCTCCCACGCGCATCACGCCCGATCCGCTCTCGATGAGCAGGATCTCCGCGCTCTCGGCGTGTCGGTGCGACGGCACGACGAGATCCGCGTCCCCCTCGAGCACGCTGAGCCCGCCGTGACGCGCCCCCACGCCGTCGGCGTCGAGCAGGATGTGGACGCGGAGCTTGCCGCCGAGCGCGGGGAGCGCCGGCGTGGTGCGCACCGACGTCGCGCGGAGGGGGTGGACGCGTGCCCGACGCACCGAGGGGTCGTCGCAGCCCGCGGGCCCCGGATCCGAGAGGCTCGGCGCGCCTCGCCCGGCCGCGCGCACGTAGGCGACGACCGTGCGGGCGGGGCGCTCGGAGAGGTTCTGGACGAGGCCATCCCCTTCGACGCCGAAGCGCACCGCGTCGCCCGCGTAGAGCGTGGCCGGCGCCTCCGGCGGCGCGATCCCCGTGCCCACCCCGCGCAGCTCGCCGCTTCGCACGAGCAGCAACACATCCTGACACGCGCCCGCGGGCGGCCGGAAGCTCCCTCCGGGGCGCAGCGTCAAGCTCGCGAGGCGCGCGCGCGCCTCGGCCGGCCGCGGCTCGAAGTCGAGCGGGGTGATCACCTGCGGCTCGAGCTGCGTGCCGCCCACCACCCCACGGATGGCGGGCGCGACCTCCTCCATCGCCCCCGCCTCGTCCAGGGAGGTCGGCATGTCGATCCCGGTCACCGCCGGCGCCGCCTGCGGCACCGCGCCGCCGGACGTGGCCTCCCGCCCGCGCTCTTCGGCGTCCGACGGCGCGCCGCACCCGATGAGCGCGAGCAGCGCCAGCGCGCCCAGCCAGCGCCTCAAGAAGTACGGCCGCCTCAGGAAGTACTGCCGCCGCAGCTCGAGCCCGCGCCCGCCGTGCACCCGAAGCAGTGTCGATCCACCGCGATCGCGCGCGCCTCCAGCGCCTCCAGATCGAAGTCCTTCACGTGCTGCGGCGCGGACGCCTCCACGGGCATGTCGAGCATCTGGTTGAAGTCGCAGTCGAAGAGCGTCCCGTCCCAGCCCACCGAGATCGTGTTGCGGCACATCACGCCCGCGGCGGCCTGCGGATTGAAGGACCGGACGAGCTCCCCCATGTAGTCCTCGAGGTTGTCCGAGGACTCCAGCCACTCCAGGAAGCGGCTGATCGGCATGTTCGTGATGCAGAAGAGCGCGTCGAACCTCACGCCGTGTCGCCGCTCCAGCTCTCGCTTCCATTCTCGCTCCAGCGCGGCCTGCGCGCCGGGGAGGAAGGCGCCGACCGGGTTCGTGACCAGGACGAGCCGCAGCCCGCCCCCCTCACCGTAGCCCACCTCGTTGAGACGCCTCAGGGCGCGGATCGATTTGTCGTACACGCCGTCGCCCCGCTGCCGGTCCGTGCTGAGCCGCGCGTAGTGGGGGAGCGAGCAGACCACCTCCACCTCGTGCTCGGCGAAGAACTCCGGCAGATCGCGGTGCGTCGGCGTCTCGAGGATCGTCAGGTTGCAGCGATCGATGACGTGCCGGCCGAGCTTGCGGCACTCCTCCACCAGCCAGCGGAAGTCCGGGTTCAGCTCGGGCGCGCCGCCCGTGATGTCGACGGTCGGGATCGACGTCCGGGCCAGCGCCTCGAGGCACCGCTCCATGGTCTCGCGGGACATCACCTCGCGGCGATCGGGGCCCGCGTCGACGTGGCAGTGCCGACAGGTCTGATTGCACAGCTTGCCGACGTTGATCTGGAAGATCTCCGTCGGCACCGGCCGGAGCGGCCAGAGGCCGGCGCCCGACAGCGCGTCGTGGAATTCCCGGGTCAGCGACATCGCGTGCAGCCGCGCGAGCTGATTCGTCGGCTCGGCGAGGGGCAGGCGGCGGGCGGCCAGGGAGCGTGTCTTCTCTTCAGCGGGCTCTGTCACATCGAGAGCTTTTCCGCGCGATTGCGCATCTGGATGCCGTGCACGAGGGACGCGCCGCCTCGAAGGGCGGCCGCGACGTGCACCGCCTCGGTCATCTGGTCCATGTCGGCCCCCTTGCGGAGGCAGTCCTTACTGTAGCTGTCGATGCAGTAGGGGCACTGGATGGCGTGGGCGACCCCGAGCGCGATCAGGGCCTTCTCACGCGCGGTGAGCGCGCCGTCCGCGAAGACCGCGCCGTACCATTCGAAGAACTTCTCCGTCAGCTCGGGGACGTTCTTGCCGATCTCGCCGAACTTCGCGAGGTCTTCGTGATCGTAGTAGTGACTCATGGGGCTCCTGTCGGGGTCTGACCGTACGAGACGTGGGGCGCGGAAGTTACAACAGCCAGCCCCCGCGTCCCCTCGCCGCTTTTTCGGTCGGTTGTCCGCCTTCGGGTAGCTTCGAGGCCCATGGCGGCCGTATCCCTCGCAGACGACACTCTGGCCACCGGCGCGCTCCAGCTGCGGCGCTGCCGGACCTGCGGGGAGGAGTTCCCGAGCGACTACCGCGTGTGCCCCCGCGACGGCACGCCGCTCGGGGTCGACGCCAGCCGGGAGGACCCGATGATGGGCATCGTCCTCGCGGGCACCTACCGGGTCGTGCGCAACCTGGGGCGGGGCGGCATGGGCCGGCTCTACGAGGCGCAGCACACGCGGCTGGACCGGCACTTCGCGATCAAGGTGCTGCACGAGGCTCAGTCGCGATCCCGGGACGCGGTGCGACGCTTCGATCGCGAGGCGCGCGTGCTCAGCCGCATCCGCTCCGACCACGTGCTCGACGTGATCGACGTGCTGCGCACCCCCGACGACCGCGCCGCCATCGTCACCGCGCGGCTCGAAGGCGAGGATCTGAAAGCGCGGCTGGATCGCATCGGCAAGATGCCCGCTTCGGAGGCGGTGCCGATCGCCCGGCAGATCTGTCGAGGGCTCGCGGCCGCGCACGCCGAGGGCATCATTCACCGCGATCTGAAGCCCTCGAACCTGTTCCTCGAGACGTCCGCCGACGGGCGCGTGGTGGTGAAGATCCTCGACTTCGGCGTGGCCAAGATGGGCGGCGAGGAGGAGCTGACCCGGACGGGCGCGGTGGTCGGCACGCCCGCCTACATGGCCCCCGAGCAGGCGCGCGGGAGCGCGAAGGTCGACGTGCGCGCCGACATCTACGCGGTCGGCGCCGTGCTCTACCGGATGCTCACCGGCCGGGCGCCCTACTCCGGCGACGAGCCCGCCGCGCTCCTCGCGAGCCTCCTGCACGAGGTGCCGAAGCGTCCGCGGAGCGTCGAGCCGTCGATCCCCATCGGGCTCGAGGCGCTCGTGCAGCGCACCATGGCGCGCACCCCCGAGGATCGCCCGGCCGACGCGCTGGAGCTCGAGCGCGAGCTGGCGCTCTTCGATCCCGGCGGCGACTCCGCGCCCCCGTCGACCTGGGAGCCGTCGATGAGCGGCGGCGAGGTCTCCACGTTGATCCTGCCCCGCGGCAGCGTCGATCGCGCCAAGGCCATGGCCAAGCAGGCCGCGCGCGCCCGCCCCTTCGCCGTCCTGCTGAGCGGCGCGTCGGCCGTCTACGCCGCGGCGGTGGTGGGCCTCTTCGTCACCGGCCTGCAGACCCTCGACGGCGCGCCGCGCACCCCGGTGGAGCAGAGCGCCGCGTGGCTCCTGAGCGCGGCGGCCGCGATCGGCGCGCTCAGCGTCCTGACCCGCTGGCTCTCGCATCACTGGTCGAGCGCCCCCGAGGTGCTGCGCGTCGACAAGATCCTCAGCCGCGGCCTCTTCGCGTCGGCGATCGTCTACGGCGGCTGGGAGCTCGTGAGCCGCGGCCTCGACGCGCTCGACGGCGCGACGACCGCGCTCCACGGCTGGGCCCTGCTGTCTCGCGCGGTGACGCTGCTCGCCGTCGCCGGGCTCGCCGGCTGGTCCGCTCAGCGCAGGCGGTAGAGGCGCGTCCCGGCCCCGTCGGGCAGCGCGGCCACGCACGGGACGAGCAGCAGCGCGCCATCGGCGTCGACGAGCCGGCCACCGAGCCAGCGCGGCCGGAGCCCCGCGAGCTGCGAGAGCACCGACGCCGCGCCCGCGTCGTCCGCCCGCGCGAAGGCGAGCGCGGTGCCGTCGTCGTCGTACGCGACGGCCTCGCCCTCCTCGCCCCAGCGCTTGGGCGCGACGATCGCGAAGGGCTCGGACTGCCCGGGGTGGCCGCCGAGCTGCTCGCGATATCGGTCCGCCAGCGCGCCGAAGCGGCGATAGGCGTTGCTCGCGATGCGCGTCAGGTCGTCGTGCGACGGGACGAGGCTCACCGCGTACTGCATGAGCCGGATGCGACGCGGCGCGGCGCCGTCCTCGACCTCGGCGAGCCCCACCTGGATCACCCGCGGGCACGGCCCGACGGAGGCCACGGGGCTCGAGCGCGAGCGCTCCTCGCGGAAGACCTCGCCGTTGCGCAGGTCGACCAGGTAGCGCCGCTCGATGCCGCCGCGCTCGCTGCTGGGCAGCCACTCGCGGGCCACCTCGATGAGCACGCGATCCGAGAGCCGCTCGACCGCCCCCAGCTCGCCGCTCGCCCCCATCCAGCCGACCACGCGACGGCGCGCGCTGCGCGAGGGCCGCTCCTTGCGGAGGTCCTTGGCGAGCTGGCTCGCGCCCATCAGGAGCCGCGCGACCTGGGCCACGTCCTTGGCCGCCAGCCCCATCTCCAGGCGCTTGAGCCAGCGCGCCAGCCCCGTCGGCGTGGGCAGCGGCGCCTCCTTGCGGAGCCGCTCCAGGCTCTCCGCGACGGAAGGCGCATTGCGCTCTCCTGCCCCCGCGCGCACCACCGTGGTCACCACGTCGTCGAGCGCGTCCGCGAGCCGCCCGCGCGCGGTGGGCGTCTCGGCCGCCTCGTCCTTGGCCGGCGGCGGAGGCGGCGTGCTCGCGCGCGGCGCGATCTCCGTCTCCGTGATGCGCATGCCCATGGACGACGACCGCACGTCCTCCTCGAGGGCCGGCGCGCTCGCGGCGAGCCACCGCAGCGCCTCGCGCACGTGAGGCCCCTCTGCCTCCCCGCTACTGCTCGTCCAGGACAGCTCGCCGCCCCGGAGCGCGAGCGCCACCATCTCCGTCACGCCGTCGACCTTCACGTCGACGGTCAGCCGGGTGACCTCGCCGCCGTTCGCCGCCGCGCCCACCTTCTCCAGGGCCCGCCGCGCGGCGTCTCGGAGGGCGTCGCTCAAGCCGCGCTCCGCTGGCGCAGGTGCTCCTGGCGCCGCGTGAGCTCGAACCGCAGCTCGCTCGGGACCCGGCGGAGATCGAGCGCGAGCATCTCCTCGATCAGCCCGCGCGCGATGTCGACGCGGCCGCTCTTCTCCACCTCCTCGGCGCGACGCAAGAACACGCGGGCGAGCGCGCGCATCGCGTAGATGTTCCCCTCGACCCACGGGCGGTCGGCCTCGAGCGCGCGACGGAAGGCGGCGAGCGCCTGCGGGGGGCGCTCCTTGCGCGCGTGGTGCAGCGCGAGCGCGGCGAGCGGCGCGGCCCACCCCGGCCGGCGCGCGGCGGCGCGCTCGAAGCGGGAGATCGCGCGACGCCAGGCGCCGAGCCCGAGCCAGAGGTGACCCATCACGAAGTCGAACCAGCTCGAGAAGCGCACGACCACCGGGTCCCGCGCCCGCTCGGCCATGCCGCTCCGCGAGGCCGTCGCGAGATCGATGCTCTCGGTGTGCTCGGGGGGCTCCTCGCCGCGCAGCTCCATGAGCGATCGGATCGACGCCTCCGCGTCCTCGGCGTCCGCGAACAGCGCGCTCAGCCCGCTCTCCCGTCGAAGCTCGACGAGCGGCAGCAGGCCCCGCGCGTCGCCCGTCTTGCCCAGCGCGCGGATCACGTGGGTCAGGAGGACGGGGTCGCTCTGGTCGAGCAGCGGCACCAGCCGCTCCGCGTCCTCGGCGTTGGCCAGGCTCTCCATCGCCTCGACCGCCGCGCTCAGCACGCGGTCGTCGTCGCTGCCGAGCAGCTTGCGCACGTAGTCGCGGCCCCGGACATCCGACGCGATCCCGAGCGCGCCGGCGAGGATGGCCCGCTCGCTGTCGACCACGCTGCGCTCGTAGGCGGCGGCCAGCGCCGGGTGCGCGCGCGGATCGTCGATGCGGGCGAGCGAGCGCGCCGCCTCGGGCACGAAGTCCGCGTTGCGCGAAGACAGCAAGCTCACGAGCGCGGGCGTCAGGCGCGGATCGCCCGAATAGCGGAGCGAGGAGAGCATCGCGAGCCGGCTCCCCTTCCCGCTGACCCCGTCGCTCCCGTCGAGCACCGAGCTCAGGTGGTCGAGCACGACGTCCGGCGCATCGCGGAGACGGACCATCAGCTGCGCGCGGTGATCGGGCGGCAGCGCGCCCACGGGCTCCACCGAGAGCTGGCCGGACCAAAAGTCCTCCACGGCCTGGGCCAGCTTCTCGACCACCTCGGAGTACTCCTCGCTCTCCTGTCGCGCGGCGCGACCGCGCGCGCCGGGGAGCGCCTCCCGCGCGCGCGACACCTCGAAGGCGATCTCGACGTCCCGCACGTTGAGCAGCGTCGTCGTCACGCTGCGCACGTCCTCGTTCGACAGCTCTCCCCCCTCGACGAGGGCGCGCGCCAGCTCCCCGTCGTC
>SHBB01000422.1 GCA_004213565.1 Sandaracinaceae bacterium
CTGGGTGCGGCGGCGTCGGGGCGTTCATCCTGGAAGAGTGGCGCGATGTGGGTGCCAGCGAGGTCTGTGTGCCCACCCCTGTCGAGAAGCCGAGAGATCCCCTGCGAGAGACCGAGCCCGAGCTGGCCGTGCCGCTGGCGCGCACCGACTCGAGCGCGGAGGCGCGCGCCGTGTTCGCGCCGCTCTGCGCCGAGCACGACCTCAAACGATGTCTGCTGCGGGCGTTCTCCCTCGCGGAGGCGTCGACGCAGCACCAGCCCGGGGTGCGTCAGCGCGCGCTCGGCCAGCTGCAACGCTTCGTGCGGATTCACGACCGGGCCGAGCACACGACCGTGTACGCCGCGCTGCTCGCCCAGCCTCGAACGCGCCGGCTCGCGCAGGTCGCCATCGAGGAGCACCACGCGCTCGACGCGGCGCTCAGCGACCTGGCCGAGGCGGTCGCGGCGGGCGCAGAGCAGGAGATCGGAGAGCGCATGGGCCGCTACCGCGATCTGCTCACCGTGCACCTGCTCCGCGAGGAGAACGAGCTGTTCCCCCTCGCGTATCAGGTGCTCGGGTCGGAGCGGTGCCTGCGCATGGTGCGGCGCTTCCGCGACGTGCGGCAGGCCGCGCAGCGCCTCGAGGAGTGAGCGGCTACGGGGTGCAGACGCCCGCGGTGCAGCTCCCGGTCTGGCAGCGGTTCTCGACGCCGGCCGGGTCGCAGGCCTCGCCGGTGCCGAGCACGGGGCGGAGCGTGGCGACGATCTCGTGCGGCGCCTCGCCCTCGTCCATCACGCCGAGCTGCTCGACGACCAGCGCGAAGGTGCCCGCGCCGATCTCCGTCACCTCGATGGTGCTGCGCACGTTTCCGTCGCTGATGTCGTTGTTGCAGGCGAGCTCGCTGCCGGAGTCGAAGCAGTTGGCGCGCATGTAGAGGATCGTGTCCGTCTCGCCCGTGCCCGCCGCGTCGGTGGTGACCGTCAGGTCCCAGAGCCCGTCCGGGATGGTCATCAGGTAGACCTTCTCGATGCCGATGCTGTCCTCGAGCGGGACGCACTCGAGGGTGGGGCGGAGCACGCCGCGGCCCGAGCCGGTGCTGCCCGTGAGCGTCTGCGTGACGGTCATGTTGCCCATCGGCTCGAAGTACGGGAACTCGGTCGCGAGGCCGCAGACGTTGTTCGCGTCGGGGGTCGGCGCGCAGCGGCCGTCGGTGCACATCATCTCGCGGCGACAGACCATCTCGCCGCCGCACTCGGCGTTCCACCCGACGAGGGTCGCCTCGGCCGGCACGACGTCGATGGGATCGCTGAGGAGGTAGCCCTGGTCGTACGCCCGGAACGCGACGCGGTCGACGCCGTTGGCGCGGATGAAGGGCGCGAGGTTGACCGCGGTCTCCCGGACGAGCGCGAAGCCGTTGTAGTCCGGGTCCTCGATCGCCGGGTCGAAGCGGAAGATCGCAACGTCGCGGTCCACCGACGCGGGGCTGCCGTCGTCGGTGATGTCGAGCAGCTCGCCGCCGACGTAGAAGTTCATCGCGATGCCCGTCACGTTGCCGTCGGGGTCCGCGCCGGTCGCGAAGATGTGGGCCTCGTCCTCGGCGAGGTAGAGCTCACCGGTCGCGATGGTGGGGGCCTGGTTGGGCTCCACCGAGATGTCGATCCGCATCATGCCGCGGTCCATCAGGCGCGACATCATCGGGGGCTCGGCGACGCCGCCCACGATGGCCCAGACGGTGCTGCCGCCCTCGACCGTGATCGAGCCGCGCGAGCGCACCTCGAGGCGGGACTCCGCGTCGAAGCAGCGCGGCGGCATGATCGAGCCGTCCGGCGCGTCGCAGCCCTCGGTGCGGAAGAGGATGAACGTGTTGAAGAGCGGGTTCGTCTCCGCGTTCACCACGTCGACCGTCAGCCTCATGAGGCCCTCGCCCGGCACCGCGATCTCGAGGATCTGCTGCGGCGTCATCGTCGTCGCCATCGGGTTGCCGCACGGGATCGGCACGCCGAAGGGCTCGATGGTGATGGGCGTGCCCACCGTCTCGGGCGCGGTGGTGATCTTCGAGGTGTCGACGCGCACGCCGATGGTGCGGCTGGTGTCGGCCTCGATCTGCATCGCCGCGCCGCACGCCGTGCTCGGGCCGGCGTCGGGCTCTTCGCCCGCGTCCTCGATCGGGCCTGCGTCGCCGGGGCCGGCGTCGTCGGGCGTGGTCATCCCGCCGTCACAGCCGGCGAGCGCGAGGAGGCAGAGGAGGGTGAGGCCGGTGAACGGCGAGAGGCGATGAAGCATGGAAAGTTCTCTTGGTAGGGGCTCGGAAGAATCAGGGGCACATGCCGGCGCTGCAGCGCCCGACGCGGCAGCGGTTGGCCTCGCCGGCGTCGTCGCAGGCCATGCCGGCCTCGAGCACCGGGCGAAGCGTGACCTGGAGCTCGAACGGCAGCGAGCCGCTCGCGAGGCCGCCGAAGCGCTCGACGAAGATCGAGTAGGTGCCGCCCGCCAGGTTGAACGCCTCGATCTCGCTCTGGAGCATGCGCGGCTCGAGGTCGTCGTTGCAGCCGACCTCGGTGCCGGAGTCCTCGCAGACCTCACGCACGTACACGATGGTGTCGGTGTCGCCCGTGCCGGGCAGGTCCGTGGTGAGCAGGAGATCGAAGGTGCCGTCCGGGATGGTCAGCGTGTAGATGGTCTCGTCACCGACGGAGCCCATGTCGGAGGTGCAGCTGCCGATCGGGGCGAAGTCGCCGCGGCCCGCGCCGATGGTCCCGCGGACCGTCTCGCTCGCCGCCGTGTCGGCCGTGACCGCGATGTCGGGGAACGCCGTCGCCATGCCGCACGCGCGGGTCGCGCCGGGCGTGCCCTCGCAGATGGCGTCGACGCAGCGCATCTCGGCGCGGCAGATCTGCTCGCCGCCGCACGCCTCGCCGAAGCCGACCTCCTCGGCCTCCCCCACGTCGACCATCAGCATGTCGCTGATCGCCCAGCCGCCGTCGTACACCCGGAAGCCGACGCGCGGGATCATGACGCCGCGGACGAAGCCCGCGAGGTTGACCTGCGTGCCGAGCACGATGCCCTGGCCGGTGTAGTCGACCTCCATCGGCGCGGGGTCGAAGGGGATGACGAAGGCGTCGCCCTCGAGGGTGGCCTCGCCGTCGCCGTAGATGTCGATCAGCGCGCCGGCCGCGTCGTAGAAGTTGACCACCACGCCGCGCGGGTCGCCCTCGGGGTCGCTGCCGGTCGCCGTGACGATCACGTCGTCGGCCGCGAGGAGCAGGGCGCCGTCGGTGACGGTCGGCCGCTGGTTGGGGGTGACGGTGACGTCGACCCGCACGGGGCCCTCGTCGACCTGCATCGTCTCGGCGGGCGGCTCGCTGAAGCCGGTCACGATCACGTAGACGGTGCTCCCGCCCTCGACCGTGACGGCGCCGCGGGCGCGGACCTCGTCGGCGCTCTGATCGTTGAAGCAGCTGGGCGGGAAGATGCTCGTCGGCACGGTCTCGCAGCTGGTGCGGAACTGGAGGACCGTGTTGAAGCTGAAGTCGGTCTCCGGGAACGCGGTGTCGACCTCGACCTGCATCGGGCCCGAGCCCGGCACGACGATCTCGAGCACCTCCTGCGGGGCCCAGCGGAGCTCCGGGTCGGTGTTGCCGCACGCGACGCCGAGGTCGCGGGGGCGGGTCGCGGTCATCGAGGTGTCGAACATCACCGACTCGGTCGCGCCCATGGTGGGCTCGACGCGCGTGATGTCGGTGCAGCTGAGCGGCGGTCCCGCGTCGTAGCCGGAGTCGGGCGGGCCCGCGTCGAGCATGTCGCCCGCGTCGGGATCCATCGGCGGCGTGCCGTCGTCACAGCCCACCACGGTGAGGGCCACGAGGGCGATCGAGGCGAGCAGGGAAGGGGAAGCAAAGAAGGGTCGCGTCATGGTCGCTCCTCGGAGGCCGTCTGGCCGGCAGACTCAGATAGCACATTGACTAAGGGCCCGCTTCGACCAACCCTCCTGCGACCCGCCAGGGCGATGGGACTATCGATGCGACTCTTTTTCTCGGTCTCCGCGACCGCTTGCCTTCTCCTCTCCGCTCCCCTCTCGGGCTGCGACGGCGCCCCTCCCGATGAGGACGCTGGCGTCGAGATGGACGCCGGCCCGCCCCTCGAGCCGAGCACCCTCTTCGGCGGCTGCCGCGAGGACTGGCAGTGCCCCGGCGAGGGCGCCATCTGCCGCACTCCGGCCGACGGCTGGCCCGATGGATACTGCACCGTGCCTTGCGAGGATCGCACGCCCTGCGACGTCGACGGCGTCTACCACCACTGCGCCACGCGCCAGGGTGAGGAGCAGTCCTACTGCGAGCGCCGCTGCCTCAACGGCATCGACTGCCGCCGCGACGGCTACAGCTGCGCGGGCGAGCTGCCCCCGAGCGGCGGGGTCTGCGTGGCCGCGTGCTCGGACGACTCCCAGTGCGGCGGGCTGGTCTGCGACCGCTACACCGGTCAGTGCACCGACACACCCGCCGAGGGCGCGGTGACGGGCGAGGGCTGCGACGACGCCGACGCGTGCCGGAGCGGCGAGTGCGTGCCCGAGGTCAACGAGATGGACGTGCCGACCGGCTGGGTCGGCGGCTACTGCGTGGCCAACTGCGTGCTGCCGCGCGGCTTCAACAACAACACCTTCTACGGCGGCGACGAGCTGCCGAGCGGCACCTGTCAGGGCGACGCCATCTGCATCCCGTCCGGCAACGGACAGTCGATGGGCGACCTCGGCCGCTGCTACGGCGCCTGCACCGCCGACACGGACTGCCGCGGCGGCTACACCTGCCTGAAGGACTTCCAGCTCGCCAGCGGGGGCGTCTCCAGTTATCCCAACGGCATCTGCGTCCCCGGCAACTGCTCGGCGGACGGCTGTCCGACCGGCTACGTCTGTGTCAACGTGACCGGGAGCGACGGCAGCCCCCGACCCGTCTGCGCGCCTCAGTGAAGGCGCGCTCCCAGCGAGGAACCCCCCCAATGCGTTTCATTCTCTGCGTCTCCGCCCTCTCCCTCGGCCTCCTCGGTTGTGATGGCGGTGATCCGCCCCCGGCCGACGACGACGCGGGCATCGTGCTGCCCGACTCGGGTTCGGAGCCGCTCGCCTGCGCCCCGCCCGACACCGGCTTCGGCGCGTCCGAGGGGAGCAAGTTCTTCCCGTTCACGCTCCAGCGCTGTGACGGCACGCCCTTCTCGTTCTACGGCGAAGAAGAGGGCTACTGCGACTCGACCTTCACCATCGTGTCCATCGCGGCCGGCTGGTGTGGCCCGTGCCGGGTCGAGGCGGAGCTGATGCAGCGGCAGCTGGTCGAGGCCTACGCCGACCAGGGCGTGCGCGTCGTCGTCGCCGTCATCCAGGACAACGACTACGCGGCGCCGACGGCGTCGTTCTGCCAGGGCTGGGTCGACCAGTACGGTCTGACCAACCCGGTGGTCTACGACCCGGACCAGGAGACGCAGATCTACTTCCCGGGCAACTCGCTGCCCGCCGCGCTGATCGTCGACGCCGAGGGCACGATCCGTTACCGCGAGTACGGCGTGAGCCAGGAGCTCGAGACGATGCGCGCCGCCCTCGAGGCGCTCCTCGCGGAGTAGTCCTTGCGCGCGACTCATGTCGTCGCGCTCGCCGTCTGTCTGACCCTGAGTCTGACCCAGGTCGCCGCCTCGACGGCGGCGGCCCAGGCGCCGAGCTTCGAGCTGCCGCTGTTCGGCGAGACCACGTTCTCGCTCACGAACACGACCGACCTGCGCTATCGCGGCAACGACTACGAGCTGGGCGATCCCTACGACGAGGACTTCGGCTCGCTCTTCCAGCGTTTCGACCTGGCGCTCCAGGGGGACGAGCTGCGGGTGGAGAGCCGCATCGACGCCTTCGTCCCGACCACGGTGTTCCAGGAGCGCATGTGCGGGGAGGCGTGTCTGGACTGGGACCTGCGCCCCGAGCGGCTGACCCTGCGCTGGGAGCCGCGCGACTGGACCATCGAGGCCGGCGACACGCAGATCGTGTTCGGCCGCGGCATGGCGCTCTCGTTCCGCAAGGTGGATCTCCTCGGCGTCGACACCGCGCTCCGCGGCGGACACGTTCGCTACCAGGGAGAGCACTTCCGCTTCGGGCTGCACGGCGGCATCGCCAACCCGCAGAACCTGGACCCGCTCGACCTCAGGATCATCCGGGAGTTCACCGACGTGGTCACGGGTGCGAACGCGGCGGTGACCATCCCGGGCGACGTCCCGATCACGGTCGGCGGGCACGCGGTGCGCGTGATGTTCGAGGACGAGGGCGGCTTCGGTGGCTATCGGAACCGCGCGGTCGACGTCGCGGGCTGGAGCGTGGAGGCGCCCGCGCTCGCCGACGGCCAGCTCGCCCTCTACGGCGAAGCCAACGGCATGCGCCGCACTCAGGATCTCTTCGACGAGAGCCAGCAGCGGGGCGGCCGCGCGGTCTACGGCTCGGCCCAGCTCCAGCTCGAGAACCTGACCGTCCTCGCGGAGTGGAAGGACTACTCCGACTTCCTCGTGGCGCCGAGCACCCTCGAGAGCCGCACCTGGCGCATCTACAACGCGTCACCGCCGGTCGAGTACGACGGGCCGCAGCGCCTGCGCGCCATCGGCAACCAGCGCGGCGGCGGCCTGCGCATGGACTACGCGTTCCTGCCCGGGCCGTGGAGCTTCTCGGTCAACAGTGTCGCCTACGGCTTCAACGAGGAGACCCAGCTCGACGCGTGGGACGGCATCTTCGTGACCCACAGCTGGGTCGGCCTCAAGAAGCGCCAGGAGTACGGCGAGGGTCTGCAGTACAGCCTCGACTTCACCCTCGGCACCCGCTTCGAGGTCCTCCTGCACGACATCCCGGCCACCGACTTCATGGCCGGCGACATGGACCGCTGGATGATCCACGGCCGCGGCGAGGTGACCCTGGCCGACGGAGACCACTCGCTCGACGTGGTGGTCGACCACCGCCACGAGCGGGAGCTGCTCGGCAACTCCGTGCACGAGTTCCAGATCGGCGGCGTCGCCGCGACCTACAGCTTCGGCGTCCCGTTCACCATCACGCTCGCCTTCCGCTGGACCGACTTCCAGCAGGGCGTCGTGCAGCGCAGGGCCGAGGTGGACTACAACTTCCTGGGCGGCGAGTTCTACCCATCGCTCGAGGCGCGCTACACCTTCGAGCCAGGCACCTACCTCGGCCTCTTCATGGGCCAGACCCCCGGCGGGCAGATCTGCTCGGGCGGGGTGTGCCGCGATGTCCCCACCTTTGAAGGAATCCGGCTCTCGTTCGTCGGACGCCTCTGACCCCTCCCGGAGAGACCACCCATGCGCACGCGCACCCTCATCCTCGGCTTCGGCGCCCTGCTCGCGCTGGCCCTCTTCGTCCCCGTGTCGAACCTCGGGCCCTCGCTGGCGTCGGCGCGCGTCGGCGGCCGGCCCCCGCCGTTCCAGCTCCCCGCGGCGACCGGAGGACCCACGTCGCGCCAGTTCCGGATGTCGGAGCACCTCGGCGACGACCCGGTGGTGATCCTCTTCTGGGCGACCTGGTGTCAGCCGTGTCAGCAGGAGCTGCCGTTCTACCAGGCGATGTACGAGCGCTACCGGGAGCGCGGCCTGAAGATCGTCGCCATCAGCATGGACTCGCAGGCGACGGTGATGCGCGCCGGCCCGGCCGCGCGCCGCCTCGGCGTGACGTTCGACGTGGTGACCGACCTCGACACCCGCGTCACCACCCAGCTCAACCCGCGCCGCGCGGCGCCTTTCAGCATCTGGGTCGATCGCAACGGCCGCATCACGCGCGAGAGCGAGGGCTTCTCGCCCGCCGAGCAAGGGGCGCTCGCCCGGGGCCTGGCCGAGCTCGTCGGCAACTGACCGATGGCCGGCTACAGCGGGACGCCGCTCCCGAAGAAGCTCGGCATCAAGGCGGGGCACCGCGTCGCGCTGCTGGGCGCGCCCAGCGGGTTCGCGCTGGGCGACCTCCCCGAAGGGGTCAGGCTGAAGCGTGACCTGCGGGGGAGCGCGCCGGTCGACGTGGCGCTCCTGTTCGTGAAGAGCCAGAAGGGGCTGCGGGCCCGCTTCGGCAAGGCGCAGGAGCGCATCGCGCAGGACGGAGGGCTCTGGGTCTGCTGGCCCAAGAAGGCCAGCGGGGTCGCGACGGACCTGGGCGACGCGTTCGTGCGCGCGCACGGTCTGGAGGCGGGGCTGGTGGACAACAAGGTGTGTGCCGTGAACGAGACGTGGTCCGGGCTGCGCTTCGTCTGGCGGGTGCGCGACCGGCGCTGAGCCTCGGCCTGGGGCTTTCGCTGCCGAGGCCGTCTCCGCAGCCGCTTCCATCGGCGCATCCGTCTTCCGAGTCCGGCTCCGCTTCCGAGTCCGCCTCCGCTCCCGCCTCCGCTCCCGCCTCCGGGACCGCCTCCGCCTCCGCGACCGCATCCGCCTCCGCATCCGCCTCCGCGACCGCATCCGCGACCGCATCCGCCTCCGCGACCGCATCCGCCTCCGCGACCGCATCCGCCTCCGCGACCGCATCCGCGACCGCATCCGCCTCCGCGACCGCATCCGCGACCGCATCCGCCTCCGCGACCGCATGCCGCTGCCGCTGCCGCTGCCGCTGCCGCTGCCGCTGCCGCTGCCGCTCCCGCTCCCGCTTTCCGCTCCCGCTGCCGCTGCCGCTCCCGCTGCCGCTCCCGAGTGAGCTGCTGTGGCGTCTGCGACAGAGATTTCGGTTCAGGTCCCGTCTTCGCGCCAGGTCCAAATGGCGCAATGTGGATGGCACTCGTCCTCCGCCATCGACGGTGCCGGACGCGTGCGGGCGAGTAAAGGAGGCCTGCGGCCCCAGCCTGCGGCTGGCTTCGGGCGCTGCGCGCCCTCGTCCTTGACTAGCCCACCCGCGTCCTGCGGCGGGCGGGGTGAGGACGAAGGGTGTCAGTTCGACATCCGGGTTGTCTCCGACGGAGGGGCGAGATGCTCCGGATCACCGAAGAAGCGATCGTTTGGCTGCGCTCGATGAAGCCGATCTGGGAACAGGTCGCGAAGCACGACAAGAACCTCGCTCGGCAGATGCGCGACAGCGCGGCGAGCGTGGT
>SHBB01000423.1 GCA_004213565.1 Sandaracinaceae bacterium
GCTTCCGCTTCCGCTTCCGCTTCCGCTTCCGCTTCCGCTTCCGCTTCCGCTTCCGCTTCCGCTTCCGCTTCCGCTTCCGCTTCCGCTTCCGCTTCCGCTGCCGCTTCCGCTTCCGCTTCCGCTGCCGCTTCCGCTTCCGCGGCGAGCCTCCGCGGGGCGCCGCCGCTCTGCACGCCGCCGCTGCATGCGCAGAGCCACAACATCATCCACACGCCGCGCTTCACGGGGCCGAGTATGCCCGCCTTGCGAGCCGCGACCAGGCTGATACTCCGTCGGGCCATGCGTCCCTGGCTCCTCATCGGTCTGTGGCTCGTCGGCTGCTCCTGCGGCAGCGAGCCCGAAGCGGCGGCCGAGCCCGCGCCCGAGACGGCGGGTGACCGCGCGGTGGCCGCCTTGCCCACGACGGCCAGCGAAGAGGAGCGCGCGCAGGCGCGGCTCGACGCGGACTTCCCGGAGCACGGCGTGGTCACCGACATCCTCAAGACGGTGCACGCCGAGGCGAGCGGAGAGTCGCCGATCGTCGGCTGGCTCCGGATCGGCAACCAGATCCGCGTCGCCGCGGACGCGCGGCGGGGGCCCAACTGCGACGGATCGTGGCGCGCGGTGCATCCGGTGGGCTGGGTCTGCGACGACGACGGGATCGACGTGCGCGACGCGGCCATCGCGATCGAGGCGCCGACGGAGGAGGGCTGGAAAGACGGGCAGGTCGAGGAGGCGGCGACGCGCGGCGCGCTGGTGCTGCCCCCGGTCGCGCGCGACGACACGCTCCCCTACGACTACTGGTACGTGAAGGAGTCGACGGTCCCCGAGTACCACCGTCTCCCCTCGCGCAACGAGCAGCGCAGGGCGATCGCCAAAGCCGAGCGCTTCCGCGAGCTGCTCGAGATCGACGAGCGCCGCGCGCGCCGCTACCTCTCGGGCGAGGCCGACGACGGACCGCCCGGCACCGCGGTGGTCAACCGCTACCTCGACCGCGGCTTCTACGTCGCGTCCCCCCTCGTCGAGGTCCGCGCGTTCCGGCGCTTCGTGCGCACCACGCAGGGCCGCTACATCAAGCAGGCGCAGCTCGAGCCGCGGACCGGGCACGACTTCCGCGGCGTGGAGCTGACCGGAGAGCGGACGCTGCCCGTGGCCTGGACGGTGCGCACCGCGCGGCCGATGCGGCGCGACGAAGACGGCGCGCTCGCGGACGAAGAAGAGGCCGAGCCGATCGAGCGGCAGACCCTGCTCGAGGGCTGGCGGGAGCGGCGCAACATCGACGGCCGCGTCTACCATGTGCTCGAGACCGACGACGGCGAGCGCTACCTGCGGGCCTGGTTCGCCTCGGTCGCCGAGCGCGTCGACCGCCCGGACGGCGTGGCCGCCGACGAGCCGTGGGTGCACGTGGATCTGAGCGAGCAGACGCTGGTGCTCTACCGCGGCGACACGCCCACCTACGCCACGCTCGTGAGCACGGGCATCGAGGGCAACGAGACGCCGACCGGGCTCTTCGAGATCCGGCGCAAGCACATCACCGACACGATGAGCAACATCGGGCCGGACGCGGGCGACGACCGCTACAGCATCGAAGACGTGCCTTGGACGCAGTACTTCGAGGGCGCGGTCGCGCTCCACACCGCGTTCTGGCACACCCGCTTCGGCCTGCCGCGCAGCCACGGCTGCGTGAACATGACGCCCTTCGACGCGCACTACGTGTTCGGCCGCACCTGGCCGGAGCTGCCGGCCGGGTGGGACGGCGTGTCCACGGAGAACACGCCGCTCCGCGGAAGCCACGTGCTCGTGACGCAGTGACGGTGTTACCCTGGGAAACCGGGAGTGACACCCACCCCACGTGTCGGATCCGACCCTCACCTCCAGACCGCCCGCCTTCCTGAGCGACGAACACGTCGTGGCGACGGTGCTCATCGTCGACGACGAGAAGCTCGGCGCCACGAAGGTCGCGACGATGGTGCAGAAGAGCGGCCACCGCACGATCCTGGCGCACAGCTGGACCGAGGCGATCCAGCGCTTCGCCGAGCACGACGTGGATCTGGTCCTGATGGACGCCGTCATGCCCAACGTCGACGGCTTCAAGCTCACCCGCATGCTGCGAGAGCGCTCGCGGTCGTACGTCCCGATCGTGTTCTTGACGGGCATGAGCGACCAGAAGGCGCGCCGCCGCTGCATCGAGGCGGGCGCCGACGACCTGCTGACCAAGCCGGTGGACGAGCTCGAGCTGACCATCCGGCTGGTGGCGATGCTGCGGATCCGTCGGCTGACCCGCGCGCTCGAGGAGAAGAGCCGCGCGCTCGGGCAGCTCGCCAAGATCGACGGGCTCACCGGCCTCGAGAACCGGCGCATGCTCGACGAGCGGCTGCCAAAGGAGGTCGAGCGCGCGCGGCGCTACGGGCGTGAGCTCAGCCTGCTGATGATGGACGTGGACCACTTCAAGAAGGTCAACGACACGCACGGGCACGACGTGGGCGACGAGGTGCTCGTCTGCCTCGGCGGGGTGCTGCGCGCGGGCGTCCGCGAGGCGGACTTCGCGCATCGCTACGGCGGCGAGGAGTTCGTGGTGCTCGCGCCAGAGACCGGCCTCGACGCGGCGGTCGAGCTCGCCGAGCGCCTCCGGGGCGCCTTTCACGCCGCGAGCGCCAAGGCCTCCGTCGCGGGCGCGCAGACGCTCTCGATCGGGGTGGCCAGCCTCGCCGCGTTGCCCGACGACATCGAAGCGTCAGGCCTCCAGAGCGCCGCCGACGCCGCGCTCTACGACGCCAAACGCGGCGGCCGGGACCGCGTCCGCCGCTGCGACGAAAACGAGTGATCCGTCAGGGCGCCGTGGACTTGAGCCACGCGTAGATCGACTCGGCCATCTGCGCGTACCCGAGCGTGTTGGGGTGCACGGCGTTGGTGTGGCGGAGGCCGCCCGCGCCGTCGGGCTCGTTGGGGAAGCCGAGCTGGCTGTCGATGCCGGCGTTGAGCGGAACCAGGGCGACGCCCGCGCCCTCGTAGTGGGCGATGACGCGGCGGGCCCACTCGACGATGCGCGGCTTGTAGCGCTCGCGCGTGTACTCGGGGTTGTCGGGGTAGCTCTCGCGGAAGCCCGACTCCGTGGCGCAGGGCACGATGGTCAGCCCGATGGCGAGCCGGGTCTCGGGTGACGCGCGCTGCACGTCGCCGAGGATCGCGTCGAGCTCGTCGAACATCTCGGCCAGGCGATCTTCGAGCGCCGCGTCGGAGACGGTGAAGACGTCGTTGATGCCGAGGTGCACGAAGAAGAAGTCGGGCGCGTCGATCCCGACCGTGTCCAAGTAGTGCTGGAAGTCGAAGCCGCCGTCGTTGAAGAACGGGTTCGCGCCCGGGCCGCGGGAGTCCGTCGCGTAGTCGTGGATGCGCCAGCCGGAGCGACCCTCGTGCAGGTCCGGCGCGGTGCCGCGCGTGCCGACCGAGCGGCCGTCCATCGGGTCGTCGGCGAAGCGCGCGTGCAGCTCCCGCACGTAGACCCCCGCGTTGGTGGTGGAGTCGCCGAGGAACAGGATCGTCGGCGCGGTCCCGGCGCCCGCGTCGGCGGGGCTCACCGTCACCGCGCTCTGTGCCACCGCCACCGGGACGTCGCCTTCGTCCCACGCGACGACGAAGAGCGGCTGCTCTCCCGCCGCCGAAGGCGTCCACGCCCAGCGCGCCGCGTCGGTCGTGGCCTCGGCGGGACCGAGGGTGGTCCAGGTGTAAGCGCTCGCGTCCTTGCTCGTGATGTTGTCGAAGAAGAGCTGCGCCTCCCGACCGACCACCGCGTAGAGCGCGGGGCCGAGCGAGAGCGGGACCGGGTCGTCGCTGCAACCGCAGAGCGAGAAGGTCTCGCCGTCCTCACGCCGGATGGTGAAGCTCCCGTCGGCCTCGCGTCGGACCGGGGCGTCGTCCACGCCCGCGTCTTCGCCCGGCACGAACGCGTCGACCGCGGCCATCGCGTCTTCGGCGCCAGCGTCCTCGGTGCCCGCGTCTTCGGCCGGCTCCGGATCGGAGCAGCCGACGGCGAGCGCGGCGATCAGGATCGGCGTCAGCCGCGAGAGACGGCGTCGGCGAAGCAGGAACAGGAACGCCAGGGCGACCAGCGCCCAGGGGCCGCGGCCCGAGCCACCGGACGCGCGACAGCTGCAGCCGCTGGTGACCGTGTCGCTGCCGCCCGCGTCCGCGCCTCCGTCGCCGGGCATGGTCGTCGGGCCCCCGTCGCCGGTCACGCCGCCGTCGGGGACGATCGGGGCCGGGTCGCGGGTGGTGCGCACCTCTCCGGACGCCTCGCGCAGCGCGCTGCCGGGCACGAAGAAGGTGACCGGCCCGGGGACGCGATCGAGCCCGAGGTACTCCTGGATCGGGAAGTACTGGCGGTCGACGCCGTCCGCGTCGAGCTCGAAGCCCGGCTCGTCGCTCGTGATCACGCGGTCCCCCTCCACGCGCTCGATGCGGTAGGCCCACGTCCAGCCGTCGCCGGTCGTGACGTGAATCGACTTGCCCACCCAGCGCGCGGGGTCTCCGGGCAGCGGCGCGTCCACCACGAAGGCGTCCTCCGCCGCGCCGGACTCGCGCCGCTCGACCTCGATCACGCCGCCGCGATGGGAGTAGTCGCCGTCGGGCGCGGTCAGCGACTCGCCCTCGAACGAGAGCGCGCGGCCGTCCACCAGGTACATCGTCTCGAGCCCGCCGTCGGCGCCGACCCGCACGTGGGCGAAGCGGCCCGAGAACGACAGCTCCAGTCCGTCCGCCGCGTAGAGCGGCGCGTCGGGGCCCTCCTCGAGGCTCTGCGCGAGGTAGTCGACCGCGCCGTCGGCGAGCGTGATGCGCAGCCCGACCGCGCTCCCCGGCGGGCTGAACGTCAGCCCCTCGACGGCCATGACGCGCGGCGAGTCCGTGAACGTCTCGTGCGTCGCCGCGAAGACGACCTCCTCGTCGGTCGCCGCCGTTCGCCGCACCACGAGGTGGTCCTGGTCCCCGCCGTGCTCGTAGCGGGGCGCGACGCCGGTGAACACGGTCGTGTCCGGCGCGCCGGCCATCATCACGCGCCCGGTGGTCCCGCCGTGCACGAAGCTCGCCTCCCACGCGTCCCCGGTGGTGGCGGAGCGGCGCAGCTGGATCCGCCCGAGGCTCCCGCTCGCCGAGCTGGTGGAGAGGGGCAGCGAGAGCGTGTTCGCGTCGTGCCCGCCGTGGAGGAGCCAGTCGTACTGCGAGCCGCCGCGGACCCGGAAGAAGTCCGCCAGGTAGTAGTCGTCGCCTTCCACGCGGACGAGGACCAGCATGCGGCGGTAGCGGTCGGCCTGGTCACGGTACGCGTCGAGGCCGTCGACCTCGGTCACCTGCACGTCGTCGAAGCCGCCGAAGGACGGCTCCCAGAGCAGCACGTCGTTGTGCACGTTGTTGGAGTCGGGGTCCCAGCGCTGCCGGACCAGCTCCGAGCGGCCGACGCCCGGCACGTAGGGGCTCATCGTCCAGTCGACGAAGTAGGAGCCCTCCTGCTCCTCGCCGTCGATCGCCACGAGGTTGTGGCTGAGCGTCGACGTGTTCCACGCCTGATCGGGGTTTCGGTACGCGGTCCCGCCCACCGTCTCGACGCCGTCGCCGTAGTAGATCAGGTGCAGCGCGTCGCGGTGGCGGTGGCCGACCGTGTGGCTGAAGTCGAGGCGGGCCTGCGTCTGCGCCTCGCCCGCGCCGCCGGCCAGGATCGCGTGGCCCACTCCGCCGAGCAGCACGCTGGCCTCGGGCGGCTCGCCGAACGCGCGCCCGTAGTGGCGCGTGTCGTTGAGCACCGGGAACTCGCCGTCGGGGAAGGTCGTGTGCCGGAGCGTCCACATCATGCGCTCGGTGATCCGGCCCCAGCGCGCGGCCACGTCGAAGTCGTCGATGCGCGGCGGATCCCAGCGCCGATCGAAGGGCTCGTGCGTGTAGCCGGGCGGATCCGAGTAGCCGTCGAAGTAGTACGCCTGCCGCGCCTCGGTGAACCGCGGCGTCTGCTGCTCGTGATACGAGTACGCGCCCTCCGAGGGGAAGCCGTCGTGCGAGTAGTACTCGTGCAGGTGCTTCTCGTAGAACCAGTAGCCGAGGTGGGTCAGCTCCGGATCGTCGAGCACGCGTCCGAAGATCATCAGGCCGAGCGGCCGGTAGAAGGCCCAGTTGAACGTGTAGAGGCGGTACTCGAGATCGCGCTGCACGATCCTGACGAGGAGCTCGCGGATCGTCTCCTCCGCGCCGCCGAGCGCTCCGGCTGGCGCGAGCAGATCGAAGGCGAGCGCGAGCTGCATCGAGACGTCGAAGTCGTTGTGGTACCAGTTGGTCCAGACGCCGCAGAAGGTCGGGCACACCTCGTACGACCAGCCGTCGAAGACCTCGGCGTAGCGCTCGAGCAGGACGCGGGATCGCCGCGCGGCGTCCGCGTCTCCCGTCAGGTGATGGAGGAGCGCGAGGTTGTAGGTGGCCTGCGCGCGCTCGTAGCGATCGTCGTCGCCGCTCGCGCCGCCGCGCGTGGTGGAGATGCGCGCGCGGAGCTGCGCGTCGCTCAGCGTCAGGTAGTCGCCGATCAGCGCGCGCAGCGCCTCGACGCTCTCGGGTGGCGTGCCCCGGCCGAGCGACCCCGTCGCCGCCTGCTCCAGCCCGGGATCCCACACGGGGTGCTCCTCCGCGTGAGCGAGCGAGGGGAGGAGCAACAGGCAGAGGCTGACGAGGGTTCGCATCGGCTCAGCCTACGGGGCGGCGCGCCGCGGATCCGCGCGTCAATCGTTCACCGTACGATTTGCGCCCCCTCAGCGGGCGGAGTGCACGATGCGCAGCGGCTCGCGCTCTGGCGCGACGAGCGCGCCGTCGACGAAGAGGCCCGCCGCCTCGACGATGTCTCCCGGCAGCACGCGGGTGCCCACGAACGCGGCGCCGCTCGGGTCGACCGTCACCGCGCCCGTCTCGTCCACGATCTCGAACGGCGTGCCGCCGCCGCGCCAGGCCAGCGCGGGCTCACCCGACGGATCGTCCACCGGGGCGCCGCGGGCCACGCCGTGCACCCGCGCGCGCACCCTCGGTCGCAGCTCCGCCACGGGGGTGCGCTCGAGCGACTCGACCTCGCGCCGCACGCCGCGGTCCCCGCTCCGCAGCCATCGGCGCGCGAGCACGAAGCCGCTCGGGAGCACGATGATGAAGAACAGGAGCGCGTAGCCTTCGAGGGCCATACACGGAGGCATACGCGCGCCGCGAGGCCCGACAAGTCAGCCGTGCGCGGCCTCGATCAGCCGGTCGCGCAGCCAGCGATGGCCGGGGTCGTCCTCGAAGCGGCGGTGCCAGAAGAGGCGGATCATCGGCCCCTCGAGCGGGAGGGGGGACTCGTAGACGCGCAAGCCGAGGTGGCGCGACGCGATCTCGGCCACGCGTCGGTCCGTCGGCCAGAGCAGATCCGAGTCCGCGCAGACCAGCGCCGCGACCAGGAAGTACTCCACCCGGAGCGCGACCCGTCGCGCCTTGCCGACCGCGCCGAGCGCCCGGTCCACGGGGCTCTTCACGCCCGGGGTGGTGACGCCGACGAGCACGTGGGGGACCTCCACGAGCGTCTCGAGCGACAGCTCCTTCGCGCCGGGCGCGATCGCGGGGTGGCCGCTGCGCGCCGCGATCACCAGCTCGCTCGGGAAGAGATCCGCGTGCCGGATCCCCGAGGCGTCGTCGATGCGCACGTCGAGCGCGAAGTCGATCGCGCCGCTCTGGAGCATCTCGGAGTAGCGCCCGTCCGCGCTCTGGACCGCGTCGATGTCCACGTGCGGGGCACGCTCCGCCAGCGCGCGGCGCAGGGCCGGCAGGAGCACGATCTGGCCGCCATCGTTCGACGCCACCCGCACCGTGCGTCGGTCGGTGACGGGGTCGAAGGCGGGGCTGTCGGTCAGGAGCCGCTCCATCGCGTGCAGGGTGCGCCGCAGCTCCGGCGCGATCGCGACCGCGCGCTCGGTTGGCTGCATGCCGCCCTTGCCCCGCACCAGCAGGCGGTCGCCGAAGATCTCGCGCAGCTGACCCAGCGACTGGCTCATCGCGCCCTGCGTCACCCCGAGCCGGTGCGCGGCTCGCGTGACGCTGTTCTCCTCGAGCAGCGCGTCGAGCGCGACCAGCAGGTTCAGGTTGATCGAGCCCAACTTCATTAGAACAGCTTATGTCGGTATTCGGAGGTTTGGCTTCACTACTTGGGGATCCCGCGGCATATTCGACGCTCGAGGGGGCTCCATGAAGGCCGATACCGTTCGCGTTCTCCGGGCGCTCGTGACCCAGGGGCTGGAGGCGTTGCCCGCGGACTGGACGCTCGTGCGGCTGGAGAACCCCGTCGCGCGTCGGGCCGAGACGCACCTCCTCGGCGCCGTCGACGGCTACGACGCGATCGTCGAGCGCTTCGCCCAGGCGCTGCAGCTCGACAAGCCCGTGCTGCTCTGGGTGCGCTCTCCGGGCGGCGACGTGCTCGGCCTCTCCGAGGCGGCCTCCAACATGGCCCTGCTCCGCGTCACCTACAGCGCGCCCGTCTACGCGGTGGTGCACGCCGACGCGTCCGACGCCGCGCGACAGCTCGCCGAGACCGTCGCCGATCGGCTGCTCCTCCGGGGCGAGCGCCACGTGCGCCGCAGCCGCTCGGGCCAGGTGTGCGTGATGGAGCCGGTCGAAGAAGAAGAAGACGACGGCCGCCCACGCACCGCATGATCCGCGCGTGCGCATCCACCACGTCCAGCTGATGATCCCGCGCGGCGGCGAAGACGCGGCGCTCGCGTTCTATCGCGATGCCCTCGGCCTGACGCGCATCCCCAAGCCCTCCGACATGCCGAACCCGGAGGGGATCTGGTTCGCGCTCGCCGACGGGGAGCTGCACCTCGGCGTGCAGGACGCGTCCCCGGCCGAGACCCGCGCGCACGTGGCGCTGGTCGTCGACGACCTCGACGCCCTCGTGACCGCGGTCGAAGCGCTAGCAGTGTCCGGCAAAGATGACTGCGCGCGCCTCGCCGGCGGGACAGCGCGCCCAGCGCGCCAGTCGCTCCTCCGAAATGCTTCAGCATTTCGTCGTCGGCCCGGCGCGCTGGACAC
>SHBB01000424.1 GCA_004213565.1 Sandaracinaceae bacterium
GGCTACGGCAAGATCGCGGCCCGCGCCGACCTCGACGCCGTCGTGCACCTCGGCGACTACATCTACGAGTACGGCAACCTGCAGTACGGCAACGCCCGCGAGTACGAGCCGGCCACCGAGATCATCGCACTCGACGACTACCGCGCGCGCTTCTCCCAGTACCGCCGCGAGCCGGAGCTGGCCGAGGCGCACCGGCAGCATCCGTTCATCACGATCTGGGACGACCACGAGACGGCGA
Organism: Sandaracinaceae bacterium; assembly: GCA_004213565.1. Taxonomy (GTDB): domain Bacteria; phylum Myxococcota_A; class Polyangia; order Polyangiales; family Sandaracinaceae; genus JAVJQK01. Next base: position 239 of record SHBB01000424.1, read on the forward strand.
ACAACTCGTGGCGCGGCGGGGCGGAGAACCACGACCCGGACGAGGGCGCCTGGGCGGATCGGCTCGCCGCGGCGACGCAGGCGTATAGCGAGTGGATGCCGATCCGCGACGGCGCCGATCCCGCGCAGCTCTGGCGCAAGCTCGGCTACGGAGCGCTGCTCGACCTCATCGTGGTCGACACGCGCATCTGGGGCCGCGACGAGGAGCTACCGCGGCTCGACGCGCCCGGCGTCGACGACGAGGCCCGGCAGCTCCTCGGCGCCGATCAGGAGGCGTGGCTGATCGAGCAGCTGAGCACCTCCACCGCGCGCTGGAAGCTCATCGGCAACCAGGTGATGATCGCGCCGATCATCACCGGCTTCGCGAACCCCGATCAGTGGGACGGCTACCCGGCCGCCCGCGCGCGGGTCCTCGGCGCGGTCGAGTCGGGCGGCGTGAGCGACGTCGTGGTGCTCACGGGCGACATCCACTCCTCGTGGGCGTTCGATCTCCCCGCCGACGTCACCACCTACGATCCCGACACGGGCGCGGGCGCCGTCGGGGTCGAGCTGGTCACGCCCGGCATCAGCTCCCCGGGCTTCCCCGACATCGGCGCCGATCGCCTGGCCATGAGCCTCATGGATCAGAACCCGCACCTGACGTGGGCCCAGCTGACCCGGCGCGGGTACGTCGTGCTCGACCTGGACGAGGCGCGCATGCAGGCCGACTGGTACTTCACGGGCGACGTGGAGGACGAGACCGACACGAGCGAGATGTTCGCCAAGGGCGTCTCGACCGCGACCGGCGCGAGCCACCTCGTCGACGCGCCCGTCCCCGCCGACGACGCGCCCGACGCGCCGCCGCTCGCCCCCTGAGGGCTCAGCGCGCGGCCGCGCCGCCGACGCGGAGGCCCTCGAGGTCGGCGATCGCCTCGCCCTCGCCGCTCTCCGTGTCGATCAGCAGCAGCTCGCCGTTGCAGGTGAAGCCGTAGAGGGTCGTGTCGAACGCGGCGAGGCCCCACACGCAGTCGAAGCCGATCTCGCCCACGTCGAAGGGCTCCCGGCCATCGAGCGGGACCTCGAGCAGCACGTCGCCCACCTCGCCGCCGACGGCGCTGAGCAGCATGCGCTCGCCGATGAAGGCGATGTCTCCGCTCGCGCTCCTCGAGCGCGGCAGCTCCACCACCACGTCGAGCCGCCTGCGCTCGAGGTTCGCGCGGCTGATCGTGCGGCTGCCGCCCACGTAGATGGAGCCGTCGGGGCCGACCTCGAGCGCCACCGTGCGGTCGCTGCTCGACAGGAGCGCGCGCGTGGTGCCGGTCCGCTCGTCCACCGTGTTCAGCCCGCTCGGGGTGGTGCCGTAGACGACGCCGTCGCCGCCGAGCGCGATGTCGGAGAGGGTGGTCCGCATGCGGACGAGGAAGTGGAGATCGCCGCTCGGCAGATCCACCTCCCACAGCGCGTCGTCCACGTGCACCAGCGCCCTCGGCACGCAGCCCATGTCGGCGTCGCAGCGGAAGCTCAGCGGGCAGAAGCGCGCGTCGGGCACGTTCTCGCAGCTGCGCGCCGCCTCGTCGCAGACGTCCTCGGTGCACTCGAGCCCGTCCGCGCACGGCGGGCGGTCGTAGACGCAGCCCATCGCGGCGTCACAGCGGCCCGGGCCCGTGCAGAAGAGCCCGTCCTCGCAGGCCACGTCGTCCGCCTCGACCACGCAGCGCCCGGCCTCGCACCGATCGCGCGTGCAGGCGACCCCGTCGTCGCACATGGCGTCCTCGACGCACTCGGGCACGCCGGCGTCGATGCGCGGCGCCTCCTCGCCCACGTCGAGGACCCCGGTGCGCGCACCGCAGCCAGCGAGGAGCAGCACGACGATCGAGAAGCAGCGCACGATGCGGGGGATGCCACATCCTGCCCTTTCGAGCTATCCCCCCGCTCATGGCGGAGACGCGACCGCAGTACATGACCCCCGCGGGGCACACCGCGCTGATCGAAGAGCTCGCGAGGCTCGGGCAGGAGCGCACGCGCGTGGTCCAGGGCGTGGCCGACGCGGCCGCGGAGGGCGACCGCTCGGAGAACGCCGAGTACATCTACGGCAAGAAGCGCCTGCGCGAGATCGACAAGAAGATGCGCTTCCTGAAGAAGGCGCTCGACGCCGCGGTCGTCGTCGACCCGAAGGCGGATCGCGGCGATCGTGTGTTCTTCGGCGCCACGGTGGTGCTCGAGGACGACGACGGCGCCCTCGTCACCTACCAGCTCGTCGGCGAGCACGAGACCGACGCCGGCCGCGGCCGCATCTCCTACCGCTCGCCCGTCGGCGCGGCGCTGATGCGCAAGAACCTCGACGACGAGGTCCGCGTCCAGACGCCCGGTGGGACCCGCACGCTCACGATCGCCGAGATCCGCTACGAGTGAGGGAGCAGCTCGCTCACGGCAGCGCGCAGGGAGTGCCCTCGGCCGCGGGCGGCGGCACCACCGCGGTCCCCGTCTGCACCGCCGTCGCGAGGAAGCACGTCCACTGATGCCGGATCTCCGGCACCTGCACGTAGATGGAGTGCGGGTCGCTGAAGCCGTCGCCGGCCGACTGCACCACCACCCCCGTGTAGGGCGTCCCGTCGTCGGCCTCGAGGTTGTTCGCGACCGGATAGTCGATCACGCCGTCGAGCCCCACGACCGACAACGCGTCCTGCATCGACGACCACACCACCTCGCCGGCCTGGGGGTGCCCGTAGGCGACCACGATGGCGTCGTAGAGCTGGACGGGGAAGAACGAGTCGCCCTGGCCCACCGGCTCGTAGACGGGGCGCGTGGGGAGCCCGGGGAGCGGCCTCCGGGACAGACGCGGCATGTACACCATCGGCTCCGCCGCCTCCCACGCGATCTCGAGCAGGTGCATCGCCGGGTGCAGGTGGCTCAGGTTGTCGCCGCTCGTGCGCAGGAGCGCGCCGACCCCCTCGCGCGCCGCCTCGATGAGCGTGGTCTCGAGGATGAAGAAGCTCCAGAAGCCGCCCGCGCCCGTGGGGACGAGCGCCTGAAAGCGCGGCTCGACCGCGCCGATCATGTTCGTGTACATGCCGCCCATCGATTGACCGGTCGCGACGAAGGCGTCGGTGTCGAAGCGGTAGTGGGTCTCCCCGGGCGGCAGCGCGGGGCCGTCGCAGCCCTCGAGCGCGGCGGGGTCGATCTCGAGCGACGCGAGCGCGCGGACGAGCAGGCGCTGCTCGAGCACGCCCTGACGGAACGTGTCGCGGAAGGCGGCGAGGTTGTCGAAGTTGAGGTACTCGATCGCGCCCGCGCCGGGCAGCCGGTCCGGGCTGAGCGGCAGCGCAGCGCCCACGCTCGCGATGCCGTGGGCGGCGATCATGTGCGCCGGCCCGAGCCCCCGCGCCTCCGGCCCACCGGGCGGCGCCGGTCCGCGGTCGACCACCTGCGCCGCGACGCCCCCGCTGCCGTGGAAGTAGACCATCAGCGGGTAGCCGCCCTCGGGCATCGGCCCCTTCGGGATCGTGATCACGATGGGCGTGTCCTCGCGGCGCTGCTCCACCGGCAGCCCGTCGGCGCCGATCTCGAAGAGGCCCTCGGTGTCGAAGGGCGGCGTGCCCTGCTGGAACTGGGGCTGCGAGACGCTGCCGACCAGCTCGCAGTAGCGCTCGTGGGTGGCGCCGTCGCCCGGGTCGAGCGCGAGGTCGTCCACCGTCACCGCGTGCGCGTCGAGGACCCGCTCGCTCAGGTCTCGCAGGTCCGCCACCACGTCGCCGGTCGTGAAGACCGTCGCGGCGGCGACCGCGTCGCGCGGCACGTCGAGCGTGTCGAGGGTCTCGAAGAGCGGGGCGTAGAGCGCCGCGGCCGCCTCGCCCCAGGCGCCGCTCGGCGTCTCGCCCGCGGCGAGCTGCGTCAGCGCCTCGGGCACGTCGAGCGGGGCGCCTTCGGCGTCGTTCAGCCCGCGTCGGATCACGAACGCATAGCTGCGCCCCGGGTGCAGCACGACGCCCGGGTACGCGGCGACGCCGAGGAGGTTGTCCCCGGTGTAGCGGTCGGACGGGAGCGTCTCGGCGATCGTCGGGTAGAGGCGGCCGCGGTCCGGGGACTCCGGGTCGACGTCGACCAGCAAGACGGCGCTCTCGGGCGCGGCCGCGAAGTGCTCGCCGGGCGTCTGCGGCGAGAGCGGCGCGCCGAAGCGGAAGAGCCCGACCGGGATCACGGGCCAGCCCGGCCGGTCCTGGGCGAGCGGCAAGAGGTTGTCGACGATGGCCACGCGCGGATTCGGGTAGCCCGTCAGATCGGGCGTGCCATCCGCCGAGAGCCGGAGGTCCGACGGAAACGGGAAAGAGAAGAACGTCTCCTGGGTGTCCACGTCTCCGTCGAGCGAGAAGCGCACCGCGGACGACGACGCGACGGGAGGACCTGCGTCCGGGCCGGCGTCGACGGCCGCGTCGGGCGCCGGATCGCCGTCGCAACCGAACATCAGGGCCGAGATCGAGAGGGCGGCGTGCAACCAGTTCCGCATGGGGGCCGAGCATAGCCTCCCCGTGATAGGGTCGCAGCGATGCGTGTGTGGTGTCTCGGTGCTTTGCTCGCGCTGGCGGCGCTGAGCGGATGTTCGGCGCTCTTCGACGGAAGCCGCCATGTCGGATCCGGCGCGGACGCGGGCACGGACGCGGCGATGGACGCGCAGACCGGGCGCGACGCTGCGGGTGCGGGGTGCGCGAGCCACACCGACTGCCTCGAGATGCCCGCGCCCGACGCGATCGTGTGCCGCCCGAGCCCCATGGGCGGCTTCTGCGCGCCGGGCTGCAACGCGGCCGAGGAGTGCGACGGCCGGGCCGGCCTCGGCGAGCACCCCTTCGGCACGGTCTGCGTGCGCGGCGTCTGCGGCTGCGAAGAGGACGCACACTGCCCGGACCCGTTCTTCGGCCGCTGCTACATGGGCGGCTGCGCCGAGTGCGTGGACCACCCGGACTGCGACCCCATGGGGACGAGCGGCCCGCCGACCTTCTGCGTCGAGGGGCTCTGCGAGCCGAGCACGCGCTGCACGACCGACGCCCAGTGCGCCGACCCGCTCTTCCCCAACTGCCTCGGCCCGCCGGGCGAGCGAATCTGCGTCCCGCCGTGCAGGTCCGACACGGACTGCCCCGGCGCGATGCGCTGCGCGGTGGACATGGGCGGCCGCTGCGTCTCGAGCTGACCGCTTCTATCGGCGCCCGTCGAGCTGCAGCAGATACGCGACCAGGTCGTCGAGCTCGGCCTCGCTCAACCCGCTCGTGACCCCGTGCCGGTCGCCCGCGTTGCGCGTGGTCAGGACCTCGCGAAGCGTGGCCGAGCCGTCGTGCAGGTAGGGCGCGGTGTTCCAGAGATCGTGCAGCGTCGGGGTGTCGAGGCCGGTGAGCGGGGCGCCGAGCCGGCCGCCCGAGCCGGGGCCGAGCGTGCCCACGTCGTGGAGGACGGGAGCGCCCGCGACGACGGCGCTGTCGGTGAGCGTCGGGCCGGAGTGACAGCGCTCGCAGCCGGCGGCCTCGAAGATCACGCGCCCTCGCGCCCCCGCCTCGGTCAAGCTCCCGTCCGGGGCGCGGTGAGGGCTGGGCAGGTGCGCGTCGAGCGAGGTGACGTAGGCCGCGAGCGCGTCGAGGTCCGGGCTCAGCCCCGCCTTGGGCGCGCCGAAGGTCTCGCTCCGCGCCTCGTAGTCCGCGTCGTCCATCAGCCCGAGCCCCCGGAAGGGCCCGCGCATGTCGTGCTCGAAGTCGTGCACCTCGTCGAAGTTCGCGCTCCAGTGCAGGGGGCCGTGCCCCACGCCCGCCCGGCCGAGCAGATCGATGGTGTTCCGCAGCCCCTCGCCGCGATCGGTGAAGTCCCACGTGCGCCGGTCGCTCTGGCCCTCGAGGTGGCAGTGAGCGCACGCGAGGTAGGAGTCGCGCGCGATCCGCGGATCCGCGGCGTCGTTGAAGAGGATCTTGCCGCGGAGGAGCTCCGGCGAGAGCGGCTCCGCGCTCGGGATGGGCAGGCGCGCGACCTCCACCGGCAGCGCGCCCGCGTCGGCCACGTCGTAGACCACCAGCTCGCGCGAGAGGTAGGCGTCGATGAAGAGGAGCCGGTCGTCGTCCGAGAGCGCGAGCCCCTGCGGGGCGTGGCCGACCTCGAGCAGCGTGCCCGCCTGGGCGCCGCTGAGGAGATCGAGGCGCTCGACCGCGCGGCTGCCCCGCATCGCGAGGAAGAGGAAGTCGCCCCGGCTCGACAGGACGCCGGCCGCGGCGAAGCCCCGGTCGTCCCAGAGCTTGCGGCGCTCGAAGTCCTCCTCGCCTCCGCGCGGATCGAAGAAGCTCACCGCCGCGCGCAGCGTCGTCTCGTGGGTGAGCGCGCGCGGGCTCCGGAAGAGCCCCTCCCCGATGGCCGCCTGCAGCGAAGGCACCACCGCCAGCGCGCCGTCCGGTGAGACGAGCACCTGCTCGAGGTAGCTCGGCACCCCGCCGCTCTCCGTGTCGGAGCCGGGCTGGGGGTCGTAGCCGAGCGTCCACGTCTCTCTCGCGCTTCCGTCGGGCGCCAGCGCCGCGATCTCGGCCCGGGCGTCCGGCGAGCGCCAGCGCGTGACGGCCAGCCGTCCGTCGGGCAGGAGTGAGACGCCGCGCGCGTCCTCGATCGCGTCGAAGGTCGTCACCGCGCCGTCCTCGACGCGCGCGAGCTGCCCGGTGGCCTGCAGCGAGACGTAGAGCACCCCGTCGACCGCGATGACCCCGAACGGCCGCGAGGCGGCGGGCATCTCGATCGTCTCGACGCGATCCCCGGTCACCAGCGCGAGGACCCCGGCCGCCTGGCACGCCACCGCCCAGCCGTCGCCGAAGCGCGTCACGGTCCGCGGATCCGCGGGCAACGCCACGCGCCTCAGCAGCGCGAGCGCCTCGATGGAGAACACGGCCAGCTCGTTCGAGTCGGGGCTCACCACGGCCACCTCGTCGCCCGCGACGGCCACCGAGCTGCTCTGCCGCGGCGCGTGCACGACCGGCCGCGTCACGCTCACCGTGAGCGAGTCGGTCCGCGTCCGCCCCCCGCCACGGATCTCGAGGAACGCGCGGTAGCGACCGGGGCTGTCGTAGGCGTGGCTCGCCGTCGGGTCGGCGCTCGCGTCCGTCTCTTCGCCGTCGCCGAAGATCCAGCGATAGGACTCCGCCCCCGTCGAGCGCGAGCCGTCGAACGCGACCACCTCGCCGACCGTCGCGTAGCGCGAGGGGCCCGCCTCGGCGCGGATCTCCACCGTCGCCGCGTCCCGGCCGGCGTCGCTGTCCGGGCTCGCCGCGTCGGGGGCCGCTTGCGGGTCACACGCGAGCAGCGCCAGCGCGGTGAAGAGAGAGGCGGTGAAGAGAGAGCTGGCGAGGAGAGAGGGGACGCGCATGGGGGTCCGCGGCTACTCCGGGCCGGTCGTGAAGGTGAAGCGCGCGGTCTCCGCGACCGCGTTGCCGTTGAAGTCCACGATCCCGCCCGCCATGACCTCCACCGTGTACTCGGTGTTCGGCGCGAGGGCGCAGCGGGGGTGCACGTTCACGATCGCCTCCTGCGCGCTGACCACCGCCGGCACGCGGCCCGCGTCCGGGTCGGCGCCGCTCCGATAGAGCCGCACCGAGCCCTCGTGCGCCGACCTCACGTCGATCAGCTCGTCGAGGCTCAGCCCGATCCGCGACGTCGTCCGCAGCTCCGTCGCGCCGTCCTCCGGCCAGGTCCAGCGCACGGCCGGGCCCTGCGCATCGGGCGTCGTGGCGAAGGGGGCCACCGCGCTCCCCTGGTCCGGGTTCGCGTCGTCGTCGACGCTCAGCACCGCCACGTTGCCGATGGGCGTGACGGTGTCGAGGTCCCCCTCGAGCTGGAGGCGCGTGACCTCGGTGATGTTCGACAGATCCGAGACGTCGTAGATCGCGGCGAAGCGCGACTCGCCGACGAACGCGAGGTCGTGCTGCACGAAGACGTAACCTCCATTGCCATCGGAGATGTGGCTCCCGGCGTACGCGGGCGCGCGCGGGTCGCGCACGTCCCACACGACGAGGCCGCCGCCGCCGTCCTTGTTGGCGTAGTAGACGTGGCCGCCCACGAAGTTGGTGAAGTACGCCTCGCGCGCGCGCCCCTCGCCGTCGGTCGAGAGGAAGTCGCCCCCCGGGAGCGGCTGCGGATCCTCGGGGTCGCTCACGTCGAGCAGCACCGTGCGCGGCCCCTCGGCCGCGGTGGCGATGAGCAGGTTCCCGATCACCTGCACCTGGCCCACGCGGAGGATCGGGTCGAAGACGTACTGCCCGATGAAGCGCGGCTGGCGCGGGTTCGCGGCGTCGACGATGTACACGCCGTTGTCGGCCCCGGCGACGTACACGTAGGGCACCTGCCAGAACACGCTCAGCGTCACGCGCGCGTACGCGTCCGGGTAGACGAATCCTGGCAGCTCGAGATCCCGCACCGCCTCGGGCGCCGTCGGGTCGCTCACGTCCCAGAACTGGATGCCGCCCCGCCCCTCGCTGAGCGCGAGCCCGAGCTGGTCGACCACCGCCCAGCGCCCGTCGAGCTGGGAGAAGCCGATGGCGTGCGTCTCGCGCATGCTGCCCGAGTGCCCCGAGCCGACCACGACCGGATCGCACGGGTCGTCGAACTCCCAGAAGGTCAGCCCGCCCGAGCCGTACTCCGGCGCCCACGGCATGAGCAGGTAGCCGTCGTACATGGTGACCAGGCTGTGGTGGTCACTCGTGTCCAGCTCTCCGCCGTCGAGGAAGGCGCAGTTCGCGTAGAGCGCCCCCTCCTCGAAGGTCGCGCTGGGCCCGCCCGGCCCGCGGTTGGGCGCCCACGCG
>SHBB01000425.1 GCA_004213565.1 Sandaracinaceae bacterium
GCGGACCCGCGTCGGGCTCGCTCGCGTCGGGCGGCGGTCGGCGGCCCGCGTCGCGCGTGGGCGCCGCGTCCGGGCCCGCGTCCCGCGCAGGCGGGGCGGCGTCGGAGGGCGCCGGGCCGACCACACCGACGCGGCCGGGGGTCGCGTCGCAGCCGGTCAGCAAGAGCAGCGAGAGGAAGAGGTGGGACGACGAGAACTGCGGTCGCACTCGACAGAGCATGACAGGTTCGGACGCTCCGTGTCATGGCTGACGGATGCGCCACCGGCGGAGCGTGCCGCGCTCCAGGGCCCCGCAGCACGAACGCCACACTGTCCAGGATCTGATCGGCCCCGTGATGGGGCGCGTGGTCGGGCGGTGATCGGCGCCGGCGCGCTGCGATCTCGAGTCCGCAGGCCCGACCGGCCCGTCCCTTGCTCCAGGGGAGGACGTGCCACCTCGTCTCCTCCCGCTTCTGCTTCTCCTCGTCACCGCTCCCGCCTCGGCGCAGACGATCACCAGCCGCTCCTGGTCGGATCCGCGCCCCGGCGTGCGCGTGCTCGAGGGCCGCACCTCCGGACCCACGACGCGCTTCTACGCGACGTTCGTGGATCTCTGCGCGGACTACGTGCACGTCGACGCCACCGCGCGCCCGACGAGCCGGAGGAGCGCGGCGAGCTGGGGCGCGGCGGCCGGCGCGACGGTGGCGACGAACGGCGACTTCTTCCTCTACGACTCGCCGCCGCCCGTCTACGGCCTCGCGGTGGGGGGAGGCGCGGCCTGGCCCGTGGCGCAGACCGGCGAGAGCGCCGCCGCGATGAGCTCCTGGTACCACCGCCGCTATGGCTGGATCGCCTTCGGGGACGGGTGGGTGGAGTTCACCCACACGCGCTGGGTGAAGAACAATCGAAGCCCGAGCGCCGGCTTCCGCCCGGGCACGGTCACGTCCGACATCCCGGCCGGCACGCAGGCGCTCGTCAGCGGCTTCCCCGAGCTCGTCACCGAGGGGACGCGCTACACCTGCGGGAGCCCGACGGCGTCCACTTGTTTCCCGGACCGCGGCGACATGCGTCAGCGCCACCCCCGCACGGCCATGGGGCTGACCGAAGATCGGCAGACCTTCATCCTGCTCGTGGTCGACGGCCGCTCGAGCAGCTCCGCCGGCATGTACGGAACGGAGCTCGCCAGCCTCATGCATCAGCTCGGCGCGTGGCAGGCGTTCAACCTCGACGGCGGCGGCTCGAGCCAGATGTGGGTGGCGGGACGCGGCACCATCAACCGGCCCTCGGACGGCACGCCGCGCTCGGTGGCGAACCACTGGGGCGTCTTCGCGGGCGCGGGCGGCGGACGCTCCCGCGCGCCAGGCAGCTGCGTCGCCGAGTACGACGAGTGCTTCCGGCGCAACCCGGACGGAGACGGCTGCGAGGTGGAGCAGGCCCTCTTCGACGCCGCGGTGACGGGGGGCGACACGACCAGCGACGTCGACGGGGACGGTATGGCGGACGCGTGCATCCGGAGCGGCGACGACCTCCGCTGCCGCGTCTCCAACGCGGAGTCCTGGGGCGGCTTCCACTGGCGCAACGACGCCTTCGGCGACGACGACGGCTTCGACGCGCCGATGCGCTGGTCGACGGTCCGGATGGGCGACCTGAACGGCGACGGGCTCGCCGACGTCTGCGCGCGCTTCGCCGCGGGCGTGCGCTGCTGGCCTTCGACGCCGGACGGAATGGGCGCGCCCTTCGACGGACCGACGCTCGCCGACGCGGGAGGCTGGCGGGGCGCGCCCTATGGCTCGACCCTGCGCGTGGCCGACTTCGACGGAGACGGCCTCGACGATCTCTGCGTGCGGCGCTCGACCGACCTGCGCTGCTTCCGCTCGACGGGCGAGGGCTTCGAGGAGCCGGTGATCGGGCCCGCGTGGAGCGACGCGGACGGCTTCGACCAGCCCGCGCAGTACGCGACGATCCGGATGGGCGACCTGGACGGAGACGGCCGCGCGGACGTGTGCGCGCGACGCGCGAGCGGGGTCGAGTGTCACCTCTCCACGGGGGACGCGTTCGGGCCCGCGATCGCCGGACCGGCCTGGAACGACCGGCTCGGCTTCGACCGCGTTCGCTACTGGAGCACGATGCGCATGGCGGACGTGAACGGCGACGGGCGCGCCGATCTCTGCATCCGCACCTCGACCGACCTCCGCTGCCACTTCTTCGACGGCGCGGCGTTCGGGGACGCGGTGATCGTCGGCGATCTCGCCGATGACCGGGGCTGGGCCCAGCACGACAACTACGCCACGATCCGCGCGGGCGACGTCGACGGCGACGGCGCCGACGAGCTGTGCGCGCGGGCCAACGCCGGGATCCGATGCTGGCGCTGGAGCGGCGTGGACGCCGAGCCCGCGTTCAGCCGCTTCAACGGCCCCGCGCTCTCGAACGCCGACGGCTGGGGCGACCCGAAGTACTACCTGTCGCTCCGGCTGGCGGACATGAACGGGGATCGCCGCGCGGACCTCTGCGCCCGCGGAGCCGCCGGGCTTCGCTGCTGGCCCTCGACGGGCCTGGGGTTCGGCGACGCGGTCGCCGTCGACGGCTTCGACGACGCGCGCGGCTTCGACGTCCCCGCGCGCTACGCTTCGTTCACGGTGGCCGGCCCGCGCTGCATGCCCGTGGCCGAGACGTGCAACGGCCGCGACGACGACTGCGACCGCCTGATCGACGAGGGCGCGTGCGGCGACGACGACGCGGGGGCGGCCTCGGGCGACGCGAGCGCGCCCACGAGGGACGGCGGCGCCACCGCGCGCGACGGCGGCTCCGCGCCTCTCCGCGACGCGGGCCCGGACGTGCCGCTCTCCAGCGGGTGCAGCTGCCGCGCGGCCGTCCCGCACGGAGCGCCAGGGGCGACGCTCGGGATGCTCCTCGCGCTCGGAGCCCTGCTCCTGCGGGTCAGGCGCTCCGCGCGCGCGTCTGCGCCTCGTGATGCGCGATCGCCTCGCTGACCGAGGCGAACATGTGCAGGCTGTTTCCGAGCACGAGCCGCGCGGCCGATCCGGCGAAGCGGACCGTCGGGCTGCTCGAGGCCACGTAGATCCGCATCAGATCGGCCCGGTGCCGCTTGATCACCTGGAGGTAGCCCTGGACGACCTCGGTCGAGAACGAGCGCACCGGACCGGTGGCGTCGAAGAGGATCGCGACCGGGCCAGGCACGGAAGCGACCAAGCGCTCGATCGAGGTCAGGAGCTCGGTGATCCCCTCGGCCTCCTGGGGCGCCGAGTCCGTCACCCACAGCCCCGGACTCATCTCCATCCACTCCATCACGGAATGGATACGGCGAGATCGGCCGCGACTGTGGGGTTCGAGCGTCCGCCCCGCGAAGATCAGTCCGGTCCGCCGATCACGGGGGGCGACGGCGGCACGAGGAAGAAGACGTCGCGGCTGTCGAGCTCCGTGAATCCGTCGCCGATGACGCGCACCGTGGCCCGGAAGATCTGGGGCTCGCTCGAGGCCTCGACCGTGTCGTTCTGTCGGACGTAGATGTCGAAGCAGACGCGCGTGTCGGTGGTGACGGACGGGAAGGTGTCGAGCACCCCGTCGTCGTCCCGGTCCTCGGCGCGGCGCCGCGTGCAGCCGCGGACGCGGTCGCCCATCGGGTTCGCTTCGAGGTGGTCGAAGAACGCCGCCTCGGTGTCCACGGCGTCGGTCGGGTCGTCGACGAACTGCGCCGTGATGTCGAGGCGACTCTGCTCGGCGAGGATCTGGATGTTGTTGACCACGCCGGCCGAGATCATGCCGCCCGTGTAGTCCTCGACGAGCGGCCGGCCCATGAAGTCGGTGGTCCCGGTGTCTCGCGCGAGCGCCTCGAGGTCGGCGCGCGCGCCGCCGCTGAAGCCGCCGGTCTGGGCGATGCCCGTGATGCGGACCCGGTTCGCGTTCGCCTGCGCGACGACGTCGTCGTAGTCGACCGCGCCGGGCACGCCGCTGTAGGGCTCGGAGCCCATGGGCCCGTTGTGCATCTGGATGTCGCTGATGAGCACGATGATCGGCACCGCGTCGTTGCGGAAGCAGGCGTAGCCGAAGGTGTCCATGCGGCAGGGGCCGAAGCGCGAGTCCGCCCGGGCCGGCACGCCGTTGAGCGAGTTGCCGGTCACCGCCGACCACACCGCCTGGCCGTGGCTCTCCGGGCCGTCACCGCCGCCCGCCGGCTCGTACGAGGCGTTCGCCGCGCCCATCGCCATCGCGGTGTCGTTGGTCATGTCCAGGTAGTGCTCGTAGGGCAGGTCGCCGGACGACCCGTAGCTGCCGATGGGGTAGTCGCGGAAGCCGCCGAGCCCGAACCACGCGTCCGGGATCACGCCGCGGATCCGGGTGATGAGGTCCGCGATGCCGGTCTTGAGCGAGTCGATCGACGAGCCCATCGAGCCCGTCTCGTCCATCAGGAAGTAGACGTCCGCCTTGGCGATGCTCGTCGCGAAGTCGAGCGTGTCCTGCGGCGGCATCGGCGCCTCCATGTAGGGCACGACGAAGACGAAGTCGCCGAGGTTGCGCGGGTTGTCCATCGGGTCGAGCGGATCGGTGCCCGCGGCGCGCTCGATGAGATCGGTGACGCCGTCGCCGTCGCTGTCCGCGCGGGTGGGGTCGAGACCGATCTCCCACTCGAGCCGATCCGAGAGGCCGTCGTCGTCGCTGTCCGGATCGCGGAAGTCGGGGATGGTGTCGCCGTCCGAGTCGACGGGCGGCGAGAAGACGTCGTCGTCCCCCGCCTCGACCGCGTCGGGGATGCCGTCGTCGTCGCTGTCGAGGTCCTCGTGGTCGAGCAGGCCGTCGCGGTCGGTGTCCGGACCGAACTCGTCGCCGTCCATGATGAGGTCGTTGTCGGAGTCGGGGTCCCGGTAGTTCGGCCGCTCGTCTCCGTCGCTGTCGGCGGGCGGGTCGAGCACGCCGGCGAGCTCCTGCTCGTCGCGGACGAGATCGTTGTCGTCGTCGAGATCCGCGTAGTTGGGGATGCGGTCGAGGTCGAAGTCGCCCACGCCCTCGATCTGATCGGGGTAGCCGTTGTTGTCCGAGTCGAGGTCGAGGTAGTCGGGGCGCGTGTCGAGGTCGGAGTCGCGCGGCTCGGTCGCGAGGTCGGTGTCGCCCGCCTCGTCCCGGTCGAGGATGCCGTCACCGTCCGAGTCGTCGTCGAGGTAATCCGGTGTGCCGTCCCCGTCGGTGTCGCGCCGGAGGGCACGCCCCTCGTCCTCGTCGGAGATGAAGTCACCGTCCGAGTCGGCGCCGGGGGGCACCGCGCCGTCGCCGAGGCCAGCGTCGCCTACGGCGCCGCCGTTGTCACACCCGCCCAGGACCAGGAGAAGAAGGAAGATCGAGCCGAGTGGCATGCGTCGCATGGCCTGACTCTACTCCCGCTGCCGGGTCCGTTCGAGAGGCGTCGGCGCGATGGCTCACTCGTCGCGTCGGACGGCGGGCGGGGCGCGTCTCAGGCGCGCGACGGGGAGCGGTTTGCGGGCCGCGGTCTTGCGCGCTCCAGCCCTCAGCCGCCGCAGACAATCCGCGAGCGCCGCCTGGTCGATCGTGCCGTCGGCGCGGCGCGCCTGCTCGGTGCAGCGCCTCCGCGCGTCGTCGGCTCCCGATCCAGCTCTGTCTCCGCGCGGCTCGGCCTCCGAGGGCTCGGCCTCGGCCGCGGGCGGGTCCACGTCGGGCGTGACCGGCGACGCGGTGGCGCCCCCGATCGTCCCGAGGCCGCCCAGGCCGATGGTGCCCTCGCCCACGCCTCCGCCGCCTCGCCCATAGCCCGTGCCGGAGCCCGAGCCGTAGCCGAGCGCGTCGAGCTGTCCCCGCAGCGCGCGTCGCGCGGGTGCGGCGGGTCGCGGAGCCAGGGAGGGAGTCGCCGAAGGAGCGCGTGAGGTCGTCGACCCGTGACTCCCCTGGGCGTTCGCCTCCCGGGCGCGCTCCTGCCCGGCCGGGCTCTGCTGCGGCTGGTGCACCGTCGCCTGCGCCGGCTCGTCCACCCGGTAGCCCTCGTCGATGGCCAGGAACGCCGTCCACTGCGTCAGCAGGTGATGCCGCAGGCCGAGCTGCGTGACCTCCTCCTGCAGCGCCTCGTTCGGCTGCAGCGCCATCGCGGTCATCAGGTCGCGGATGCGGGTGCGGGCCCAGACCGAGCCGAGCTCCGGGCGCGCTTCGCCCTCGGAGGGGAGCGACACCGAGACGCGCTGCGTGAACGGGCGGCCCGCGAGCCGACCGCGGATCGTGATCTCACCCCGCCCACCCGAGGCGTAGCGACCGTGCACCACGAGCGGCCGGTCCGCGTAGAGATCCGGCAGCCGGCGCGGGTAGGCGCCCTGCACCTCGAGGTCGCCCCAGTCCACGCGGAGATCGGTCAGGTAGGGGCTGGCGATGCGCTCGTGGAAGCGGTCGGCCGCCGCCTCGGGCGACTCGTCGAGCGTGACCACCTGCACGTCGCCGCGCCCGACCTCGGCCAGCCGCGTCAGCAGGTAGCGGTTGACGGCGGAGCCCACGCCGAAGCCGAAGACGCGCGACTGCCCGAGCCGCTGGTGCACCTCCCGGAAGACCTCGGTCTCGTTCCCGATGAAGCCGTCCGTCATCAACAGCACCACGCGCATCCGGCCGTCCTCGGCCTCCGGCTCGAGGGCCGCGCGCACGCCGCGCAGCATCTCGGTCGCGCCGAGGGCGCGCATCTCGTCCACGAAGCGCCTCGCGCGGGACAGGTTCTCTTCGCTCGCCGGGAGCGCCGCGTCCGAGAGCGCGCTGGTGGTGTCGGAGAAGCTGAGCACGCGGAAGGTGTCGGTCGGGCGCAGCCCCCCGAGCGCGCGCTGCATCGCGGCCTTGGCCAGCTCCATCGGGCGACCGTGCATCGAGCTCGAGGTGTCCACCACGAAGACGACCTCGCGCGGCATCACCTCGTCCTCGGGCACGTTCAGGCGCGGGTGCAGGGCGAGCGAGAAGTGTCCGCGCTCCCCCTCTTCGGGCGGGCTCGCGAGCACGGAGACGGTCGGCGCCTCGCCCGCGATGGCGAAGCGCACGTCGAGGTCGCGGTCCGGCGCCGCGGCCTCGGCGAGCGAGACGTGCGCCGCGCGGCCGCGCCGCTCCACCTCGATCTCGTGGGTGGGCGAGCGCACGCCGCGGAGCTCCGCGCCGACGTCGGCGTCGATGGTGACCTCCACGCGATCGGGCCGCTCCCCGCCCGGCGCGAGCACGACCTGGCGGGTCGGCGCGTCGTCGCTCGCGCCCTGCTCGGGCTGATAGCGCGCGCCCGCGACCATCGGATAGACGAAGCGGTAGCTGCCCTCCTCGTAGGGCAGGACCTGCGTGTAGTGGAGCGTGACCCGGATGGCGTCGCCGGGCCGGATGTTGGCCACCGACTGGCGGAAGAGGTTCGGGCGCTCCTGCTCGAGCAAGCTCGCGAGCACCCCGCGCTCTCGCGCGTCCTCGTAGCGCTCCCGCGCCTCCTGGCGGCGGTGGATCTGCGCGCGCACCACGCGGTCGCCGGCCCGCATCTCCATCGCGTCCACCGCCGCGTCGTCCGGGAGCGGGAAGAGATAGACCGCCTCGACCGCGCGGTCGTAGGGGTTCTGAAAAGTCTGCTCGACGCGCACCCGGGCCACGAAGCCGCTGACGTCGGCGTGCACGCGCGTGCCCTGCAGCGGGAAGCCGGCGATCTCCTCGTCCCGGGGCTCCTCGTTCAGCTGCAAGGTGCCTTCACTCGGCCGCTCGTCCTCCTCGGCCGGCGGCTCGGTCGCGAGCACGCGCCCGTTGTGCTGCGCGTTGCCACCCCACATGTGCCAGCCGTCGAAGCTCACGTCCGAGACCTCGAGGCCGACCACGCCCCCGCGCGCGGTGCTCGCGTAGACCCAGCCGTGCCCGACGGTGGGCTGCGCCGCGATCGGCTCGCCGACGTCGTACGCCCAGGCGGTCATGCCCGTGTCGATGTCGAGGCCGAAGAGGTGACCGTCCTGCGTGCCGAAGACGAGCTGGCTCCCCGCCACGGCCGGCGGGCTCGCCGGACGCGAGCGCGTGTCGTTCGTGTAGCGGCGGCGCCAGAGCAGCTCCCCCGACTCGGCGTCCCGGCAGTGCACCTCGTTCCCGATGGTCTGGTAGGCGCGCCCCTCGATCACCGTCGCGCGGGATCCCTCGTATCGCCAGCCGCGTTGCACGTCCGGATCCGGTCGTCCCGCCACGTACGCCGCGGGCACCGGGTCGTGCTCCCGCTCGGTCCGCCCGTTCGCCTTGGCGAGCACGACGGCGCGCTCCACCACCTGCCGCTCGCCTTCGAGGGCCTCGCGGCGCCGCACCGTGACGTGCACCTCGTCGTGATGGATCCACGGCGCGCTCGTCGCGTGGACGCGCCGACGCCAGCGCACCCGGCCCGTGCGCTGGTCCACGCGATAGACCGTGCCGCGCATGGTCGTGAAGTACGCGTCGCCGTCCATCAGGATCGGCGCGTTCATCACGTCGCCGTCGACCGGGATGCTCCAGCGCGGCGCCCCGTTGCCGAGCGCGAGCGCGGTGAAGCCGTAGCGCCGCCCGTCCCCCGTGCCCCAGCCGGTGGTGCCCGCCTCGAGCCCGCCGGGCGACTGGCCATCGATGAGGTGACCGGAGAACACGAGGCCGTTGGCCGCGGCGGGCTGGCTCATCAGCGGGTCGCCGAGCCAGCGACTCCAGCGCTGCCGCCCGGTGTCCGCGTCCACCGCGAACAGGGTGCAGCTCTCGGTGTTGAAGAGGATCTTGCCGTCCTCGAGGATGGCGGCCGAGGGCCCCCCGTCGGGCGCGGACGCGGTCCACTCGCTCTCGCCGGTGCGCGCGTCGTAGGCGAAGACCTGGTGGCTCGAGAAGCCGCCGCCCACGTAGACCTTCCCGCCGCCGTAGATGGGCGTGAGCAGGTGCTGCAGGCCGCCGCGCGTGCGCGCGAACCAGCCGCGGTGGTAGCCGTCGAAGGTGAACCGGCTGGTCTGCCCGACGTGGGTGGTCGGGATGTTCAGCGCCCGCGGGGCCATGCGGCTGGTGAGCGCGACGGTGTCGGCGGGCACGGCGGG
>SHBB01000426.1 GCA_004213565.1 Sandaracinaceae bacterium
GTCGAGGTGGGCGCGACCGCGCTGCGCACGCTGCTGCATCTGCCTCCCGGCGCGGCCATCGCGGTTGGTGAAGACGTGCTCGCGCCGATCCCCGAGTTGGACGCGACCGCGCCGCAGCTGGTCTCGCGCGCGATCCACCGCCGCCGAGACGTGCGCGCCGTGCGACGCCTCATCCGCGCCGCGGGCTACCAGGTCGACGCGGCCGAGGGGAGCCGTTACCCGCACGTCGCCGTCGCGGCCAACCTCGACGTGGCGAACCCGAACAACCGCGTATTCCCGCAGAGCGAGGAGTTCCGCGAGACCTGGGACGTCAGCGCCATCATCACCTGGTCACCCCACGATCTCCTGAACGGGGAGGCCCAGGCGAGCGAGGCGCGCGCGCAGCAGGCGCAGGCGCGCGCGGATCTGCGCAGCCTCGAGGACGCCATCCGCATCCAGGTCACCCAGGCGCACGCCGACTACGAGGCGGCGCGGCTCTCGCTCGAGGCGGCGCAGCTCGGCATCGAGGCGGCGGAGGAGAGCTACCGCGTGCAGATGGAGCGCTACCGAGCGGGCGCCTCGACGGTCAGCGACCTCATCGACGCGAGCGCCGAGCAGATCCGCGCGCAGCTCGATCTGGTCAACGCGGCGATCGACGCGCGCGTGGGCCGGGCGCGGCTGACCCGCGCCATCGGGCCGGAAGGGGAGTCGTGATCGTCGTCTCAGGCGCGGTGATCCGGGAGGCGCCCGGCGCGCCGGTGCTGCTGACGCGCCGCATGAAGGGCGCGCACCTCGCGGGCCTGTGGGAGTTCCCGGGCGGCAAGGTGGAGCGCGGTGAGGACCCGGAGGACGCGCTGGTCCGCGAGTGCCGCGAGGAGATCGCGCTCGAGATCGAGGTGGGCGACATCCTCGAGGTCGCGCACCACGCGTTCGCCGAGAAGGAGGTGCTGTTGCTGTTCTACGACTGCCGGGTCCGCGGCCGGCGCCGCATCGAGCACATCCACATCGAGCACATTGGCGTGGCCGACCACGCGTGGGTGCTGCCCTCGGAGCTCGAGCGCTACCCGCTGCCGCCCCCGGACGCGCGGCTCGTCGCCAAGCTCCAGGCCGGGCGCTGAGCAGGGAGCCGGGCGTCAGAGCAGGTCGACCGGGCCCGCGCCCTCGCGCACGACCTCGACCTCGGGCCCGGTCAGGTCGACGATGGTGGAGGACTCGAGCCCGCCCCAGCCGGCGTCGAGGAACATGTCCACGTGCGCGAAGTAGCTCGCGATGTCGTTCGGGTCGTTGAGCATCTCGCCCTCCCAGGTGGCCGAGGTGCTCACGATGGGGTTGCCCAGCTCGCGCACGAGCCCGAGCGCGACCTCGTGGTGCGGGACGCGGATGCCGACCTGCTTACGCTTCTTGTGGATGTGCAAGATGCGTGGCGCCTCTCGGGTGGCCGGGAGGATGAAGCAGTAGGGCCCGGGCGTCAGCCGCCGCATCATGCGGTACGTGCGGTCGTCCACGATGGCGTAGCGCGACAGGTCACCGAGATCGGGGCAGAGGAAGGCCAGCGGCTGGTCCTTCTTCATGCGCTTCAGCTCGTAGACGCGGTCGACCGCCTTCTTCTGGGTGAAGTCGCAGCCGATGCCGTAGACGGTGTCGGTGGGGTAGGCGATGACGCCGCCCTGTCGGAGCACGTCCACGGCCTTGCGGATCAGCCGCGGGTCCGGGTGCTCCGGATCGATCTGGATGCGTTTCATGGGGTGTCTGGGTGCTCTTCAGGGGCGGGCGTGCAGCAGGCGGCGCGTGTCTCCCCCCTCGAACAGCACCATGATGAAACCCTCGGGCGTGATCTCTTCGACCCGCCCGACCCCGAACTTGGAGTGACGGAAGTAGTCGCCGACCGCGTAAGTGCGAGCGCGGTCGTAGCTCTCGGCCGTGGCGCGGGCGCGGCCGACCTCGTCCTCGCTGAGCTTCGGCGCGACCTTGCGGGCGGGCGCCTTGCGCTTGCTGCCTCCGGTGGCGCTCTTGCTGGCGCCCGCGACGCGACGCCGACGGGTCGTCCCGGTGGACGCCGACGCCGCGGGCTTCGGCTCCTGCACCACCTTCACCGCGCGCCCGAGCGAGCGCCGCGCGGCGCCGATGCGGCTCGAGTACGGGTGACAGATGAGGCACTCCTCGATCGGCGTGGGCTGACCGGAGGCGAAGCGCTCGTCGTAGAAGGCGTTGGCGGCGCGCGCGATCAGCACCAGGCGCTGCACGTCCTCGACCGCGTCGGGGCCGTCGCCCAGGGTCGCGAAGGCGACGCGCTTGACGTGCCGCTCGGCCACGAACGCGAGCGCGTCCTTGACCGCCTTGGTGATGATCTCCGCCTTCGGCGCCGGGGCGCGGATGCCCGCGTCTTCGGGCGGACGCGACGCGATCCACAGCAAGAAGTCGCAATGAAGCTTGCCGCGGTGCAGGCGCAGCATCTCGCCGATGGGGAGCTCCCCGTCGTCGAGCCGCGCGCGCTCGCGGTCGAGCTGCGACTGGAGCTCTCCGCCGTAGTGCTCGGCGAGCTCGCGGTCGGGACCGGGGCCCGGCCAGGTGCGCAGGTCGGTCGTTCCGTCGTACACGATGGCGTCCACCCGCTGCGACGACGGGAGGTCGAATACGGAGGACGCGATGAGCTGAACGTCCATGGGGTCGGGTGGTTAGCACGTCACGAAGGCGACGCGAACCGATTCGGGTGACCGTCGCGCAAAGTGTTTAAACACCTGACTCCGGGGCGATCGTAGGGCAAGCTTCGGCCCTCATGAGTGAGCGAGCCGACAGCCCCTTCATCGTCGTCACCGCGATCCTCGACGGGAGCGCGCGCTCCGCGCAGATCACCGTCAGCCACGGGGACGCGATGGAGAAGGCGATCAACGCGACCGTCGGTCGAGAGATCGCGGGCCTCGACATCATCGAGCTCCCCGTCGCGCCGCCCGCGTTCAACGCGCTGCGCGTGATGACCGGTCGCTCCGCGGAGTCGGTCGCGGTCTACGACGTCTTCCCGCTCTCGCCCGCGCTGGCGCCGAACGTGCGCACGGTCGCCGGGCAGTTCCTCGCGGCCGAGGCGCTGTGGACGCTCGAGGAGCAGGGGCACCTCAAGGGCGTGCCGCTCAACCTCAAGCTCGACGTGCCGAAGGGCTGGGAGCGCGACCCGAAGGCCATCCACGAGAAGCTCGTGGGCGCCGGCGCGCTCGAGCTGTCGCCGAAGGCGATCGAGACCTTCAAGTCGATCAAGAGCGCCTGGGACGAGACCGCCGCCTCGCTCTGAGGGGGCGGCGCTCAGTTCAGGTCGAGCGGCATGGTCAGGGCGAAGGGCGCGATCTCCGCGTCGAAGCCCGCGCCGTCGTCGCGCTTCATCTGATAGCTGCCGTGCATCGTGCCCCGCGGGGTCTGCAGGATGCAGCCGCTGGAGTAGGTGTGCGTGGCGCCCGGCTCGAGCAGCGGCTGCTCGCCGATCACGCCCGGGCCCTTCACCTCGTCCACCTTCCCGTTGGCGTCGGTGATGATCCAGTGCCGGGTGAGCAGCTTGGCCGCGCGCTCGCCTTCGTTGTCGATCCGGACGGTGTACGCCCACACGTAGCGGCGGCCCGCCGGGTTGGACTGCTCCGCCACGTAGCGCGCGGCCACGGTCACGCGGATGCCATCGGTCAACGCCACGGAGGGGTTCTGGGCTCGCATCGGCGGAGAGATAGCACGGAAACCAAAACGGCCCGCCTCGGGAGAGGCGAGCCGCGGTCGAGCGTTCGCTCGAGATGACCCCAAGGGGACTCGAACCCCTGTTACCGGCGTGAGAGGCCAGTGTCCTAACCACTAGACGATGGGGCCGTAGGACCTGAAGGAAGAGAGCGGAATGTCATGACCCCAAGGGGACTCGAACCCCTGTTACCGGCGTGAGAGGCCAGTGTCCTAACCACTAGACGATGGGGCCGTCTATTCGGAGCCGTCTCGACTCCGTGTCGGCGGTGTTCTGGCTCACCGCCTGGTCGTCCTGCGCCCGAAGGCGTGTGCGAGAGCGTGACAGGTACGCATGCTCTCGCACGGACTCGGGGACTAGGATTCGAACCTAGATAAGCAGCGCCAGAAGCTGCTGTCCTGCCATTAGACGATCCCCGAATGAATTTTCAGCCCGAGGGGCTTTCGCCCGCGCGGAGCCGGGTGTTTAGCGCCGGTCATCGGGTTGGTCAAGCGAAACGTCCACGCCTCCGGAGGACGATCCATCGACCTGTCTCCAGGCCCCCCTGCGTACTTGATCGTTTCAGTGGGGTATGTCGTCGGCGGGGCCGCCTTCGCTCGTATTCTCCCTGGAAATGAGGCCAATTGCGGGGGTTCGAGGTTCCCCCTTGCGTTCCTGGGGTTTCTGATCCAGAAAGGTTCTACGGTTTTCCGATAAGGAATAGAGGCCATGGCAAACTGGATCGTGACGGCGAATCGACTCTCGGATGGCGCGGTGGTCTACCTCCGCGGGGATCGCGGCTGGACGGGCGACCTCCAGCAGGCGCGCTCGCTCGGCGACGCGCAGGCGGCGGACGACCTGCTCGCGTGGGCGAGGGGACAGGAGGCGGTGATCTGCGACCCGTACCTCTCCGAGGTCGGCGTCGAGGGCGCGCGTCTGATCCCGCTGACCGCGCGTGAGCGCATCCGGGCGGAGGGCCCGCGGCCCACGCTCCAGCGTCTCGGATACCTCCCGGAGCGCGAGGCGGCGGCGGCCCGCGCAGCCGTCGGCTGAGCCATGTACCAGTACGACGCGTTCGATCAGCGCATCGTCGAGGAGCGCGCCGCACAGTTCCGCGATCAGGTCCTGCGGCGCATCGACGGTCGCCTCACCGAGAACGAGTTCAAGCCGCTGCGCCTGCAGAACGGCCTCTACATGCAGCTGCACGCGTACATGATGCGCATCGCGGTGCCGTACGGGCTTCTCTCGTCGACGCAGGTTCGCAAGCTCGCGCACATCGCGCGCACCTACGACAAGGGCTACGCGCACCTGACCACGCGGCAGAACGTGCAGCTCAACTGGCCGAAGCTCGAGGACGTGCCGACCATCCTCGACGAGCTGGCCGAGGTGCAGATGCACGCCATCCAGACCAGCGGCAACTGCATCCGCAACATCACCAGCGACCCCTACGCGGGCGTGGCGAAGGACGAGATCGAGGACCCGCGGCCCTACTGCGAGATCCTCCGCCAGTGGTCGACCTTCCACCCGGAGTTCGCGTTCCTGCCGCGCAAGTTCAAGTTCGCGGTGACGGGCGCCGAGACCGATCGCGCGGCCATCGCGGTGCACGACGTGGGCATCCGCCTCGTGCGCAACGACGCGGGCGAGGTGGGCTTCGCGTATTACGTGGGCGGCGGCCAGGGCCGCACGCCGCTCCTCGCGCCGTGCATCAACCCGTTCGTGAAGAAGCACGACCTGGTCAGCTACGCCGAGGCGGTCCTGCGCGTCTACAACCGCCTCGGGCGGCGGGACAACAAGTTCAAGGCGCGCATCAAGATCCTCGTCAAGCAGACCGGCGCCGCCGAGTTCGCGCGCCTCGTCGACGAGGAGCACACGAAGATCGCGGACGGCCCGCTGAAGCTGCGAGACGAGGACATCGCGCACTTTCAGCGCTTCTTCGTCCCGCCGGACTACGAGGTGCTCACCAACGGCGACACCACCGTGGGCGCGGCGCTGCTCGGCAAGGACCGCGACTTCGCGCGCTGGGTCGAGCACAACGTCGAGGAGCACCGGGTCCCGGGCTACGCCATCGTCAACCTCTCGGTGAAGTGCCACGAGCTGCCGCCCGGAGACATCACGGACGCGCAGCTCGACCAGGTCGCCGACCTCGCCGAGCGCTTCAGCTTCTCGCGCGTCGTCGTCACGCACCGGCAGAACCTCGTCTTCCCCGACGTGAAGAAGAAGGACCTCCCTGCGCTGCATCGCGCGCTCGAGCAGCTCGGCTTCGCCACGCCCAACGTGGGCAAGGTCTCCGACGTCGTCTGCTGCCCGGGCCTCGACTACTGCAACCTCGCCAACGCGCGCTCCATCAACGTCGCGCAGGATGTCACGCGGCGCTTCGAGGACCTCGCGCAGGTGCACGAGCTCGGAGATCTCCAGCTCAACATCAGCGGCTGCATCAACGCCTGTGGACATCACCACGTGGGCCACATCGGCATCCTCGGCATCGACAAGGGTGGGGTGGAGCACTACCAGCTCATGCTCGGCGGCTCCTCGGGCGACAGCGCGTCGCTCGGCAAGGTGCTCGGCCGCGCGCTCACCGGCGAGGAGATCGGCGACGCGGTGGAGAAGGCCGTGCTCGCCTACCTCGCGCTGCGTCAGAGCGAAGCGGAGAGCTTCCTCGACGCCTACCGACGCCTCGGCCCGAGCCCGTTCAAGGAGGCGGTCTATGAAGCTCATCCGGCGTGATGAAGACGGCGCCCGCATCGAGGACGACGCCTGGGTCGCCGTCCTCGACGACGTGACCGTCCCGCACGAAGGAGACGCCCTCGTCTCCCTCTCGCGCTGGCGGTCCGACGCGGACGCGCTCCGCGCGCGGTCCGGTCGCGTCGGCGTGCGCGTCCCCGGCGACACCCCGCCGGAGGAGCTCGCGCCGCAGCTCGAGGGCGTCTCGCTCGTCGCCATCGAGCTGCCGAAGTTCACCGACGGCCGCGGCTACTCCCTCGCGCGCCTCCTGCGCGACCGCTTCGGCTACCAGGGCGAGCTGCGCGCGGTCGGCCACGTGCTCCGCGACCAGCTCCTCTACCTCGCCCGCTGCGGCTTCGACACCTTCGCGCTCGCCGAGGGCAAGTCCCTCGACGACGGCCTCGCCGCCTTCGATGACTTCAGCGTCACCTACCAGCCGGCCGCCGATCACGACCAGCCCATCTGGCGCCGCCGCGCTCCCCGCTGATCACTCGAAACGGGCGGGGTCGGGCTGCGGGAAGCCGAGGCGCTCGGTCCAGCCGTAGCTGCCGGAGCGGCCGGCGCGGCGGAGGATCTGGCTGCCGTTGACGCCTTCGCCTTGCGTGACCGAGAGGTAGCCGTCCGCAGTGTACTCGCCGTGCGTGTCACCCTCGGGCGGGGTGTAGCCCTCGGGCGCGACGCCGCCCGCGCCGACGCGCCAGATCTGCTGCGTGGGCGGGTAGGTGTCGGTGACCTGGGTGCGTACGGCCTGGTTGCGGTCGAGGTTGCGCACGATGCGGAAGTTGGTGACCGTGAATCCTGGCACGCCGCGCTGACGCAGGACGCGCGCGCCCCGGGGCAGGGAGCTGTCCTCGACGTCGCGCTCTTCGTAGGGCGCGATCTCGTCGACCCGCCGCACGAAGGTGACCATGCGCCGCATCGGCGCGCCGCGGAGCTCTGCCCGGGCCACGCCGCCCTCCACGGTGAAGCCGATGGCCACGGGGGTGGAGAGATCGTTCTGGAACCGAAAGTTGAGCTGCGGGTAGCTGACCACCGCGTCGAGGCCCATGAAGATGTAGGTGCTCGGGCGGCTGTGCGGCTGCCGCTCCACGATCGGCAGGCCGGCGAAGAAGACCGCGGCGTGCAGGCTGCCCGCGACCTGGCAGGTGCCGCCGCCGACGCCGTCGACCAGCTCGCCCCCCGCGATGACCGGGGCGGGGCGGAAGCCGTTGGCCTCGCTGCGCTCACCCACCGCCTCGTTGAAGTCGAAGGTCTCGCCCGGCATCACCACGAGGCCGTCGATCTTGGAGGCGGCGACGCGGAGGTTGAAGGTCCGGTCGCGCGACTCGGCGGTGTTCGCGTAGCGGGTCTCGTAGCTCGCGAGCACGTGGCCCAGCTCGAGGTCCTGCAGGTCGTCCGCGGTGCGGTGCGCGCGGCGGATCTCCACGTCGGCCTCGGCGCGTCGCTCCCCGCGCTCGACCGCGGCCCGGATCGCGTCGAGGGTGCCGTGCACGTCCAGGAGCCGACCGTCGGTGTGCGGGGTGATCTCGCCCGTACGCACGTTCGCCCGCGCGTCGTTCGGGCGGCGGTCGTAGCCGTCCTTGAGGTCGGCGAGGCGCTCGAACATCGCCGCCTCGTCCATCACGACCGGCAGCCGCAACGAGAGCGGGCGCCCCGAGGCGACGGCGGCGTGGTAGCGGCGCATCGCGCTCGTGGTGTCGGTGGCCTGCTCGAGCTGCGCGACGAGGCGCGGCTCGTCCAGCGTGGCCCCGAAGGCGCGGCGTGAGCGGGTCAGCGGCTCCTCGCCCGGGACCACCAGGGTCAGCGGCGCGGCGTTCCACCGCGCGGCCAGCGCGCGCGCGAACGCGGCGGGATCCTCGCCCTTGTCGATGGCGGCGTCTCCCGCGCGCACGTCGGTCGGCGGCGCGGCGGCGCGCGCGACGGATGGCCCCTGCTGCTGGGTGAGCACCCACGCGCTCAGCCCCCCGGCGGCGGCGAAGCAGAGCACGGCGCCGGTCACCCGGGCGCGCTCGAGCCAACGATGGAGTCCCTCCATGTCCCCACGGCTACCCGTCGGGGCCCATCTCGGTCAAAAAACGGGACCAGCGCTAGCCGCTGACCTTGCCCCAGGGCAGCCCGCGGTCCGAGGGATCACGCAGCTCCCAGGCGGCGAGGGTGATCGCCTCGAGCCGGCCTCGAAGGCACGCCTTGCAGGCGAAGGGGCCCTCACCCTCGGCGCCGGTCGAGGCGACGGCGTCGACCTCTCGATCGCAGAGATCGCAGCGCGCCTCCGCCTCCTCGTCCAGCGTGCGCGTGCCTTCCCGTACCTTGCCCCGCCCCGCGACTCGAACCTCGATCATCGAGCACCTCCCTCGGGAATTACTACCACGACGCCGCGGCTCAGAACTCGGCGACGCAGCGGATGCGACCGCACGCACCGCAGGTGAACACGTGCAGGGCGCCGTCGAGGAACTGCCCTCCCTCGTGGTCGAGCAGGAGCCTCATCGCGCCGTGGGCGTCGCAGCGCGGGGTGTCGTCGGACTGATCCCAGCCGGGCACGCCGCCGAGGTAGGCGCCGAAGCTCCCGTCGCGCGGCGCCGGGCCGGGGACCTGCTCCATCCACGCCTGAA
>SHBB01000427.1 GCA_004213565.1 Sandaracinaceae bacterium
GGCGCTCCAGCGCTGCGTTCGGTCCGAGATCGTCAGAAACAGCGTTGACGGCCGGGCTCGCAGAGCCGTCGACACAAATCGCGGCGCTCCAGCGCTGCTTTCAGTCCGAGATCGTCAGAAACAGCGTTGACGGCCGGGCTCGCAGAGCCGTCGACACAAGTCACGGCGTTCGCGCGCTGCGCTCGGACCGAGATCGACGGAAACAGCGTCGGCCGCGCTGTCGGCCGAGCGGGAACGCAGATCACGGCGTTCGTGCGCCGCGCTCGGCGCGAGATCGACGGAGAGAGCGGCCCCGGGTCCCGTCGGCCAATGCAGCCTCACCGACCACAGCGCCCTCGCTCTGCCCTCAGCGCGAGATAGCCGCGCACCGCGTCGCGGCGCTCTCGCTGGCATTACGGGCGCCGCGCGCAGCGGCGTGACGGCGCAGAGGCCGAGCCAACAACGAGATCTCACGCAACCGACCGGGCGTGGCCGCGATGGGAGCCCTGACGCGACGGACCTGGGGAGCGCGGTGCTCTCGGTGGATCCGCCGCGAGAGAGGGTTCCACATGGACCACCGACGCCTCGCCACGTACCTCCGCCCCACCCGCTTCAACAGCCTGAGCGGCGTCTTTCTCGCCGGCTCGCTGCTGTCCGTCGTGCCCCCCGACGCGAGCGAGCGCGTCCTCGCGTCCGCGCGCCGGATCCGCGCCGCGGCCGAGAGCGTCCGGGAGACGCTCATCGAACGCGCACGCCGCGCCCCCTCCAAGGTCCGCGAGCAGGGCGCCGCCCTGGACGACGGCTGGCTCGGGCTGCGTCTCGCGCTCGAGAGCCGGGCGCGCCTGGGCGACAGCGAGGGCTCTCTGCGCGCGGCCACGCTGTTGCAGAAGCTCTTCCCGGACGGGACCGCCTTCATCCGCCTGCCCGCCCAGTCCAAGTGGGCGGCGAGCGAGGTGCTGCTCCAGCGCATCGACGCAGGCTACGCGGCGGAGCTCGACGCGCTCCTCCACCCCGACTACCTCGCCTTCCTGCGCCGCGCCCAGGAGGCGTACGGCCGCGCGCTCGGCCTCGGCCGAGACGCCAGCCAGCTCCCCTCCTCCGACGCCCTGCGCGAGTCCCTCTCGGCCCTGAGCGTCGCCATCGCCGACTACGCCCTCAGCCTCCTGAGCGAGCTCGACCCGGAGGACGAGGCCAGCGTCAGCCGCTTGCGCCGCGCCATGGGCCCGCTCGACGCCCACCGCGCGTACCTCAAGGCCCGGCGAGCGGGCGAGGCGCCCGAGCCGGAGCTCGACGTCGACGCGCCCCTCCCCGTCATCGAGCCGCCCCCGGTGACATGAGGTCGCACTTCGGGCAGCCGAATCTCCGGACCGCCCGCGCGGCGTCGCGCGTCGCTACCGTCGCGACGTCGGCGACCTTATGACGGCCGATTAGCGCGCCGCGCGGACGACTGGATCCGCGGGCTCCGCGCCCGCGTGCGCGGGTCGTGGCCCCCGTCGAAGCTCCTGAAGTTCGGCACGCGCAAGGGCGTAGGTTCTATCGGGTCGGTTCTGTGGCGGCGGCTGTCGGCTGCGATTCGAGAAACTTCGCCAGGACATCGGCAACCTCTCGCAGCGCTTCCTGGTCGTTCTCGACGAGCCAAGAAGTGAGCTGAATCCCATGATGTACCTTGTCATAGCGTTCCTTCGTCTTCGACATCTCGCCGAAGAGAGCACCAAGGAGCCTGCCGCCATCGATTTCGACGAGCCAGTCGTCGCCTCCGCCCCCGAACCGGGCCCGATTCGCTTCTATCCACTCCGCAACAGATGACGCCTCTAGTGGCCCATCCTTGAAGGTCTCCGTTTGGTTCAGCACAGACGCGACTGCGCGCGGGCAAAGGAGGTAGTTCTCGTACATTCGGCGGGGGATAAACTCCAACTTCGAGCCGCAGGCTTCCCGCAGTCGCGCCTGCCTATCTGCGGAAAGCCCTTCGCGGTCGAACACGAAGCCGCACGCGGGGGGAATCAAGCCGATGCCCGCCGAGAGCCGGCGATATACCTCTGCCGTCGTCTTTACGAGCCTGCGGTCGAAATCTCCTGTGTTGACCACCGCCACCATCGCTACTTGCACGTCGGGGGTTCCGAGAAGGGCGCGCGCAATCATCGGAAAGCAACGCTCCTCGGTGCGTCCCTCCAGCCAGAGGATCCTGCTTGGGCCGAAGATGTCTGACAGGCGTGCGCCGACAGCGTCAAGAACGACTCGTTGTTCCTCGACGTCGTGGGGATCGAGTTCGATCGGGCGCGCCTCGTTGGCCTCGTTCTCAATGACATACAGCCGCTTCGGATCCGCGCCCGAGATCACTGCAGGCGCATGCGTCGACAGGACGTACTGATGCTGAGGGTACTCGCTGAAGACCTGGAGCAATGCGGCCACTCCGCCTGGATGGAGAAAGCTGCTCGGCTCATCGATAAGAATCGTCTTCGGGCTGTCGGCGGTGAGTACCACGTAGAGCATGGCGAGCACTTGGCTCACACCCGTTCCGCACTCCATCAACGGGATGGCGAGGTCGTCTCTTTCGGCGTCAGGAGGACCGCTCCAGACCAGTACTTCCACGAGCCCTCCTCCAGACTGGACGGGTCGAACACTCACCCACGAGATCTGAGGCAACACGCGCCGAACGTGCTCGTTGTAGCGGCGGAGCCTGGCGGGGTTGTGCTGAAGGATGTTGAGCACCTCAGGAAGGTTGGAGGCGTCCGGTTTCAGTTCAGTCGACCTTCCGAACTGGCACTGCCCTACCTTCATGCGCTCTGCGCGGAATGCGTACACGCCAGCCGAGAATTGCTTGAAGAGCAACTCCCGGAGGTCCTCGTTATTGAGTGGTTGCGCTACGGTCGCACGCCAGGACGGGAGTTCGCGGTCGTCGTCGCATTGATACTCATGCCACAGCCACGTGTCTCCTGGGCCCTTCTTCGCCTCATATCGCCCCAGGTAGCCGGGCATCTCGAACGTCGGCCCGCTTGGTCGTCTTGGCGTGAGCAGAAGCCGCGTACTCGGATCGAGGTAGCGGCCCAACAGTCTCTCCCCCTGTTCTCGTTCCGCACGTTCACCGACGGGGACAGCGATTCGCAAGGGACCGCGGTGGGCACGCACCACCGCCTCAATCTCGGCTCCGGTGACCTCGATCTCCGCAACGCCACACGAGTGGCGCGGAGGCTGGTCCCCGCGGCGCGGCATGGAGCGAACGCCCCGATGGGGTCGGTGGCCGAAGCGGTACTCGATGGCCTCAAGGAGAGCCGTCTTGCCCACGTTGTTTCGGCCGACGATCACGGACATCCCCGGGTCCAACTCGATGCTCGTCGGCTCGCGGAAGCACTTGTAGTTCGAGACCTCGACTCTGCGTAGAAGCATCGCTACGGCGTAGCGTGGTGGGTCGCTTCGAGGCAAGCGCGTGCTTGACCATAGCGTTGCGGGCCCGGCGCTCGAGCTCGACGCCGACGTCGGCGGCGTCGTCCGACTCGAACGGGGTGCCCAGCAGGTTGAGGAGCACGCTCGTGTCGATGAGCTCCACGACCCTGCGGCGGACGGCCGAGCTCACGTCCCGAACAGCTCCGATACCGACGCGACTCGGTCGGTGGGCGCGCGCTCGAGCTCCCCCTGCGTGACCGCCCGGCCGATCGCGCCGGCCCCGGCGATCTCGACGTAGCGTGGGTGCTCGGTGAGTCGGCGGAGCTGGCTCAGCCCGTCCGGCCCTCGGTCGCAGATCACGACTCCCGCGTGGTCAGCGGGGCGGAGGGCGTCGAGCAAGGCGGGGGAGTGCGTCGTGGCCACCAGCTGCACGCCCTGGTCGGTCGCCTCATCGCGGAGCAGATCCAGGACGCGGCTGGCCTGGCTCGGGAAGAGCCCGTTCTCGATCTCCTCGACGACCAGAGTCCGGCCCCCCGTCCCCGAGGCCCGCAAGTGGAGCAGTGAGGAGACGATCGACAGGTAGCGGAGCGTTCCGTCGCTCATCAGGCGGGCGTCGGTCGTGAACCGTCGCTCTCCCATGCTCTCGCGCAGCGCGACCATCACGTCCACGATGCGCGCGTCAGGCAGCTTCGCCTCGGCGAACGTGACGTCCACGCTCGCGCCCACGAGCGAGCGCACCAGCTCCGTCAGCCTCCCCCACGCGTGGGGGTCGCCCTGGAGCGAGTGAATGATGGCGGAGAGCTTGGAGCCCGATCGGTCGGGGGCGGAGCCGATCCGTACGTACTCGCGCATTCGGCCCGGCACGGGGTCCAGCACGAACACCCCTTGCAGCACATCGACAACCCGCTCGCAGATCTCGAGGACGAGCTTCCGGGCCTTCGTGTCTCCCGCCACCTTGCCGAGTGCCTGCGCGGACGCCAGTCGTGACGAGAGCAGCTGATAGCTCTTCGGGTGGCGACCGCTGTAGACCTTCACGTCCGCGATCCTCGAGCCGGGAGCCGTTCGGGCGGACTGGATCAGGGCCTTGTCGCCGTCCCCGTCGTGCAGCGTGAGCGACTCCGAGATGATCTCCGGCTGGCCGGCGGTGTCGATCTCGACGTCGAGGGTCGCCCGGCCGCCCTCCCCTGCCACCGTGCAGCCGACGCGGAGAGGAGACTCGCCGAACGGCGCGGCCCCGCTCACCCCGCCGCGTAGCCCCGCGACCTCGAGGTCGTCCCGCTCCAGGTCGCTGACGTCACGGCCCTCCGCGAGGAGCGACAGCAGCGACAGCGCGTCGAGCGCGTTCGACTTCCCACTGGCGTTGCGCCCGACGAGCAGCGTCACGGGGCGGAGGGACAGCTCCTGATCCCGATACGACTTGAATGCGCCGAGGCGCACGCTCTCCAGATGGGCGGCCACGACAGGAGTATCCACGGCTCGCTCCGATGTGGCCAGTCGGCGCGAGCGCCCGACGCGGCCGCTCGGCCTTCGCCGGGGGCTCGCGCGCACGCATGGACCTTGCGTCGGCGCGGAGCCTGGTCAGATGCTCCGAGCCTCATCGGAGGCGCGCGCTCGCCGCGCTCGAAAAGCCAACATGACTTCCCCCACTTCATCGAACGCCCGCCCCGCCTCGCAGGAGTCGACATGACCGCGCACGTCGTCGCGGAGCCGGAGCGGCGGGGTCGGACGCGGCTGCCGAGCGGGCGCCACCTCGGGTGGTCCGAGTGGGGTCCGGCGGACGGCAGGCCCGTGCTCTTCTGCCCGGGCGCCGGCGCGAGCTCGCGCCTCGGCTTCGGCGCCGACGTGCTCGAGCGGCTCGGGGCCCGACTCATCGGCCTCGACCGCCCGGGCCTCGGCCACTCCGACCCCTCGCCCGGCCGCGAGCTGATCGACTGGGCGGCCGACGCCGTCGCGCTGCAGCGGGCGCGCGCGCTCTCGTCCCCGGTCATCGTCGGCTTCTCCCAGGGCGCGCCGTTCGCCCTCGCCTGCGCCGCGAGGGGCGACGTGAGCGCGGCCGCGATCGTCTCCGGCGGCGACGAGATCGCCGCGCCCGCCCACGCCTCCGCCCTCCCCGATGAGCTGCGCGCGCTGGTGGAGCAGGCGGCCAGCGACCCGGACGGCGCCGAGGCCATGTTCAGGCAGCTGAACGCCGCGCAGCTGCACGCCATGGTGCGCTCGATGACCGGCGACGCCGACCGGCCGGTCTACTCGGAGCCCGACTTCGACGCGGCGCTGAGGCGCGCGATGGAGGAGGGCTTCGCCCAGGGCGCCGACGGCTACGCCCGCGACACCCTCCTCGCCATGCGGCGCTGGTCCTTCGACCCGGCCGAGATCACCGTCCCCGTCCACCTCTGGTACGGCGAGCTCGACACCAGCCCCGTGCACTCGCCGGACCTCGGCCTGTCGCTCGCGGCGCGCATCCCCGGCGCCCGCAGAACCGTCGTACTCGGCGCGGGCGGCGCCATCCTCTGGACCGAAGCGGAGCGGATCCTCACGGACCTCCTCGCGCATCGCTGAGCGCGAGACGCGTCACGAGCCTAGCCGAGCAGCTCGGCCGGAGCCGGGACCTCGCGCTCCTCCACGATCAGCTCGACGCCGCGTCCCGCGAAGCTCGACTTCAACGCGGCGAGGTTCCACTCCTCCGCGAGCGCGACCGTGGCCGAGCCTCGCGCCTCGAGCTCCGCGATCAGCTCCGGCTCGGAGCCGCCCGACGCGTAGGCCAGCTCCCGCGCGACGAACGCCCGGCGATCCGGCGGCACGCTCTCGACGCGAACCTGCCACTCCGGCCAGTGCCGCGCCGTCCCCGTCGGCGCCTGCGCGCACCACCACTGTCGATCGACGGCGACGGCCTCATCGCGATCGAGTCGCTGCTGGACGTGGGCGACGAACTCGGCCGGCAACCGGACGGCGTGCGCCTCGACGTAGTGAGCGAGCCCCTCGGGCCACTGGTAGGCGTCGTCGGCGAGGGTGGCGTCGCCGTTGCTGCGACCGCAGAGCCGACAAGTGGAGTAGCCCATGGAGTAGTACTGACGCCGACCGTCCCGGAGGTAGGCGGCGACGAGCGCTCGCTCCCGCTCGTCCCACGACGGGTCGATGAAGTCGCGCGGATCCGGGAGCGTCGGCTCTTCATCACGCCGGCTCGCCCAGAACCCGATCTGTCGGAGCACCTTCATGCGAAATCGGCCTCCAGCCGGAATCCCTCGACGACCTGACTGGGCGCCGCACGCGGAACCACCATGTCGAGGTGGACGCGCTCACGCCCTTCTCGGACGATAGCGGAGTGGACACCGCACCTCTATGGGCCCTCGTGGCCGAGCAGCTGACCGCGGCGGGCGCCGACCTCGACGCCTTGCGCCCGGGAGCCACCGAGGCCGACATCGCCGCCGCCGAAGCGGAGCTCGGGGTCCCTCTCCTCGAAGACGTGCGCGCCATCCACCGCGACCATGACCGTTGCAGCGAGCCCCTGCTCGATGGGCGCGAGTGGCTGTCCTTGGGCACAATGGTGTCCGAGTGGCGAGTCTGGAGAGACCTGCTGCAGAGGGGATGCTTCGAGGACGCCGAGCCCACGCCCTCCGGCGGGGTGAAGCCCGGCTACTCTCGTGGGAGATCCGACCACCAGCGCAACGGGGTCGTCCCATCGTCCTCGTAGACGTTGTCGAAGAACCACTCCATTTCATCGCGCCCCGAAGCCACTCTCGCGAAGGCCCGCTCGATCGACTGGAAGCCGTCTCGCAGGGGGCTGGTGAAGACGGCGGCGCGCGAGATGCTGCCGTCACAGAAGCCGCCAAGCGGCTCGAGCGCGCGCGCGATGAGGTCGCGTACTTCCTCGATCGGTCCGCCCGTGGAGACCTGACGCACACGTTCCCGCCTCGGCTCACGACCTCGAAGCCGCCAACGCCGTCCTGGGGCGCCAGTCAGCGGGATGGTCTTGAAGTAGGATCCGAGCATGCTCGACGGATCACAGCTCGCGAAGCTCGTCATCAAGCGGGCGGGGGAGAGCTGGACGGGCGTGGGCACGGACAAGCACTTCGTCCGCGGGTGGAGCCTCGCCGTCGAGGAGCAGCTGGCGCTGAGCCTGAAGATCGACCGTGACGGCTTTCTGGAGCACGCCGCCACGCTCCCGGCTCTGCTCACGCATCACCTCGAAGCGCTGCGGCGCCTCCGCGGCGAGCCGCTCGAGTTGTCGCCGGAGACCGTCCGGCTACTC
This sequence comes from Sandaracinaceae bacterium, assembly GCA_004213565.1. Taxonomy (GTDB): domain Bacteria; phylum Myxococcota_A; class Polyangia; order Polyangiales; family Sandaracinaceae; genus JAVJQK01. Next base: position 7,607 of record SHBB01000427.1, read on the forward strand.
GCGGACGGCTACCTCCGACCGCAGACCGGCTTGTGGAAGTCGGAGTTGCACGAGTGGCAGCTCAGCGCGGCGACTCCGCTCGGCACGCCGCTGCGGGATGCCCTGCTTGCGGGCCTCGAGCACCCGCCGCCGGCGGTGCCGTGGGAGGTGACCGCGCACGTGTTGCCGGGGCTGAGCTCGAGCGAGGAGAAGGTCTCTCTCCTTCTTCGGATGGCTGACCAGCAGCCGCGGTCGCGGTGCTGGCGCGCCATGCGCCGGCTCGACGAGGTCGACGTGCTCCTCGGACGAGCCCTCGGCGGCCGACACGCCGCAAGTGCCGCCTACTTCCTGGCGCAGCTCCATCTCGAGCGTGCCTCGGGCGACGGGCTTCCCCGACACCTCTTGCCGCACCTGGAGGGGTTCGTTCAGAACAGCGAGCTGGACCACGAGCTCGACGTCCGCCTCTTCTCCGTCCTGCCGCCCGCGCACGCGCTCCGCGTGCTCCGTTCCGCGGACGGCGAGAACCGGGCGCTGCTGCGAGAGCTCGGCCTCTCGCCCGAGCCGGCCAGGCCGAGTGGGGTCGTGCCGCCCGTGCTCGTCTACTGGCACCCCGAGCTCGGGGAGCTCAGCTGGGACCCCGACCGCGAGGCCTTCGCTCGCTGGGTGGAGAGCTCCGCGTCCGGCGCGGTGGAGGAGATGAAGCTCTGCCTGGTCACCGGCGAGACGCCCACCCCGGGCCAAGCCGCGCTCGCGACGCGGATCGTGGGAGGACTCGTCGCCGAGCGCTGGCCAGGGCTGTTGAGCTCCGTCGAGAAGGATCCCGACTTCGCGGATCGCTGGGAGTTCGAGTCGCGCCGAGAGTCGACCGAGATACTCGTCTACGACGCGACGCGGTGGAGCATCGAGGTCTACGTCGCGCCGGTGGATGAAGACGAGGCCGACAGGTACGACGCCATGCCGCTGAGGTTCGACTTCCACGAACCGACCGATTGCTGACCGAGCTCGCAGCGACTCCGCGGCGCTCCGGGCGGCACCTCCCCGGTCACCCTCTCCGAGCTCGAGGCGATGGACGGCGGGGTCGAACAGGAGGACCGAAGACCAAAGGTCGCGCAGAGGGATGTCGACCGGCTGCGCTGGCTGGTGCCGCTGTGACCCACGGTTCTCCCTGCGCCGATCCCCTTCGGATGGGGGCGCCTCCACAGCGAGGTACGCTGTCGTCGATTCCGGTGCCGGTCTCACTCGAAACATGGCTCGGCTACGAGAAGGAGTACCGAGCTGTTGTTGCCACGCACGGCATTCGAGGGAGCGTCGGGCGGGCTACGTGATGGGCATCTCCGACGCGGCGGGGCTGGGCCGCGCGTGATGGGCATCGGGGGCGGCGGGGGACGGACGGAGATGAGGG
>SHBB01000428.1 GCA_004213565.1 Sandaracinaceae bacterium
ACGGCGGCCACGGCCACCTCTCGCTCACGGTCGAGAAGACCGAGAGCGACGGCCGGGACGCGCCGCTCGACAGCGATCGGGCGACCTCGCCCGACGTGCCGCTCGCAGCGGCGTTGGCCGACCGTCGCGCGGTGGAGCATCGCCGCGTCCGCAACGCCATCGCCGACCACGACGCGCGCGGGCCGCCGCGCGGCTGACGCGACAGGTCCTCCCCCGCCGCCCTCGCGCCAGGCCGTCGACGTCCCTCGACCCGGCCTCGCGCGGAGAGACGGCGCGCTCGCCGGACGTCCGTCCGCTCTCGCTCGATGCGGCCGCGCCCCCGCGGCGCCCCGCCCCCGTTCCTCTCTGCGATGGAGCCCCCGATGGAGCTCGGTTTGCGATTGTTGTGCTCCCGTCTCCCGAGGCGCGACATGGTGTCGGGCTTCCTCGTGTTCCTCGTCGCGCTGCCGCTCTCTCTCGGCATCGCGATGGCCAGCGGCTTCCCACCGGTCGCGGGCGTCCTCACCGCCATCGTCGGCGGCGTGCTCGTGAGCTTCCTCGGCAGCGCGCCGCTGACCATCAAGGGCCCCGCGGCGGGGTTGATCGTGGTGGTCGTCGGCGCCGTGCAGGAGCTGGGCGCCGGCGACATCGCGGCCGGCTATCGCCGCACCCTGGCCGTCGGCGTGGTCGCGGCGCTGGCTCAGATCGTGATGGCCCTCGCCGGCGCCGCGTCGCTCGGCGCGGCCATGCCGCCATCGGTGGTGCACGGGATGCTGGCCGCCATCGGCGTCATCATCGTCGCCAAGCAGTCGCACGTCGTGCTCGACGTGGCGCCTCACGGCGACAGCCCGCTCGAGCTGCTCGGCGAGCTGCCCCGCAGCCTCGCCCACGAGAACCCCGAGATCCTGCTCATCGGCGTGGTGTCGCTCCTCATCCTCTTCGCCCTGCCCCTGATGGCCCGGCGCCTCCGCTGGGTCGCCTCGGTCCCCGCGCCGATGGTCGTCGTCGCGGCGGCGGTGCCGCTGGGGCTCCTCTTCGACCTCGAGCACCACCACACCTACACCTTCGGCGGCGCGGTCCACGAGGTCGGCCCGCGCCACCTCGTGAACCTCCCCGGGCGCTTCGTGGACGCGCTCGCGCTCCCCGACTTCTCCGTCGTGTTCTCGCTCGCGTCGCTGAAGTACGCGGTGATGTTCACGCTGGTCGGCTCCATCGAGTCCACCCTGAGCGTGCTCGCGGTCGACGCCATGGACCCCCAGAGGCGCGCGTCGAACCTGGACCGCGATCTCCTCGCCGTCGGCCTCGGGAACCTGGTGGCCTCGGCGATCGGCGGCCTGCCGATGATCTCGGAGATCGTCCGCAGCCGCTCGAACCTCGACGCCGGCGCGAGGGGGCCGGCCTCGAACTTCTTCCACGGCCTGTTCCTGCTCGCCTTCGTCGCGCTCGCGCCGGCGCTGCTCCATCGGATCCCGCTGGCCGCGCTGGCCGCGATGCTCGTCTACACCGGCTTCCGGCTGGCCTCGCCGTCGGAGCTCCGACACGCGCATCAGCTCGGGCTCGACCAGCTCGCGTTCTTCCTCACGACCCTCCTCGTCACCCTCGCCGCGGATCTCCTGGTGGGTGTGGCCGCCGGCCTCGCGCTCAAGATCGCGCTGCACGCCTACCGGGGAGGCGGCCTGAGGCGCCTGCTCGGCGCAAAGGTCGAGCTGCGGCGGGAGGGCGAGCACCTCACCCTCGTGCTGCACGAGAGCGCGACCTTCGCCGCGCTCCTGAAGGTGCGACGGCTGCTCCGGGCCGTCCCTCCCGACGTGACGGAGGTCGTGGTCGACGTGAGGGACACCCGCCTGGTGGACCACACCTTCCTCGAGCGCCTGCACGCGATGAGCGCGGAGTGGCCCGCCGCCACGCTCCGGGTGGTCGGCCTCGAGGCGCTGCGGCCCGCGTCGGGGCACCCGCGGGCCACCCGCTGGGGGGTGGGATCGTGAGCGCCGCGCGCACGGCCGGCCTGGGCCGGGCGGCCCTCGAGGGTCCGGAGGGGCGCGACGCGTCCGCCGATGGAGGCGAGCTCGAGGCGCTGCGGGACGCGCTGGACTCCGTCGCCCATCACCTCCCAGACCAGGCGCCCCTGGCGGGCTTCGTCCACCACAACACTCTCCACGCGTTCGAGGAGCTCGAGTTCCACGACGCGCTCGCGCGCGCGGCGGCCCTCTTCGGCGCGACCCCGTACCCGAAGGCGGAGTGGTCTCGCGCGCAGCTCCGGGCGCGGCGCATCCGAGAGGCCGACCTGGCCGCGGCCCTCGACGAGCGCCACCCGCGCTCGGAGGCGCTCCCCGGAGGCCTGGAGGGGCGCGCCGTCCGATGGGCCGCCCTCGTCGGGGACCTGGCGGATCGCGACGAGCCCACCGTGGCCTTCGCGCTCACGGAGGGCGAGCTCGTGGAGCGCCCGCCGGAGGGGCTCGACCGGACCGACTGGCTCGAGCGGGCCGCGGCGCGCCTGCGCGCCCGGATCGCGGACGAGGGTGAGGAGGGGCTGCGCGCGCTGCTCGCGACCGCCACCTCCGAGCGCGAGGTGAGAGAGCGCTTCGGGGACGACGCGCGCGCGCTCCGCGAGGCGCTCGACGCGAGCCCCGCCCCCGTCGTGCTGCGCGCGGTGTTCGCGCACGCGCGCCGACTCGCGTGCGCCGAGGGGGCCACCCGGACGCGGCCGCGGCGTCACCGGGACGCGCTGCGCGAGCTGACCGGGGTCGACGTGGACGAGCACTACTCCCCGACCCTGGTGCGTTGGTCGGCCGCCTACCTCGACGCGGGGCTCCCTTACTGGCCGATGCCGAGCCGCGCCCTCGGCTTCCACCGCGCGGTGTGCGAGCTCGCGCGACGCGGGGGCGCCGCCGCGCCCGGCTGGCGGGGGAGGGCGCTCCGGGAGCTCGCCCGGCAGGGCGAGCGCGGTGAGGACGCGCCGCGGGTGATCCGCGATCGCCTCCGCGCGCTCGGCGTCGAGCGCGCGGAGTGGCCCGCGTACCTGGAGACGGAGCTGCTCGCGCTGCCCGGTTGGGCGGGCATGTTTCGCCGCCTCGAGCTGCGGGCCGAGGAGCGCATGCGGACCCGCCCCTACCGGCTCGACGAGTTCCTCGCGGTGCGCCTCACGCTCTCGACCGCCGCGCTCGAGCACGAGCTCGCACGGCGCCGGCTCGCGCCTCCGCTCGCGGAGCTGCGGGAGGCGGCCGCCGTGGCGCGGGCGGGTCGAGGCGCGCTCGGGCAGGCCCACCGACTCTTCTCGCTCTTCGTCACCGCGGAGGTCGATCTCGACGCGATCGAGCGGCTGCAGCCGCCTCACGCGCGGGCCCTCGAGGACGTGCTCGATCGCTTCTCGAGCCTCGAGCGCGGCGCCGTGCTCCTCGAGGCCTACGAGCGAACGTACCGCCGGGACGTCCTGGACGCGCTGAGCCGGAACGCGGCCCGGATCCCGTCGACGGGGCGCGCGGACCCGCCCTGGATGCAGGTGGTCTGCTGTCTCGACGACCGCGAGGAGAGCCTCCGCCGACACCTCGAGGAGGCCGACGGCGCGGTGGAGACGTTCGGCGCCCCCGGCTTCTTCGGGCTCGCGATCGCCTACCAGGCGCTCGAGACGAGCCACCCACAGGCGCTCTGTCCCGTGGCCCAGATCCCGACCCACACCGTCTTCGAGGTGGCCGAGGACCCGGCGGCCGAGCGAGCCTGGCGCCGGCGGCGATCGGCCTTCGCGAAGACCGGCTTCGCCGCGCACGTCGGCAGCCGCGGGCTCGTCCGGGGGCTCGGCATCTCGATGGCGGGGGCCCTCCACGCGGCGCCGATGGTCCTCGGGGTGCTCGCGCCGCGGTCCGCGCGGCGCGCGGAGACGTGGCTGCAGGGCGTGATCGCGCCCCGACCGGCCACCACCCTCACCGCCTTCCGTCCCCCGCACACCGAGCCGGGGGTCGAGTCCGGCTTCACGGTGGAGGAGGCGGCCGAGCGGCTCGCGCGGCTCCTCGAGGACATGGGGCTGACCTCGTCGTTCGCGCCGGTGCTCGTCTTGCTCGGGCACGGCGGCGTGACCACGAACAACCCCCACGCCGCGATGTACGAGTGCGGCGCCTGCGCGGGAGGCAAGGGCGGCCCGAACGCGCGGCTGGCCGCGATGCTGCTGAACGATCCGCGGGTCCGCGAGCGCCTCGCGCGCGCTCACGGCGTCCGGATCCCCGCCACGACCTGGGTCGTCGGCGGCTCCCACGACACCTGCACCGACGCCATCGCGCTGTTCGATCTGCGCCGCGCGCCCGAGACGCACCGCGCCGCGCTCGAGGACGCGCGTCGCGTCTTCGACGTCGCCCGGCGGTGGGACGCGCACGAGCGCGTGCGTCGGTTCCACACCGTGCCGCTGGACGTCACGCCCGAGCGGGCGCTGCGCATCGTCGAGGCCCGCTCGGCGAGCCTGGCCGAGCCGCGACCCGAGTACGGGCACTGCACCAACTCGCTCTGCTTCGTCGGTCGACGCGCGCGCACGCGGGGGCTGTTCTTGGATCGGCGCGCCTTCCTCGTGTCCTACGACCCCACGACCGATCCGGACGGCCGCGTCCTCGAGCGCCTGCTCGCCTCCGTCGGGCCGGTCGGGGCCGGCATCAACCTGGAGTACTACTTCTCCACCGTCGATCAGGCGCGCTTCGGTGCCGGCTCCAAGCTGCCGCACAACGTGACCGGGCTGGTCGGCGTGATGGACGGCCACGAGAGCGACCTGCGGACGGGGCTGCCCCATCAGACGGTCGACGTGCACGAGCCGATGCGCCTCTTGCTCGTCGTCGAGGCCACTCCGCAACGCCTCGTGCAGGTCGCCAGGTCCCGCCCCGAGGTCGGGCGCCTCGTCTCCGGCGGCTGGGTCACCCTCGTCTCCCAGGACCCGGAGAGCGGGGCCCTCGCCGTCTCGAGGCCCGGGGGCTTCGAGCCGTTCACCCCCTCGGCCGGCCCCGTCCCGTGGTTCGCGCGCTCGGTCGACGCCTACCGCGACCGCCGCGACGCCGTCCCTCCAAGCCTCCTCGGCGAGGGGGCGGCCTCTCAGGAGTCACGTCATGCATGAGCTCGTCCGGACCGCGGTCTCCGTCTCGCTGGGCGCCCCGCTCCTGGGGGCCGCCCTCCTCGCCGTGGCGGCCTGGGCGCGACGCCCGAGCGAGCGACTCGTCGTCGATCTCACGCGCGCCACCCTGGGCGTGGGGCTGATCGCCGCGTCGACGGCCCTCGCCCTGACCTGGGGCGAGGCCCCCCGCCTGGTCCACCTCGGGACCTGGTTCGAGGCGAGCGGGCACGCCTTCCCGCTGACGATGCTGGTCGACCGCCTGTCCACGGTGATGACGACGCTCTCCCTCGGCGCGTGCGCGCTCGTCGGCCACTTCTCGCGCACGTACCTCCACGGGGAGCCCGGCCACGCCCGCTTCTTCTTCCTGCTGACGGTCTTCGCCTTCGGCATGACCGTGCTCGTCGGGGCCGGCAGCCTCGGCCTCCTGTTCGTCGGGTGGGAGATCGTCGGGCTCACCTCGGTCCTGTTGATCGGCTTCTTCCACCAGCGACGAGGGCCGGTCCAGAGCGGGCTGCGCGCCTTCATCACCTACCGCCTGTGTGACGTGGGGCTGCTCCTGGCGATCCTGTCGCTCCACCACTTCGGCGCCGAGGCGCGCTTCGAGCCCGAGCTCGAGCCGGGGCAGTGGGTGGCCTCCCTGCCGCACCTCGACGCGGGGCCGGCGACGGTGGTCGCGCTGCTGCTGATCTTCGGCGCCATGGGCAAGTCGGCGCAGCTGCCGGTCGGGGGCTGGCTGCCCCGCGCGATGGAGGGGCCGACCCCGTCGAGCGCGATCTTCTATGGCGCGCTCTCCGTGCACGCCGGGGTCTACCTGCTGATCCGCGCGCGGTCGCTCTTCGTCGACTCATCCGTCGCCTCGGCGGTGGCCGTCGCGGTGGGGCTCACGACCGCGGTCTTCGCCACCCTCGCGGGGCGGGTCCAGCCCGACGTGAAGAACGGGCTCGCCTTCTCCACGATGACGCAGGTCGGCCTGATGTTCGTCGAGCTGGGGCTCCACCTCCCGACCGTCGCCGCCGTCCACCTCGTCGTGCACGCGTGCCTGCGCATGTGGCAGCTCCTGCGCGCGCCGGCGGTCCTGGCGGAGCTGTCCTCCATCCGCGGAGGGCTCGACGACGACCTCGAGACCGGCCGGGTGCTCGACCGCATCGAGCGCCGCCTCCCCCGGCGCGTCGGCGCGCTGCTGTTCCGGAGCGCGCTCGATCGCTTCTACCTCGACGAGCTCGCCGATCGCGCGCTCGCCGCGCCGGTCCTCCGGCTCTCTCGCGCGCTCGCGGCCCTCGAGCGACGCCTCGCGGGGGCCTCCGACCCGGAACCCGAGTCGGCCCCCCAGTCGCTGGCGCGGTCCGCAGAGGAGGCTCGGTCGTGAGCGGCGTCCCCTCCCTCGCGCTCCTCGTCGCGATCCCGCTGCTCGGGCTGCTCGTCGCCAGCGGCGCGGGCGCTCGCGCCCGGCTCGTCGGCGTCGTGACCCTCGCGCTGACGGGCGCCGCGTCGCTCGCGGTCCTCTCCGCCTTCTACGCGCGCGGTGAGCCGCTGCTCGCGGACGGCCTCTTGCCCGGCCTCGCGGTCGACCGCACGAGCGTCGCGTTGCCCGTCCTGACGAGCGTCGTCGGCCTGGCCGTCCTCCGCCTCGCGCCGCGGGCCGAGCTCGACCGGGCGGCGGTCGCGAGCTCGCTGTGGATCACCGCCACCACCCTCGTCGTCTTCGTCAGCGTGCCGCTCGAGCTCGCGGTCGCCGCCGCCGCGCTGAGCACGCTCCCGGTCGGCGCGCTCCTGACGGAGGAGCCTCGACCCTCCGCGCTCGCGCCCAGCCGGGTCTTGATGGCCTACGGGGGTGCGCCCTGGCTCGCGGTGATGGCGGTGGGCGCGGTCGCGGGCGGGGGCCGCTTCGGGCCGCTGTTCGGCGCGTCGCCGCCGGTCCTCGACCGGGGCGAGCAGGCGCTGTTGCTGGGCCTCGTCATCGTCGCCGCCGTCTCGCGCAGCGCGATCTTCCCCGCCCATCGCTGGCTCGTCGGGCTCGTTCGAGAGGGGCGCGCCGCCCGCGCGATCCTGCTGTTGGCCCCGCTGCCCGGGGTGTACCTCCTCCTGCGGATCGCGACCCTCTACCCCGGCGCCTTCGTGGTGGCGTTGCCGTGGCTGTCCGGGCTCGGTCTGATCAGCGCCGCGTACTTCGGCCTCGTGGCGCTCGGCCAGCGCGACCAGCGGGACGCGGTCGTGTATCTGATCTGCAGTCAGCTGGGGCTGGTCCTCTTCGGGCTCGCGGACGTCGACGTCCTGAGCGTGGACGGCGCGCTCCTGCTCTGGCTGGGGCAGGGGGTCGCGGGGAGCGGCCTCCTCCTCTGCGCGATGGCGGTCCGCGCGCGCCGCGGCGTGGTGTCGCTCGATCGCTTCCACGGGCTCGTCGCGGACGCGCCACGCCTCGCGTCGCTCCACTTCCTGTTCGGGCTCGGCGTGGTGGGGCTCCCCGGCACCCTCACCTTCGTGGCGGAGGAGCTGATCGCCGAGGGGATCCTCCTCGACCACCCGTGGCTCGCGGCGGGGTACGTCGCGGTGACCGCGCTCGACGCGGTGGTGTTCCTCCGGCTGTTCGGCCGGGTCTTCCTCGGTGAGCACGACGCGACCGAGCGCTGCCCGGACCTCTCGCGGGCAGAGCGTGGCGCGGGGCTCGCCCTCGCCCTGGTCGTGATCGTCGGCGGACTGATCCCCAGCCCCTTCCTCGCGGCGCGCGGCTCCGTCGCGGACGAGCTGGTGCGGGCGGAGCGCGCGGCGGCCGGGCGAGCCGTGGAACCCTGAGAGCGGCGTGCTACATGCGAGGACCCTCGTGTCCCGCGCCCTCGTCCTCCCCGTCGACTCGGCGCCCGCCGCCGCGGGCGTGCGAGCCAGACGCATCCACTTCGTGGATCTGCTCCGGCTGATCGCGTCCTTCCAGATGATCGTCGGCCACACCGTCGACGCGCTGCTCGCGGAGTCGCTCCGCAGCGGCCCCGTCTACGACGGCTGGACCTGGGTGCGCGGCCTGACCTCCGTCTCCTTCATGGTCGCGGCGGGGCTGAGCTTCCACCTCTCGACGCTGGCGCGCTTCGAGGCGCACGTGAGCGACCGGAGCAAGGTCATCGCGCGCTTCCGCCGCGGCGGGTGGCTGATGCTGGTCGGCTACCTGCTCCACTTCCCGGCCGGAATCTTCGGCGGCGACGCGGCCGCGGCGATGCGCGAGTTCCTCATCGCGGACGTGCTCCAGTGCATCGGCCTCTGCATCGTCATGCTCGAGGGGATCACCGTCCTCAGCCGCGGGCCCCGGCGCGTGGTGATGATCAGCGCCGCCCTCGCCGCGCTCTTCTTCTTCGTCGCGCCCCTCACGGACGGCGTCGACCCGAGCGGCCCGTGGCGCTTCGCGCTCAACTACCTCACCCACCGCGGGGGCTCGCTCTTCCCGCTCGCGCCCTGGGCCGGCTACGTCTTCGCAGGCGTGGTGCTCGGCGCGGTCGCGCTCCCGCACGGCACGCGCACCGACGCGCGCCTCCCGCTCCCGCGCCTCCTCGGGGCCTCGGCGCTCGTCTGCCTCCTCGGCTACGCCGTCGGTCTCGGGCCGGCCCTCGCCGAGGGCGCGCACCACAACGCGTCGCCTGGCTTCAACCTGCTCAAGATGGCGGTGGTGTTCGCCCTCATCGCGCTCCTCGCGGTCGCCGAGCGCCCCATCACGCGGCTGCCGAAGCCCCTCTCCATCCTCGCGGGCGAGACCCTCACCCTCTACGCGTTCCACCTGCTCGTGCTCTACGCGGGCGGCGTCGGCCTCTACCGCCTGGTCGGCCACAGCCTCTCGCTCCCGGCCGCCATCGGCGCGGCGCTCGGAATGCTCGGCCTGACCTGCGCGGTCGGGCTGGCCTGGCACCGGGCCAAGAAGCGTCGA
>SHBB01000429.1 GCA_004213565.1 Sandaracinaceae bacterium
TCGGAAGCGGAAGCGGAAGCGGATGCGGATGCGGATGCGGATGCGGATGCGGATGCGGATGCGGATGCGGATGCGGAGGCGGATGCGGACGCGGATTCGGAGGCGGAAGCGGATGCGGATGCGGATGCGGATACGGATGCGGATGCGGATGCGGATGCGGATGCGGATGCGGATGCGGATGCGGATGCGGATGCGGAGGCGGATGCGGAGGCGGAAGCGGAAGCGAAAGCGGAAGCGGAAGCGAAAGCGGAGGCGGAAGCGGAGGCGGAGGCGCAGGCAGAGGCGGAGGCGGAGCAAGCGCCGTGCGCATTCCCGGGCCTCCTGACGCTGTCGCGGTAGACTCCCTGGCGTGGACGACCCGGTCGACGTCGCGTGGCGCGAGGTGGAGGCGGACTGGGCTTCCGAGCGAGCCCACAAGAAGTTCCTGACCCTCTGCGCGTCGCTGGACCGCCTCGCGGAGGCGGGGAAGCGCTACCGGGCGGTGAAGGACTCCGACCCGGATCGCGCGGAGGTCGCCAGCGAGCAGATCGACCGCTTGCTCGGGCTCGCGATGCAGAACCTCCAGGTGCTCAAGAGCGAGCCGAAGACGCGGAGCGGGAAGCAGGTGCTCTTCTTGATCGCGCTCGGGATCAGCGGCGCCCTGGTCGTCACCGCCGTGATGGCGATGTTGCGGATGATGTAGCCGGGTCGCTATCCTCCCGGCCTCGCATGCAGCTGGATTTCAAGGCGCGCGAGCTGACCATCAAGCTCGTGTATTACGGGCCGGCGCTCAGCGGGAAGACCACCAACCTGCAGGCGATCCATCGGTTGGTGAACACCGACGTCGCCGGGCGCCTGATGACGCTCGAGACCCAGGACGATCGGACGCTCTTCTTCGATCTCCTGCCGCTCTCCCTCAACGCGGGCAAAGGGCTCCAGGTGCGGGTGAAGCTCTTCACCGTGCCCGGGCAGGTCATCCACAACGCGACCCGGCGCCTCGTGCTCCAGGGGGCCGACGGCGTCGCGTTCATCGCCGACAGCCAGCGCTCCGAGACGAAGTCGAACGCCGCGTCGTTCGTGAACCTCCGTCAGAACCTCACCGAGCAGGGCATCGAGCCCGCCGCGATGCCGCTCGTCATCCAGTTCAACAAGCGCGACCTGCCCGAGATCCGGACCGACGAGGAGATCGACGCGCTGGCCACCCGCGGCAAGGAGCCCGTCTTCAAGGCGGTGGCGCTCCGCGGCGTCGGCGTGCTCGAGACCCTGATGGGGCTGATGGAGATCACCTGGCAGCGGCTCGAGACCGAGCACTGCCTGAGCGAGAAGTTCGGCCTGACACCCGGCCCGCTCCTGGCGGAGCTCGAGCGGCACCTCGGCGTGCGCGAGGCCATCCAGCGGGTGAGCCGATGAGCGAGCCGCAGATCGACATCACGCTCGCGGACATCACGCGCCTCGAGGAGATCGTGGATCGCGGCGCCCTCGGCGAGGTGTGCCGCTCCTTCTTCGACCTCTTCTCGCTGCCGATCCGGGTCTTCTCTCACGACGGCACGCTGTTGGCCGACGTGCACGAGAGCCGCGAGATCTGCCGCTACGTCAACACCCTCAAGCAGGGCCGGCCCGCGTGCAGCGCGCTCGTCTCCGAGGTGAAGGGCATCGACCCGCAGGACGGCGTGGTGGTCCACCCCTGCTTCACGGGCGCCGTCTATCGCATCGTGCCGATCGACTACCAGGGTCGGCGGCTCGGGCGCTTCGTGATCGGCCCCTACCTCCCCGCCGAGAAGAAAGAGGTCCCGCGCTCGCTGCTCGTGCTCGACCCGGACATCGACCCGGAGCAAGCGCGCAGCGGACTGATGGAGATGCCCCGGGTGCGCGAGGAGACGGCCGACCGCCTCTCCGAGCACCTGACGCACATCCTCGACCTGATCATCTTCAGCGGGCACCGGGCGTTCCTGACGAGCCAGATGCACGTCGCGAGCGTGCGCGAGAGCTACCGCACCCTGAGCGAGAAGAACGAGGAGCTGCAGGAGGCGTTCGATCGCCTGAAGGAGCTCGACCGGCTGAAGTCCAACTTCCTCGCCACGGTCAGCCACGAGCTCCGCACGCCGCTGACGTCGATCATCGGCTACAGCGACATGCTCGCCACCGGGATCGCGGGCGACCTCAACGAGGAGCAGGCCGAGTTCGTCGAGACCATCCGGGGCAAGGGCGATCACCTGCTCGCGCTGATCAGCAGCCTGCTCGACCTCGGCAAGCTCGAGCAAGGCAACCTGCCGCTCAAGCGCGAGCTCATCGATCCGGCGGAGCTGCTCGACGAGGTCGCCAAGACCATGACCCCCGCGGCCGAGAAGAAGTCCGTGAAGATGGCGGTGAACGTCGAGGGCGCGCTGCACCCCTTCGCGGTCGACCCCGTCCGGATCAAGCAGGTGCTCTTCAACCTCTCGGAGAACGCCGTGAAGTTCTCTCCGCGGGGCGGCACCGTCACGCTGAGCGTGCGCTCGGTCGAGCTGGAGAGCGAGGGAGGCGGGGACGGGATGGGCTTCGTGCTCATGGCCGCGCCGAAGACCGCGCTCGAGATCTCGGTGAGCGACCAGGGGCCGGGCATCCCCAGCGGCGAGCAAGACAAGATCTTCGACGCCTTCTATCAGGTCGACGGCAGCTCCACGCGCGAGCACGGCGGCACGGGCCTCGGGCTCTCCATCGTCAAGCGGCTGGTGGAGGCGCACGCGGGGCAGGTCTGGGTCGACAGCGTCGTGGGCGAAGGCACGACCTTCTCGTTCACGATCCCCGAGGGCGACGAGTAGCGCGATGGACGAGTTCGCGCTCATCGCGCGGATCCGCGAGCGATTGAAGACGGATGATCCGCGCGTGCGCCTCGGGGTGGGCGACGACGCCGCGGTGATCGCCGCGCCCCGCGACGACGTCGTCGTGTCGGTCGACGCCGTCGTCGAGGGCGCCCACTTCGACCGGCGCTGGTTGAGCTGGCGGGACGTCGGGTGGCGGGGGATGGTCGGGGCGCTGAGCGACCTGGCCGCCATGCGCGCCCGCCCCGTCTGCGCGCTGCTCTCGCTCGTCTTGCCCGACGACCTCGGCGAGGAGGCGGCGCTCGCCCTCGTCGACGGCGCGGCCGAGGCCGCCCACGCGCACGGCGCGTCGATCGTCGGCGGCAACCTGGCGCGTGGCCCGGTGGTCTCGCAGCACACGACGGTGATGGGCGAGGCGGCGCACCCGCTGACCCGGAGCGGCGCGCGCCCGGGCGACGCGATCTACGTCACCGGGACCCTGGGAGCGGCCGCGCTCGGGTGGAGGCTCCTCGCGGCGGACGCCGCGGACGATGGGCCGTCGTTCGTCGCGCGGTGGCGGAGGCCGAGGGCGCGCTTCGACGCCCTCCCCTGGCTCGCGCACGCGAGCGCGTGCGTCGACGTCTCGGACGGCCTCGCGCAGGACCTCGGTCACCTCTGCGCGGCGAGCGGGGTGGGCGCCGCGCTCGAGCTGCCGCGCGTCCCGGTGGAGCCGGACCATCACGCGGTCGCCGCCGCCCACGGGCTCGACGGCGACGTCCTCGCGGCGAGCGGGGGCGAGGACTACGAGCTCGTCTTCACCTGCCCCGCCAGCCTGGACGGCCCCTTCACCTGCGTGGGCGAGATCCTCGAAGGCGAAGGCGTGGAGCTGCGGGACGCCGACGGTCGCGTGCGCCTCCTCGACGCGTCCGGTCACCGCCACTTCGGCTGACGCGACTCAGCGCTTGGCGAGCTCGCCTTCGATGAAGCGGTAGGCCTCCCCGAACGACGCCACGTTGCACACCGGCCACTTGCTGCCCGTCAGCCAGTCGAAGGCGGTGAGCACGCCGCGCGCGACGCTGGAGCCCACCACCCGGGCTTCGCACACGCTGACCGGGGCGAGCACCTGCACGTACTCCTCGAAGACGGCCGCCGCCTCCTTGCGCAGCGACGCCGAGGCGCTGACCGGGTTGAAGGCCGTGAAGTCGATCAGCCAGCAGATGGGCTCCCCGCTCTCGGCCAGCTTCGCGTAGTGCTCGAAGAGGTGGCGGTAGGCGGTCGCGTCGAACACGGCGGGGTAGCGCACGAGGACGATCGGCCGCTCGGAAGAGTCGACGACGACGCCCTCGTGTTCGAACTCGGAGACCATCCACCTCCAGGATCGCGCCATCGCGGGGGGAGAGCAACCGCGCCCCCCGGCCTCTCAGTCAACGCCGAGCGTGTGACAGGTCTCCGAGCGCGGCACCTCGGACGGCTCCGGCCCGGTCCCGAACGCGGTGTCGAGGAAGGGCGCGGTGAACGAATGCCAGTAAGCCTCGTTGCGGAAGTGGTGCATCCGATGGTTGCGGCGGATCCAGCGGTAGTAGCGACCCTTGGGTCGATAGGGCGTGTGCGTGAGGTAGTGGGTCCACTCGTAGACGAGCGTGGCCGCGGTGAACGCCGCGATGCCCGTCAGCATCACCCCGGTCGTCGGCGCGACGAGCCACCAGAACGCGAGATGGAACGGCGCGATCATCAACAGCACGCGGAGGGGAAGCATCGCGGTCTCGATCTTCCACGGGTTCCGGTGGTGGTGGCGGTGCGTCTGCGCGAAGTACGGGTCGACGGTGAAGGGGCCGAGCCGCTTCGGCTTCATGTGGAGCAAGGTCCAGTGGAAGAACCACTCCTGCAGCGGCCAGTAGATCAGCACCCCGACCAGGACGATCGCGTCTCCGAGCGACGCCTCGCCGAAGAAGGGCCGGAGCCCGAGCGCGATCAGCATCTGCGCGAGCAAGAGCTTCGGCCCGAGGAAGCCGAAGAAGCGGCGCACGCACCCGCCGAGGGTGGTCAGGTCGGGCTCGGTCGCGCTGGCGACGGATGGGCTCGCGGCGCTCACGGCTTCGCCCCACCCTTCGCGCCTTGCATGCCTTGTTGGACAGTGTCCAGCGCGGCCAGCACGCCCTCGATCGCCTGCGCCCCTCGCGAGACGATCTGCGTCGCCTTGCTCGCCGCGCGCTTGGGCTGCTGGCCGATGACCGCCTCGACCAGAGCCTCGAAGTCGTCGACCGCGCCCACCTCGGTGGCGAGGATCTGCGTGAACTGGTCGAGCACCCCCGAGTAGGTGCTGGCGAGCGAGTTGAACGCCAGCTCGAGCGCCACGTTCTCGGTCCCGTCGACCATCGCGGCCCAGAAGTCGAGCGCGAGGCGCTGCAAGGTGGGCAGGTCCCCGCGAGACGCCTGCATCTCCCGCACGATCGCGGTCAACCTCATGTGCACATCTTCTTTCGCTCGCTCCGTGCAGAGCTTGGCGACGATCGGCGCGAGCTGGGTGCGGAGCTCGAGCACGCCCCGCGCGATCGCGGTGTCGACCGTTCCGTCCCCGCGCACCATCATCGACGCGAGGATCTCGAGGCCCGCCGTCCGCTTGTAGTCGAGCACCCGCGTCGCGCCGCCCTGCTGGATGGCGACGAGCCCCGCCTGCTCGAGGCGCTTGAGCCCCTCGCGCACCGCGCCTCGGTTGACCTGGAGCTGCTCGGCCAGGGTGCGCTCGGCCGGGAGCGCCTCCCCCGCTTCGAGCGTGCCTTCGAGGATGTGATCGCGGAGCTGGGCGAAGACCTCGGCCGCGAGGGAGCGCTTGGAGACGGGTTTCAGCACTCCCCGAGCCTGCGCCACACTGGACCGCTTGTCAACTGGTACGACCAGAAGCCGGCTCCAGGGGCTCGGCCTCGTCGCTCCACGCGCTCAGCCAGGTCCCGTGGGCCTCCGCGTACGCCATGAACGCCTCGTAGAAGGGGTGCCGCGCGAGGGTGGCGCTGTCGCCGACCACCAGGAGCAAGCGCTTGGCGCGCGTCATGGCCACGTTCATGCGCCGCACGTCGGCGAGGAAGCCGATCTCTGCGTCCTCGTTGCTGCGCACGAGGTCGACGATCACCGCCTCCTTCTCGCGCCCCTGGAAGCCGTCGACGGTCCCGATCTCGAGCCCCTCTGTCAGCCGATCCGACAGCCCGTCCCGGAGCAGGCGCGCCTGCGCGAGGTAGGGGGTGATGATCGCGAGGTCCGCGTCGGCGAGGCCGCGCGAGAGGAGCCGACGCGCCTCCGCGATCACGCGCGCCGCGGCCCCGGGGTTGTCGGTGCTCGGGTCGTCCACCGCGCGCCGCTCGGTCCAGCCCTTCCCCGCCGTGTCGAGGAAGACGAGGGGCCCCGGGCGAAGAGGGTCGTCGGCCACGCCGAGGTCTCCGAGCCCATGCTGCGCCACCGCCTCGTGCGCGCGAAGCTTGCCTTCATAGAGCTGCTCGGACGGGAAGCGCATCAGCACCTCGTGCATGCGGTGCTGCACCTCGAGCATCGTCGTGGCGCTCCCCTCATCCGAGAGTCGCTCGAAGAAGGTCGTGCCCAGCCCACACCGCTCCGCGTCCGGATCGATCACCGTCGGGGGCAGCTGCCGAGGGTCACCCGCCATCGTCACCCGAGCCGCGCGCCAGAGCGCCACGAGCGTGATGGGATCGGTGGCCTGGGTCGCCTCGTCGAGCACCACGTGGTCGAAGTGCGTCTTGCGCAGCAGCGCCGCGTCGGCGCCGGCCGCGGTCGCGCACACGATGGGGTGGCGCGCGAGCAGGAGGGTCTCCGCGCTCCTGAGCTGCGCGCGGGCGTCGCGCATCAGCCGCCCCGCCTCGCCGAAGGCCTCACGTCGCGCGCGGTGACCGATCTGCCCTCGCTCGAACCGGGCTCGCGCCTTGCGCCGCAGCGCGACGGCCTCGCGTGTCCACCGCCTCGCGAGCTGGTGCTCGGGGGTCTTCTCGAGGAGCGCGTCGAGCGTGTGGGCCTCGACGCTGGGCGAGACGCGCGCGGGGTGACCGAGTCGGAGCACCGGGGCGCCGTGATCGGCGAGCCGCTCAGCGAGGTTGTCGACGGCGAGGTTGCTCGCCGCGCTGACCAGCACGCGCTCCCCTCTCGCGACGAGCTGCCTGACGACCTCGACCAAGCAACGCGTCTTCCCCGTCCCGGGCGGCCCATGGATGAGGGAGACGGTCTCGGCCGCGAGGGCGCGGGTCACCGCCCGCCGCTGGGGCTCGTTGAGCTCCTCGTCCATGAGCGCGAGCGACTCGGGCTTGGCGAAGAGCGCGGGCGCGTCCCCGAAGAGCACGTCCCGGAGCGGGCTCCGAGCGTCCTTCTTCTCCAGCTCCCGCCACCGCGCGAGGGCCTTCGCGCCGCGGTCGAAGGTCGCCTCGGGGGCCTCGACGTCGAGCCGGAAGCCGTCGTCCCCGCGCTCCGGCACCTCGTCGACCATCACCGCGAGGCGATCGCGCGTGCGCCTCGACACGACGCCCCGCACCGCGTCGTCTTCGTCCGGATCGTCCCACCAGAGCCGGACCGGATCCCCCGGTCCGATGCGCACGACCTCCAGATCCACGTCGCCGCGCGGCTGGATCCAGAGCACCGCGCGCCCCCCCGGGGCGGCGTCCGTGTCCACCACCTCGAGGTCGCGCAGCGCGAGCCCCCGCCGCACCCGCTCGGAGAGGGAGAGCTGGGCGCGCTCCTCCGCGTGACGGCGCCGGTGGGCCTGCCGCTCCTGCTCCCAGAGCGTGCGCATCCTCTCGAACGCCGCCTCGGCCTCCTCCGTCATGCTGGCGCCATCATGGGACGTGCGTAGGTCGGCTGCATGAGCGAAGCAACGGTGGCCGACTACATGAGTCGGAGCCCGCACACCATCGGCAAGGACATGTCCCTCGCGACGGCCAGCAAGGTCATGCGCGAGCACGGCGTGCGTCACCTCCCCGTGCTCGACGGCGGCCAGGTGATCGGCATCCTCTCGAACCGCGACGTCTACCTGCTCGAGACGCTCCAGGACGTGGAGGCGACCCGCGTGACGGTCGAGGAGGCGATGAGCGCCGAGCCCTACTCCGTGGCGGCGGACGCGCCGCTCAAGGACGTCGTGGTGCACATGGCGGAGCACAAGTACGGAGCCGCGGTGATCATGGAGGGCAAGAAGGTGAAAGGCATCTTCACCACCATCGACGCGCTGCGGGCCCTCGCCGAGCGGCTGTAGCCGGCCAGGGCGCGCTCAGGGCTTCGGCACATCGAGGCGCTTCATCATCTTCTGGAGACCGTACCGCGAGAGCCCGAGCAGCTCGGCCGCGCGCGTCTGGTTGCCCGCCGTCTGGTCGAGCGCCTGCACGATGAGGCGGCGCTCCAGGGCGGCGACCTGCCCCTTGAGATCGAGGGCGTCCGCCGGCGCCTGCGTCTCGGCGCCCCGCACCTTGGGCGAGAGGTGCTCGGGCCCGATGACCTCGTCCGCGAGCACGAGGGCGCGGCGGATCTCGTTCTCCAGCTCTCGCACGTTGCCCGGCCAGGAGAAGGCGCGCAGCGCGTTCATCGCGCCGCGGTCCACCCGCACCCGGCGCTCGGGCGCGTGCCGGTCGAGGAAGGCCGCCACCAGCGGAGCCACGTCGTCGAGGCGCTCGCGCAGCGGCGGCAGCTCCACCTGCACGACGGCGACGCGGTAGAAGAGGTCCTGCCGGAAGGCCCCCTCCTCCACCATGCGCTCGAGGTCGCGGTGGGTCGCCGCGATGAGCCGCACGTCGACGGTGGTCGTCTCCTCGCTCCCCACCGGCCGGAGCTGTCCGTCCTGCAGGACACGGAGGAGCTTGGCTTGCATCGACTCGCTCATCTCGCCGATCTCGTCGAGGAAGAGCGAGCCTCCGTCGGCCACCTCGAAGAGCCCGCGGCGCGCTCGCTCGGCCCCGGTGAACGCCCCGCGCACGTGCCCGAAGAGCGCGCTCTCCAGCAGCGTGTCCGGGATCGCGCTGACGTTCTCGCTCACGTACGGCCCATCGCGCCGCGAGCTCGCCTGGTGCACGGCCCGCGCGACGAGCTCCTTGCCCGTCCCGCTCTCGCCCCGCACCAGCACGGGCGCGTCGCTCGCCGCGAGGCGCTCCACCAGGCGCAGGGTCCTGCGCATGCCCTCGCTCTCGGCGACGATCCCGCTGAACGCGGGGCTCTCGCTCG
>SHBB01000043.1 GCA_004213565.1 Sandaracinaceae bacterium
GGCTACTCCGGCGGCGGTGACGAGTGCCCGAACGGGGTCGTGCACGCTGCGCTGACGGTCTTCCCGGCCGACGGGGAGGCGCGCGACTCGGGCCCGCTCGCGTTCGTCGCCCTCGCGGTGGACTTCGCGGTGCGCCCCGACGGCAGCCGCTTCTACGTCGCGAGCGCCGCGGGCGCGGCCAGCTCCGACACGAGCGTCCCCTTCGCGGGCATCGCCGGCTCGCTGCTCGCCGTGGAGGCGTCCGCCTCGTCGAGGCCCTGCATCGAATCGCCGCCCGTCGTGGACGGTCCCACCGGCGCGGTCGAGATGGCGCCGGACGGAACGCTGCTCTCGCTCTCGGCGGACGGGGACGAGCTGCACCTCCTCGGCGATCGGGGTGGTGACGTCCGGACCGTTCGTGTCGCCGCGCCCATCGGCCACCCCCGCGGCTACCGTCTCTTCCACATGCAGACCCCCGCCTTCCTGGCCTGCGCGTCGTGCCACCCGGAGGGAGCCGAAGACGGCTTCGTCTGGAACTTCCAGCCCGCCGGGCCGCGCCGGACGCAGACCCTGACGGGGGGCATCATGGACACCGCGCCCTTCCACTGGTCGGGCGATCAGCCGGGCATGCACGACATCATGCGGGGGACCCTGCTCGAGCGGATGCAGACCTCGTTCGACGCAGACGACGTCGACGCGATCTCGGCCTGGGTCGACTCCTTGCCGGCGCCGCGCGGCGACACCCGCGACGCCGCGGCGATCGAGCGCGGGCGGGGCCACTTCGGCTCCGCGGGCTGCGCCGACTGCCACTCCGGGGACGCGATGACGGACAACACGAACCACCTCGTCGGCACGGGAGAGCCCTTCCAGTCGCCGAGTCTGGTCGCGGTCTCGCATCGCGCGCCCTTCTTCCATGACGGGCGGGCCGCGCGGCTGGCGGACACCTTCATCGCCGGTCACGGCGAGGCCCACGCGCTCGACGCCGACGCGCGCGCGGACCTGGTCGCGTACCTCCGCTCTCTCTGAGCGCTCGGCCCCGGAAGCTCGGTCCCGGCCTTTCGAGGTGTGCTCTATTGCCAAGCGCGCCCCCGGCCGGTGATACTCGCGCCCGATTTCAGCGGAGGCACGGCCTCTGGGGGAGAAGAGAGAGAGATGACGATTCGGATGACCTTGAACGTCGTGATCGCGACGGTGGCCTTGCTGATCGCGAGCGCCTGTGGCGGCGGTGAGTGCCCCGAGTGCAACTGCCCCGTCTGCCCGCAGGTCGCGGCGCAGCCGGCCCAGCCGCAGCCCATCGCGAACACGGGTCCCTGCACCGAGGAGTGGGTCCACATGCCCGTCCTCATCAACTTCCCGACCGGCGGCGCCGTGCTCGACGCGCAGAACCGCGCGATCCTCCAGGAGGTCGTCCGCACCGCGCAGAGCCGCGAGGACATCCGCCGCGTGCGGGTCGAGGGTCACACCGACACCTGCGGCGACGAGAACAACAACATGTCGCTCTCGCAGCAGCGCTCGGAGGCGGTCGCGCTCGCGCTCGTCGAGATGGGCGTGCCGCGCGAGATGATGGAGACCGTGGGCTACGGCTCGACGCAGCCCCGCGCGAACGAGGCCTGCGAGTCGCGTCAGGCGCGCTCCGCCACCGAGCTGAGCCGTCAGACGAACCGTCGCGTCGAGTTCAGCATCCTGGTCTGCCGCGAGGGCACCGCCGGCGGCATGTGAGCCGACGCTCGTTGCTCGAAGGGAGCCGTCGCGGACACCGCGGCGGCTTCTTTCAATTCAGGGCGCCTCTACGTCCGGCGCCAGCGGGAGCGTGAAGCGGAAGGTCGAGCCGACCCCGACCTCGCTCTGCACCTCGATCGTCCCGTCGTGCGCCTCGAGGATGCGCTTGACGATCGCGAGGCCCAGCCCGGTGCTCTTCTCTCCCGCGGTCCCCTTCACGCTTGTCCGGCCGAAGGGCTCGAACAGCCGCGCGAGCTCCGCCTCCGGGATCCCCTGTCCCTGATCCTCGACCGAGACCTGCACGACGGGGTCGGTGACCCGCGCCTCGACCCGCACCGTGGTGGCCTCGTGCGAGTACTTCACCGCGTTGCTGAGCAGGTTGTCGACGACCTGACGGAGCTTGCCGCCGTCCGCCGCGACCATGAGCGTCTCGGCCACGTCGAGCTCGATCGCGATGCCCTTGCGCTCGGCCAGGACCCGGTTGAGCGCCACCGCGTCCGCGAGCATGGCGGCCAGATCGAGCTCCCTGCGCTCGAGCTCCACGCGGCCCGACTCGATGGACGAGAGATCCACCAGATCGTCGACCATGCGGAGCATGTGCTCGCTCGTGCGCGCGATGCGCTCCAGGAAGCGCTGCTGCCGCTCGGTGGTCGGCCCGGCGAGTCCCTCCATCATGGTGCGCGCGTAGCCCGCCACCACGCCGAGCGGGTTTCTCAGATCGTGCGCCACCATCCCGAGGAGCTGGTTCTTCTGCTGGTTGAGCCGCTCCAGGGTCACGTTCTGGCGAGCGAGCTCTCGCTGGAGCGACGCGAGCTCGTTGTTGAGCTCCATCATCTCGTCGATCGTCTCGGTCGGCCGGCGCTTCATGCTCGACAGCTCGAGCACGGTGCTCCGGAGCAGGTTGGCCTGCTCGTTGTTGATGCGCAGCAGGTCGTCGTACATGCGCTCGATGTCGCGCGCGCTCCGGCCCCCGACCACCACGATCGTGCCGTCGTCCTGCAGCCGTCCGGAGAAGGTGAGCACCGTGAGCCGCCCGGCGTAGGAGACGGTCAGCTCCCAGTCGAAGGCGGCCCGCTCGGATCGGATGCGCTCGAGGAAGAGCCTCGCCTTCTCCGCGCTGGCCGGGGTCAGGATCTCGACGAAGCCCCGGGGCGAGCCCTCCGTCAGCGCGAAGCCGTCGACGAGCACCTCCTCGATGTCGCCGGCCTCGTCGAGGCGGAGCGCGACGCCCAGGCGTAGCGATTTCGTCACGCGTCGGCTCCTCGGACCAGGCGGAGCCCGACCTCCACCGCGCGGCTCGCGTTGGGCGCGTGGCCGCTCGCCCCGAGCCGCCGCCAGAGCTCGGGCTCGAGGTTGAAGGGATAGCCGCCGACCATCACGGGCACGGCTCGCGTCGTGTCGCTCCCGCGCAGCGCTTTCACCAGCGCCTCCACGGAGCGCGTGTGCTTGGAGATCGTCGCCGAGACCGCGACGAGATCGGCCCGCCGCTCGGCCACCGTCTCGACGATGCCGGCGAGCGGCACGTTGGCCCCGAGGTAGATGGTGTCCCAGCCCTCCATCTCGAAGAAGTCCGCCACGATGCGCACGCCCAGCTCGTGCAAGTCGCCCTCGATGCAGGTCGCGATCAAGGTCAGGCCGCGCCGCTCGGCGGAGAAGACGTAGGGGTAGAGCTGCGAGATCACCAGCTGCGTGATCGCCGTGCAGTAGTGCTCGGTGGCCACCGAGATCTCGTTCTCCTGCCACAGCCGGCCGATCTCGTGCTGCACGGGCTCGAACACGTGCAGGTAGACGTCTCGAACCGGCACGCCGTCTTCCACCGCGCCCGTCACGATCTTCATCGCGCGTCGACGCTCCCCCGCCAGCATCGCGTCGAGGTAGCGTCGCGCGAGCCCGGCGTGCGGCGCGCCGGGGCGGATCATGCTGGGGAGGCTCGAGGGCATCTCGTCGAGCTGCTCGAGCGCCGCGTCGATGGGCCGCGTCACGAGGGCCGCGTCTTCGGCCGCGACCTGCGCCAGGAGCACCTCCCGCAGCGTCTCCAGGTTGAGCCGAAGATCCTCCACGCCGACTCCGTACGCGGCGAGGAGCACCTTGGCCCACTCGACGTACCGGACGAAGAGGACGTCGCTGTCGCCGCGGAGCGCGCTGGTCAGGTAGTCGAGGTGGTGCCGGGCGTCCTGCTCGCACTTGACGCGGCCGGCCTCGCCGAAGCGGGCGGCGAGCGCGGGCACGCGCGTGTACTGCAGATCCGTCACCGCGCGCGCGAGGCCGTCCGCCTCCCGCTCGAGCCACTCGACCGCGCGCCTCCGGGCCGTCGTCGCCGTCGTCACCGTCGTCACCGGGCGATGCTCCGCATCCGGCGCACCTGGGCGCTCCCACGGACCAGCTTCAGGCCGCGCGGGATCCCCGCGTGCGACGCGTGATAGGTGTGGCCGTGGTGCCAGGCGGCGTAGCTGGCCTCGTCTCGCCAGTGCGTGACGAGCCAGAATTCCTTCGGGTCGTCGAGCCCTCTGAGCACCTCCATCCGCACGAACCCGGGCGCTTCGTCCACCAGATGCGGCCGCGCGAGAAAGGCGCCGTGCACGTCCTCGGCCTTGTCGTTGGCGACGACGAAGACGCTCACCGCGACGAACTGCTCCGCCTCGACGTCCGGCTCGCTCGCGGTCTCCTCCGCTGCTTCCACCGCCATCGAGCCGATGATCACGGCATCACGCGAGCGTGTCAAAACCGTCTTCGTCCCGGGAATCTTGGCGCCGAAGGGGAGAGCCGGTAGCTTCGAAGCGCCGCTCGCCATGTCCTCCGTCGTCGACACCTCGCCGCCCGCTCTGGGATGGCCCGCCCGCGTGGGGCTGCGCCGATGGCTCATGGGGGCCGCGGTGGTCGCGGCGGGGCTCGGGCTCGCCTGGGCCGTGGGCGAGCTGCGCGCCTATGAGTCGCGCCCCGTGACGCTCGCGGGCGTCCGGCTTCCCGCGGGGGATCCGGAGACCTTCGTCCGCCGGCTCGCCGCGCAGTGGCACGAGACCGAGCTGAGCCTGGACGCCGGCTCGCAGGTGGTGCGGGCCACCCGGCGGGAGCTCGGCGGAGCGGTCGACGCGGACGACGCCCTCGCGGCGCTGCGAGAGGCGCGCGGAGACGCGCCGCTCCACGCGCGCGTCTTCAACGCCTGGACGGACGAGAGCCGGGCCCTCGACTGGGACCGCGAGGTGAACGAAGAGATCACCCACGCGTTCCTCGCGGACCTCCGCCGCCGGGCCAGCGTGGACCCGGAGCCGACCGACGTCGACGGACGCGGCGGCCGCCCGGGCGTGTCGTTGAACCTGACGCCGGCCACCGCGGCCGTGGCCGAGGCGCTGGAGACCGATCGCGTCTTCCTGCGCCTCCCCGTCCGGCCCATCGCGCCGGCCGCGTACCCGGTGCGGGACGCGCACGAGGCGCGCTTCACCGAGGTCGTGGCCGCGCACGAGACCCGCTACGCGTTCTACGGAGAGGCGGCCGGCCGCGCGCGCAACATCGAGCTGGCGACCCGCTTCCTCGACGGGGCCGTGATCGAGCCCGGGGGGGAGCTGTCCTTCAACGAGGTGGTGGGCGAGCGCACCTTCGAGCGCGGCTTCGCGCCCGCGATCGAGCTGGCCCGCGGCGGCCGGCGGACCGAGGGCATCGGCGGTGGGGTCTGCCAGGCGGCGGCGACGCTGCACGCCGCGGCCTTCTTCGCGGGCTTCGACATCACCGAGCACCACCCCCACACCCGCAACTCGAGCTACATCCCCGCCGGCCTCGACGCCGCGGTGAGCTGGCCGAACAAGGACGTCCGGATCCAGAACCCGTACCCGTTCCACGTGCGCGTCCGCGCGAGCGCCTACCGCGGGACGATGCGGGTGGAGCTGATGGGAGCGCGCCGCGCGCCGCGGGTGGAGTGGAACACCCGCGTGTTGCATCGAGCCCACGCCGTGGTCGAGCGCGAGGTGGACCCGAGGCTCCCGAGCGGGGCCGAGGAGGTCGTCGACGAGGGGGAAGACGGCTCCGTGCTCGAGCGCACCCGGACGGTGTTCTGGTCCCGCGGCGCGGCCACCCAGTCCGATCGGCTCCGCTACCCGATGGTCACTCGGCTGGTGCGGGTGGGTCCTGGCGCGGCGGCCAGCGCTCCGGAGGCCGCACCGTGAGGGGCCTTTCTTGCGATCGTGGACCCGAAGGGCGTAGGTTCGTGCGGGGGTCGTGGCGATGAAGACGCAGGGCATGGTCGGCGCAACCCATCAGGGGTTGGGGCCCGACGCGAAGAAGGCCGCGAGCAAGGCCGAGGGACGGCCGGAGTCCGGCGTGCAGCGCGTCGCAGACAAGCCCGAGCCCTCGAGCGTCGAGCGCGTCCTCTCCGGCACGCAGAAGGGCCTGGGCGTGCGCATCGCCACCAAGGCCGCGCCCACCGCGCCGCCGCCCATCCGCGTCGAGACCCCCGCCGAGCCGCCGCCGAGCCCCGAGCCCGGCCCGCTCGCGCGCCTGCTCGCGGCGACGCAGCGCGGCCTCGGCCTCAAGCTCGCCACGCGGAGCGAGCCGGTCGTCCGGACCGCCGCGCCCGACGAGGCGCCCGCCACGGAGGCCCCGCCGAGCGCCGCCGACGCAGCCGAGAAGAAGACCGCTGGCGCCTCCGTGAAGGTCGTCATGGCGAGCGGTCTCTACAAGACCGCGGCCGGCGTCGTGGGCCAGCGGCTCATCAAGGAGCACGCCGCGGCGCTGCGCGCCTACCTCACGGTCCAGATGCGGGACGGCGAGGCGGCGCAGAAGGCCATCGCCGCGATCGAGGACGACTGCGAGCAGGGCATCACCGAGGAGATCGAGCGCGCGCCCACCAAGAAGGCCGGCCTGTTCCTCTCCGCGAAGAACCTCGTGGAGTACGAGCGGCTCTTCGGCGCGGGCCTCGACGCCCCGATGAGCGCCGTGCCCTGGGAGCCGACCCCTCCCGGTCGGCCCGACAACTGGGGCCGAGGGCTCGACGAGGTCCGCTTCGGGCTCGGCGCAGATGAGCAAGAAGTGTTGCAGCTCCATGTCTGCGCGGGGTTGAACGTCGAGGAGCTGTCCTACGTGCTCGGCGTGCCCCGCGACGCCATCTCGCGGAAGGTGGAGGCGGCCGTCGGCTACGCCAAGCTCCTCCTCGAGGACATCTTCGAGGACGTGCCGCCGCTCGAGGAGCTGCTGCCGGACGCGTTTCTCATCGCGCCGCCGACGGCCGAGCAGCTCGCCGCCGCGCGCCCCAAGGTGGTGCCGCTCCCGACGGGCACCGTCATCGGCGACCGCTACGAGATCGAGTCGAAGCTCGGCGGCGGCGAGTTCGCCTACGTCTACCGCGCGCGCGACGTGCGCGTGCCGGGCCACGTCGTGGCCCTGAAGCTGCTCCACCGGGGCGCGCGCACCCCCGCCGCGCGCGAGGGGGCCATCCGGGAGCTGTCGCTGATCGCCAGCGCGTTCCACCCGTCCCTGGTCCAGTTCAAGGACCACGGCTGGTACGAGGAGCGCCTCTGGTTCGTGATGCCCTTCTACCAGGGCGAGCTGCTCCTCGACTGCATCCGCCGCGGACCGCTCCCGCTCGATGAAGCGCTCGCGCACTTCGAGCGCCTCGCGCGCGCGCTCGCCGCGCTGCACGCGGCGGGGATCCGTCACCAGGACATCAAGCCCGAGAACCTCTTCCTCGTGCAGCTCCGCACCGGGGCGAGCGACGAGGAGCCCGAGACGCTGCCCATCCTCCTCGACCTCGGCGTGGCGGCGCCCAACGGCGAGATGGCCCTCGCGGGCACGCCCATGTACTTCTCGCCCGAGGTCGCGGCCCGCATCTTCGACGAGCACGCCGAGGTGCCGCTCTCCAACAAGGCCGACGTCTTCGCGCTCGCGCTCTCCCTCCTCCACACCATCGAGGAGGCCGACCTGTCGGACCTGCAGTCGACCGACGTCGACGGCTTCCTGCGCAAGCGCAGCAAGGTCGCGCCGTCGGGGCCGCGGTCGAGCGAGCTCGAGTTCCTGAAGCCGCACTTCGCCCGCTGGCTGTCTCCGGACCCGAACGACCGCCCGAGCGCGGGCGCGTTCGCGGACGAGATCGCGGAGCTGCGCTCTTCGCGGGTGAGCGGCAGCGCTGGCGTCGCCCCCAAGAAGCTCCGCGGCCTGCTCGTCGGCGCCACGCTCGCCGGGCTCTTCGCGGGCTGCGCCATGCTCACCGACGCCCCGCCGCGCACGCTCGTGGTCACCCAGGGACCGGTGGCCGCCGCGGAGCCGATGGAGGCGAGCGAGCGTGAGCGGCTGCTCCGCGAGCGCCTGTCGACCGAAGAGGCGCGCGCCCAGGCGCTCGAGGACGAGCTCACCACGCTGCGTCGCCGCCAGCTCCGCCTCGACGATTGACCTCGATCCACTCAGCGCGGTGCGCTGCTCCACGCGGCGCATGATCGAACGTCAGCTCGGTATGCACATCCTCGTCGCGCGCAATCGTCTGGAGCGCGGCCTGGATGTCGGCCAGCCCCTCCTCCGGCCAGCCCCTCCTCCGGCTAGTAAGGGCTCCGGAACGCCGAGCGGCCCACCCGTGCAAGCGTGGATGGGCCGCGTCGACCGCCGCGTGAGGCGTCCGCGTCGGGGCTCAGTCGTCCTTGCCGAGGCTCGCGTCGAATCCCACGCTCCCGCCGGACAGGCCGACGCCGTCCTTCTTGTCGGCCGTGGTCTCGCCCTCGACGGTGGCCGCGTCGCCCGCGTCCGGCTTGGGCGCCGCGCTCTCCTCCGCGCTCTGCTCGGGCGCAGGCACGCTCCAGCCGAGGGGGAGCGGGAAGGCGATCTCGAAGGGGATGGACGCGATGGCCGGGTTGGCCGCCGCGCGCACCATCACGTGCGCCTCGCCGTCGATGTTCGTCGTGGCCGCGCGCACGTGCGCAGCCGCCTCCTGACCGGGGAACAGGAAGACGCTCGCCGCGCTCACGAAGATGTCGTTCGCCGTCTTGCTGTCGCACCCCTCCGGGAGCTGGGCCTTCACCCAGCTCGCGAAGCGCACGACGCGCCCGGTGAGGATCTGCGCAGGCAGCGGCACCGCGTCGGCCGCGCCACGCACGCAAGAAGCCTTGATGAGCGCGAGCTGGTCCGAGTTGCGCGCGCTCCCGATGCCGAAGATGCCGTTCTTGGCCAGCAGCTCGCACGGCTGGATGGCGTAGAAGGCCTCGGTCGGCGCCGCCGTGTCCGCGTAGCGGCCGGCGCCCATCGTGTGGCTGGCCGGCGCGCGCAGGGAGCCCGCCTTGCCGAAGATGCGCGCGAAGCCGCCCGTGGCGCGGAAGCTCGCGGCGAGCATGGCCGCGACGGCCCAGACGCCCGACCCGAAGACCGTGCGCTGCGCGACGCCCGCGCCCTCGGCGTGTAGCGCCACGCGGTTGAGCGCGACCGCGAGCCAGCGGGTGGACTCCGCCATGCGCAGCGCGTCCCACTCCGTCGCCCACTCCGGGAGATCCTCGTTGCGCGCGCGCTCGAGCGCCTCGAAGGCGTCCGGGATCGCCTGCAGGTCGTCGCTCCCGAAGAGCTGCGGGGCGGCCCCGACCACGATCGGGATCAGCTCCTGCTCCGCGAGGTCGGCCACGTCGCGCAGCCCCTCCGTCGTGCGGAAGTCGTGCGGCACGAAGATGCAGTCCGGCTCGTCGATGTCGTCGCCGCGCTCGCGCGTGGAGAGGTCCTCCACCACGTGCTCCGGGTCGGTCTCGAGGAGGATGACCTCCATCTGCGAGTCCTTGGGGCACTCGGTGAGCAGGAAGCGCAGCCCGCGCCACGAGCCCTCGACCTCGCGGACCTCGTCCGAGCGCAGTACGTCGGCCGCGATGCCCCAGACGACCTCCTCGACGAGATCGCGGAGCTGCCGCGAGACCGGCTTGGCCTTCGGCTTGGCGCTCGACGTCGCCTTGACGAACATGCTGATCGCGCTCTTGGCGGTCTTCTTCTGGACCTCGGCCTTCTCGAAGATCGCGTCCGTGTCGCCGCTCGCGCCGTCACCGCCGCCGGCAGGCTTCGCCTCGTCCGGCGCCACCAGCTGCTTCATGGCGTCGAGCAGCTTGCCCTCGCCGACGACCTCTCTCAGCGAGTCGACGCTGGGGTCCTTCAGCTTCGCGACCTGGTCGGCCTTCGCGGCGAGCTCGGTCAGCTCGGGGATGGCCCCCACCACGTGCTTCAGCGTGAGGTGCTTCAGCGACTCGACTTTCAGCGTGTAGGTGCGCGTCTCGTCGCTCCCGACCGCGTCCGGCACCCTCGCGACGATCTCGATGCCGCGACTCTTCAGCGCGTCGTCGAAGTCCGCCCGCGTCAACGCGAGCGTCTTCTTGCGCTCGCCGAGCCCGAACTTGCCCGCGACCAGCCAATGAACCTGCGCTCCGCCCCGATCTTCGATTTCGCCCGCCACGCCGTGCTCCCCTGCATCTGAGAAAGGTGGCCGGATTGTTCCCCGATCCCGGGGCGGATCGCAATCAGGAGCTCATCAATTGCTGGCGCGCTCGCGGTCGCTCTCGCCGACCGGCAGCTGCGTCGAGCCGTCGGCGCGGACCGCACGCTCGAAGAGCGGGATGCCTTCGCTGCGCATCCCGCCGCGCCGCAGGTGGACGACGCGGTCGGCGTCCGTGGTGCGGAAGAGGCGCGCGGGCCGACCGGGATCGCGCGGATCGCGGTCCTCGGCCACCACCTGCTCGTGCACGATGACGGCGCCTCCGCGGTACTCCAGGGAGGCGGCGAGCTTGAAGGTGCGCTCCCAGCCGGTCTCGAGGGCCACCGTCTGCTCGCGCGAGAGGTAGATCTGCGCCGGCCCGAGGCACTGGCCCTCGCGCGTGCGGAGCTCGGGGCTCATCAGCTGGTCGCCGACGACGGGCAGGATGCGCGCGTAGCGGATGCAGGTCGGCTCCTCTTCCTCCGCCGCGCCCTCCTCGGGCTCCACGTTGGTGGGGGCGTCGTCCGCGCCGTCGTCCTCGGGCGGGCAGCGCTCTCCATCGGCGACGACGATCTGCTGGCCGCCCGTCTCGCGCAGCCGGAGCCGCGCCCGGTCCGTCGGCATGCGCAGCGAGCCGATCGCGCGGACCGCCACGCCCTCCGCGGTGCGCTCGGTGAGCGCCACGGGGCCAAATCCGTCGCCGTCCTCGAAGCGATGCGTGATCACCCAGACGGGCTTGATGGCGACGGTGTCGCTCCGGCCGATCACGACCGACTCCTCGGTGAGCTCCACGGCCTGCGGGGGGCGCTCGTCGTCGGGCTCGTGCACCTCGCACGCGCGATCCGTCGGTCGCCACTGGATGGGATCACCGACGCAATTCTGGTTGCTCGACGCGCCTTCGCGGTAGCCGCGCACCACGAGGTCCGCCCACTCGTTGGAGTCGAGGTTGCGCACCATCCCGCCGTCCGGGACCGGGTGGGACAGGTAGCAGACGGGGGGAGGCTCTTCGGGCGTGTCGCTCCCGCCGCAGGCGAGCACGACGAAGACCGCCGCGGCGGCGATGAGCCCGGGCGCGAGGAGGTGGTCGAGACGGACGCGAGACATGGTGCGCAGTCTACCCACCCGCCGCGCGCCGGAGGAAGAAAGTGCGTGACGCCGCGCCGCCTGTCGCCAGACGAGGACGGAGGGCGGCCATCAGATGAGCTCGGTCGGGCAGCCGAACAGGACGTCGATCCGGCCGCCCGTCGCCGCCCGGGCGCGCTCGCATGCGCTCCCGTGGAGCTCGATGCGGGCGCCGTCGTCCGAGTAGTCCCAGCCCGCCGCGCGGCCTGGGTCCCGCGGGAGGCTCGTCTCCGTCCCCGACTCGTCCGTGAGACGGACATTGACGCGCGTCGGGTCGAAGCTGCCGTCCGGGTTGGGCGGGATGTCGTACTCGCAGCGCAGCACCGACTCCCCGATGGCCCCGAGCGCCTCGCGGAGCGCGGTCGCGAAGTCGAGCCCCGCGTCGGTCAAGTCGTAGTGGCAATAGGTCGGCCCGGCGTCGCTGCACCCAGCGCGCGCGGTGCCGGCCGCGTTCGCCATGCGAGAGAGGATGCCGCGATAGCCCTGCGAGCCGGGCACGCCGATGACGTAGGTCGCCACGCCGTCGCTCGCCGCGCGGCGCACCGTCTCGATGAGCGCCTCGTTGTCGCGGTCGAGCGCGTCGAACGAGCACGCGGCGTCACACCCCATGCACACGGTGGCCGCGCCGTCCGTGGCGAGCACCAAGAACCGCGCCTCCTCGGCGGAGCGGGCGGCCAGCCGGGACAGCCCGATCGCCACCGCGTCGTGGGTCGGCGTGATGCCCTCCGGCCGCAGGGCGGACAGGGCCGCGTCGATGTCCGCGCGCGCCGTGCGCAGCTCCGCGATGGGCACCCGCGGCTCGTCGCGCGCGCAGCTGAACGTGACCGGGTAGGTCAACAGCCCCGCGCGCGTGGCGTCGGGCAGGCCGCGGAGGGCCTCGTCGAGCACGCCGCGGAAGACGTCGAGCCGCGAGTCGTCCGGCGCGGGGCTCGGCTCCGCGTTCGCGCAGCTCCGATCGTTCGCGGGACAGTTCATCGACCCGCTCGTGTCCACCGTGAACAGCAGCGTGGCCGGGAGCGGATCGGCGAAGGCGGTGGTGGTCTCGCACGCGAGGAAGCCGGAGTCGGGGATCTCGCGCGCCCGAGCGTCGCGGCCCGCGTCCGCGACGGCCCCGTCCGCCGCGCTCCGCCCCGCGTCCACCGACGTGCCGCCCCCGGCGGAGCAAGCTCCGAGCAGCATCCCCGCCAACCACGCGCCGCGTCTCATGGCCCTCGGCCGCTCCGCTACTGGTTGTACGGCGAGGTCTGCGAGCCGTGGTAGCCGTGCTGCGCCGTGCGGTCGGGGCCGCCGCCGCTGCCGTCGTTGCCCTGCATGTGGCCGCCCGTGACCATGAAGTAGGCGCGCGCGAAGTTGCGCCCGAACACCTCGCGGCTGAAGCGGTCCTCCTCGGCGAGGCGCTGGTGCGTGTCCGCGAAGGTGCGCCAGAGGCTGGCCTTCTTGGAGTTGAAGATCCCCTCGAGCAGTCCGCCGCCGCCGCTCTTGGCCAGCGGGTAGTTCTTCTGCCCGCTCAGCTGCTGCGGCGAGAGCGTCCCGAGGAGGCTGCGCACACCCTCCATCACCCCGCTCAGCAGGGCCACCTGGTGGAGCGCGAGGTCCGCGAACGCGCGCGTCAGCTCCCGCACGCGCTCTCCGCCGTCGGTGCCCCAGTCGAGGAGATAGTCGAGCACCTCCTGGCCGCTCTGGGCGTCGCGCAGCGGCGTGCGCTCCTGGACGAGCTGCAGCGCCATCTCCTCGCCGAACTGCTCGTAGCCCTTTCGAAGCTCGACGAAGGCCTGGCTGTAGCTCTCCAGGATCGCGCCGACGCGCTCCATCGCGACCGCGGTGTTGATCTGCTGTCCCGCTGGCGCCGCCGAGCCGCCGAGTCGGTCGATCCACGCGCTCGCGTCCACCTCGCCGAGCGCCGCGGGGTCCACGCCCAGGGTGCTGGCGAGCTGCCGGAACTCGGGCTCCTTGGTCAGCTGCGGGAACTGCTGGCAGAGCGAGAGCACGAGCCCCGCGCGCTGCGGGCCCGGGGCCGCCTCGAGCTGCCGCCGGAGCGCGGAGAGGACCTGCGTCCAGGCGCTGCGGTACTGCTGGTAGAAGGGCTTGGTCGCCTCCGTGATGGCCAGCAGCCGCTGCATGTCCACCGACGGACTCGCCGGCGCCTGCGGGGCGGCGCCGGGCGGCACCCCCTGCGGCATGAACATCGTGTTCTGCTGCTCGGTGGCGGGGTCGTTCGGGTTGAACGCCATCGTGGCGTTCATGATCCCGCTGTCCCCGCTGGTCCCGAGCGTGTTCAGGTTGAAGATCGTCGTCCGCGGCGCCGCGTACATGTCGGGCGTCACCTGCGCGCGCGCGAACGCGAGCTGGATCGGGCCGATGCGCAGATCGGACTGCGGGTCGACCTCCACCTGCATGTGCCGCGCGAGCCGACGGCCGTTGAGCATGGTGCCGTTGGTCGAGCCGAGGTCGACGTAACGCACCTTGTGCTCGTCGAACCGGACGACCGCGTGCCACTGGGAGACGAACCCCTCGTTGAGCACCAGCTCGTTCAGCTGGTTCCGGCCGATCCGGACCGGTGAGCTCGGAAACGCGGAGTGCTCGGTCTCGCCGGTTTGCGTGTTCGTGATGCGTACGAGCAGCGGAAGCATCGTGCTAGCGGAGCCCGCGAAGCGAGCGCCGCTCCCTTGCCCCGGCCCTTGCCCCTGCCCGTGCCCGCGTTCTCGCGGGGCACGGAGGGGAGGGGGGCGATGAAATGGTCACGGTGTAAGGCGCCGAAATCGTCTCACTTTCGACTGTGCTTCGCAACCCGGAGGCCGGAGCCGCTCAGGCTACGTCCACGTCGACGCGCCACTCGCCGCTCGGGGCGATGGACACCTCGATCCCGGACGGCTCGTCGCCGTCGGCCATGCGCTCGAGCAAGCCCTGCGCGATCATCGGCGTGAGCGTGCTGCGCAGGATGTGGTCGACGTTGCGCGCCCCGGTCTCGCTCTCGGTGCAGCGCTTGGCCAGCTCCTCGACGAGCTCCGGCTCGAACGTCGTCTCGATCCCGTGCGACTCGCGGATGCGCCGGACGAGCCGGTTGAGCTTGAGGCCCGCGATCATCTTCATCGTCTCGGGGTCGATCGGGCGGTACGGCACGATGGTCATGCGCGCGAGGAGCGCGGGCTTGAACCACTTGCTCAGGATGGGCCGGATCTGCGCGACCACGTCGCTGACCTCCGGCGTCTCGTCGCCCTCGTAGGCCTTCATGATCTCGTCCGTGGCCAGGTTGCTGGTCAGGATGCAGATCGTGTTGCGGAAGTTGATGTTCCGACCCTCGGAGTCGTTCATCTCTCCCTTGTCGAAGACCTGATAGAAGAGGTTGAGCACCTCGGGGTCGGCCTTCTCGCACTCGTCGAGCAGCACGACCGAGTAGGGCCGCTGCCGCACCGAGTTGGTGAGGATGCCGCCCTCGCCGTAGCCGACCAGGCCGGCGCGCGAGCCGATGAGGCCCGAGATCGCGCTCTTGTCCTGGTACTCGCTCATGTTGATCTGAGTGACGAAGCGCTCGCCGCCGTAGAGCTCGTCCGCCAGCGCGAGCGCGGTCTCCGTCTTGCCGACGCCGGACGGGCCGACGAAGAGGAACACGCCCACCGGCGCGTCCGGGTTGCGCACACCCGCGAAGGCCATGCGGCACGCCTGCGAGATGGCCTCGACCGCGGGCTCCTGACCCTTCACCCGCTGGCGCAGCTTCTCCTCGAGCGCGAGCACGTTGCCGACCGCGTCCCGCTGCATCTTCCCGAGGGGGATGCCGGTCCAGACCGAGACGGTGTGCGCGACCGCGTCCGCGTCCACGTCGACGTGGATGAGCTTGTCCTCGTCGTCGCTGACCTGGCCAGCGCCGTTGCTGCCGTCGCTCGCCGACGCCTCGGCCTGCGCCTCCGCCACGGGCGGCGGCTCGTCCTTGGCCGTCTCGCTCACGGCGTCCTCGGCCGGCTTGCCGTCGCCCTCCGCCTCGGCCTCGTCGCCCTCCTCCTCCTCGTCGAGCTCACCGCGCTCGCGGAGGATGGCCTCCACCTGGGCCAGCTCCACCTGCCAGCGCTCGAAGAGCTCCTGGCGGAGGATCTTCTTGTTCTCGAGGCTCTGCAGGCTCTCTTCGAGCTCCTCGCGGCGCTTCTCCTCGCCGTGCTCCACGTCCCGCTGGATGGCCTGGGTGGCGCGCTCGAGGGCCGCGATCTCGGCCTCGATCTCGATGAGCGACTCGGGCTTGGTCTGCCGGCCGACGCGGACCCGCGCCGCGGTGGTGTCGAGGAGGTCGACCGCCTTGTCGGGCAGCAGACGCCCCGCGATGTAGCGGTTGGAGAGCTCGACGGCGGCGATGATCGCCTCGTCCTTGATGCGGACCTTGTGGCTCTTCTCGTAGAGCTCGCGGAGGCCGCGCAGCATGACGATCGCGTTCTCTTCGCTCGGCTCGTCGACCTTGACCGGCTGGAAGCGGCGCTCGAGCGCGGCGTCCTTCTCGAAGTACTGCTTGTACTCGGCCCACGTCGTAGCCGCGACGGTCCGCAGCTCACCCCGCGCGAGCGCCGGCTTGAGCAGGTTCGCCGCGTCGCCGCCGCCCTTCTGCCCGCCCGCGCCGATCAGCGTGTGCGCCTCGTCGATGAAGAGGATGATGGGCTTGTCGGAGCCCTTCACCTCGTTGATCACGGCCTTGAGGCGGTTCTCGAACTCGCCCTTCATCGCCGCGCCCGCCTGGAGCGCGCCGAGGTCGAGCGCCATCACCTCGCAGCGCGCGATGTGCTTGGGCACGTCGCCAGCCACGATGGCGTGCGCGAGGCCCTCGACGAGGGCCGTCTTCCCGACGCCGGGCTCACCGACGATGATCGGGTTGTTCTTGCGGCGCCGGCTCAGGATGTCGACGCACTGCCGGATCTCGCGGTGCCGGCCGAAGATGGGATCGAGCCGACCCTGCCGGACCTCTTCGGTGAAGTTGGTGCAGAAGCGGTCGAGCGCGCCCTCGCCCTTGCGGGGGGCCGGGCCGCCTTCGCCGCCGCCCGCGCCGCCGCCGCTGCTCGTCTGGACCGCGCCGGCCTCGAACTCCTCGCGCGTGACGCTGAGCGCCTCGTCGAGATCCTTCTCGAGCTCCTCGAGCGAGAAGTCCTCGAGCTCGGGGAGCACCTCGCCGATGTAGCGGCCGGGGTGACGGATGAGGGTGTAGAAGAGGTGCCCGGTGCGGATGAGCCCGGCGCCGTACTCCAGCGATCCGTAGACCCAGCCGTCCTGGATCCACTTCCAGAGCGAGCCGCTGAAGACGGGGCGAGACGAGTTGCCCGTCTTCATGTGCTGGAGGATCTTCTCCACGCGGTTCTGCAGCGGCTTTCGGTTCTTGCCGAAGTGCTGGTAGATGGCCGCGAGGTCGCCGTCGTCCGGCTCGACCATCTGAGCGAGGAAATGCTCGATGGTCACCTCATAGTGCCCGGAGCTCGCGGCGCGCCCGATGGCGGCCTCGAGCATCTGCCGAGCTGTCGGCGTCATCCGGTTAACGAGCGTCTTCGGCTGTACGGACACGTCTCTCCCCTCCACGCTGGAAACAGGTGCGCGAGCATACGCGGGCTGGGCGGGCAGGGGAACCCCGATCACCGCCCCGATTCACCGCGCTC
Source organism: Sandaracinaceae bacterium (assembly GCA_004213565.1). Classification (GTDB taxonomy): domain Bacteria; phylum Myxococcota_A; class Polyangia; order Polyangiales; family Sandaracinaceae; genus JAVJQK01. The sequence continues at coordinate 16,855 of SHBB01000043.1, forward strand.
TATTCAGCGGCGGCGGGCTCTCGCTCGTCCGACTCTTCGTCGTCGTCGAGGGCCATGTTGCCGACGTCGGAGATCGTCATCACCTCGGCCGCGCGCGTCGCCCCGCGCAGGCGGGTGTCCCGGCCGAGCGACGAGCCTCCCTCGGCGGCCGAGAGCGTGAACGAGGGCACGGCGTCCGCCGCGAGGTGCAGCTCCACGTCGAAGTCGAGCGACTCGCGCGAGCAGAGCTCGACCACGTCCTTGACGAGCGGGAGCATGTCTCCGTCGCGCAAGAAGCGTTGATAGTTGTGGCTGTGGAGCGGGCCGATCTTCACGCAGAAGCGGCCGCTCTGATCGTAGGCGCGCTTGCCGAGGATGGCCTCGACGCCGAGGTAGGCGTTTCGCTCGCCGAGCGCCATGCGCTGCTGCTGATCCACCTCGATCCAGCCGCCCGCGAACTCCTCGATGTGCACGGTGCCATCGGGCTCGAGCGCCTCCGCGAGGACCTCGCGCAGGGCCAACGTCAGCACGCGCGGGCCGCGTCCACGGCCGGCCAGGAGCGGCGCGAGGCGGACCAGCTTGGAGGGGTGCACGCGCATCCCGCGCGTCTGGATCTCGGGATCGAGGCCCGTCAGGTAGAGGGCCCGCTTCATCCAAGAGTCGGCGCGGTGCGTCAGGTGCTCCCGCGCCGGCATGTACTTGGAGACGGAGCGATAGAGGAGCGAGATCAGGCGGTGGTGGAAGATGTCGAGGAAGTCCCGGCGGACCGGGTTGTCGCTCTCCTCGAACAGGACCTCTTCCGCGATGTAGAGCGGCAGGGGCGAGACGATCCCGGTCAGCCCGAGGAACGTCGTGGTCACCTCGAACATCGGCTTGGGCGCCTCGAGCGAGCCCTCCGGGCCCCGCGGCAGCGGCCGGACGACGACGCGGGTGATGTCGCCCGCGCTGAAGCCGAGGTCGTAGTCGTGGCGGAAGCGGATCTGCTCGTCCCCCGGGGGGCCGTCTCCACCGACCCGGGTCGCCTCGGTCGAGAGCCGCTCGAGGAGCGCCACGATGTGGAAGAACGTGGAGTGCGGCGCCGCCTTCAGCACGGGCGCCGCGAGCTCCTGGAGGGCCACGATCGGCTCGGGAGGGAGCTCGGACTCCGTCTGCCCCGTGGCCACTTCGCCGGTCGATGCGTCGGACATCGCGGTCAGAAGATCGGGTGCGTCCCCGTGCGCGGCCGCCAGTCCATCTGGGTGCCGGACGGGTGCAGGCGCAGCGAGAGCTGATGGAAGGAGTTGAGCGGCGTCTCGCTCGCGAAGAGCCAGTCCAGCGCGCTCCCGAACGCGAACACGTCGCCCTCGGACGCGAAGGCGGCCTGATCGACCTCGACCGTCGTGTGCTGCCCGCGGACGGGCACGCGATCGATCAGCCGGCGCGCGGCGCGGACCTCGACGTCGCGGATCGACTCGACCCGCAGGCGGTTCTGGCGGCCGAGCTGCTGGTCGGCGTCTTCGTGGAAGTTGTAGAGGCTCAGCAGGGACTGCAGCGACTCGACGTTGCCGAGCGTGCGCACGTTGAGCGCCAGGTGCGCGACGAGACGCCAGTGCAGCTCGCCGCCGATGGGCGGCCGCACCGGCCGGGTCACCTGCGTGATGTTCTTGAACCGCGCGATGGTCGGCGAGCGCGGCGTCGGCACCGAGATGTCGCCCGCGCGCAGCTCCGCCGGGAGCAGGCGGTTCGTGCAGGTGATGTCGATGCTGAGCGTCTCCTCCTCGAAGTCCGGCTCCACGTCGGCCGGCGTGAGCACGGTGAGGTAGGTGTCGAGCCCGTCGTCGATGGGGGAGCGCGCCCGCCGCGTCATGAAGAAGGCTTGCTCGCCCTTCTTCTTCATCACGTGCTGGAAGCCGTAGAAAGGCGTGTAGTTTCGCCTCCCTCGCCGGTTCGCGAGCAGCCCCGTCACCTGCTGGACCTCGTAGACCTCCATGTGCAGCGGGTTCACCCCGCTCGCGCGCACGAGGTACTCGTGCTCGCGATTGTCGCGGGCGACCGGGTCCGCGGTGATGTCGAATAGGTTGACGACCGGGACGCAGTGCAGGCGGAAGTTGTCCTTGTCGAGCCGCTCGGGCAGCTTGGGCGGTCGATCGAACCGGAAGGTCAACACGAACTGATCGGTCGCGTGCTCCGCCGGGACCTTGTCGAGGCCCTCGATGTCGATGAAGAGCAGCTTCTGCGTCAGCGTGAAGTACTCCTGCATCACCCGCAGCCCGTCCGGCGCGAGGTCGGGCCAGGGGAGCATCGGCTGCTCGGGCGAGACCCCGACGGGCTTCACCGCGTTCTTGCCGAGCGAGTGCGTGTAGCCGTCCGAGCCCTTGTACTGCACGTCGGCGAGGTGCCGGAGCAGCCAGAGGTAGGTCGTGGTGGTGAGCCCGAGCGGGCCATGCAGGAAGAGCCGCAGCTTCTTGGTCTCGCCGAGCAGCGTCTCGGCCGACTGCGCGCAGCGGAAGCCGAGCCGGATCTCCGGGTGCGCCTCCACCGAGTGATCGAACGCGAAGTCGCTGAGGCTGAGCGGCAGCAGATCGAGGTCGACGGTGGTGCGGAAGAGGCAGGTGGTGCCTTCGACCGGGCGCGCGCCCACCTCGGTCCCCGCCGAGAGGCGATGACGACCGCGCAGCGCCGTCTGCTGGGGCGTGAACTCCACCACCGAGCAGGCCGGGAGCGTGCGCGTGTACTGCGGCACGATCATCTCGGCCAGCGCGTCGACGACCTCGGGGACCGCGTCCTCCATCCGCTCGCGGATGCGCGCGGTCAGGAACGCGAAGCCCTCGAGCAGCCGGTCGACGTCGGGGTCGCCGCCCTGCTCGGCGAAGAGGCCGGCGAGAGACGGGTTCGCCTCGGAGAATTCCCGGCCGAGCTCGCGGAGATAGCTCAGCTCACTCTGGTAGTACTTGTTGAACAAGCCCGCTCCCGCTCCCTCGGGAGCGCCGAGAGTAAACCGCCACGCGCCCCCTGCAAAGCGCGACCGCTATTCAATGTCCATGTGGCCGCCGGCCGACAGCGCGGTTCGCAATCGGACGACGCTCCGGCGGGCATCCGCCAGGCGCGCGACGACCTCGAAGCGCACCGTCAGGGGGTCTTCGCTCGGCACGAAGCGCACGCTCACGTTCTTGAGGCGCGGCTCGTACTTGAGGATGGTCGCACGGATCGACTGCTGGATGGCGCCGATCGCTTCGGGCATGTTGTGGCAGACGTCGGAGAAGTCCACGAGCCCGTAATCGGGCACGGTCACCGACTCGCCCATGCGCGTGTTCAGCATGTCCCGCAGATGGTCCACCACCGACGAGACCACGTCGGCGCGGCGAGATCCCGTGGAGAGCCGGGAGAGCAGGCCTCGGCTGGACATGGCTGGAGACTACCCCCCCGCCGCCGGAAATAGAACCGGCGAAAAAGAAAGCGCCAGGCCTCCGAAGAAGCCTGGCGCTCATCTGTCTGGTGCGCGCCCGAGAGGCGAGCGCGCTCTGCCTCAGCGGCTCTGCGACCAGTTGTCCGTGTAGACCTTGCTGAGGACCATGTCCTCGTACGTGATCGTGTGGTACGTGACCTTCACGCGCACGTAGCAGGGCTTGTTGGACTGGTCCGCGTCGAACGCGTCGGGGCTCTCACCCTGGACCGAGACCACGCGGCCACCCTCGATGGTGATGTTGAAGCGCTCGCGGGTCGCGCCATCCTCGGGGTTGGTGTCGAAGATCTTGAACGTGCCGGCGATGGTCGCGTTCTCGGTCAGCGCCTGGTGCCACTGCGGGACCGTGCCGTCGAGGCGCTGCTCGAAGACGAGGGGCTCCGCGGTGCGGTGCGCGGCGCTGAGCGACGCCTGCCGCTCATGACCGATGACCGTGCCCCAGTTGAGCTGGTAGACCTCGATATGATCCGCACTGACGTCGACACCACCGATTTCGCTCATGGTGGAGTCGCCGTCGAGAGCAGTACCGTTCCAGGTGAGCGCGGCGTAAGCGTTGAGTGCCATGATGTTTCTCCTTCTTCCCTGTTTCTGGGCGGGTGAAACACCGTGTCCCCCCCGCCGAGCACAGACGATAACCATTTCTCGCCCGTGTCAAACCCTGGTTTCCGATTTTCTTCACGACGCCCAAGATTGGGGACGTGATCCGGGGCCTGGATGACGGATGCGTCTCTCTCTTCGTCACTCTGTTGCCCGTTCGGCGGCCCATCGGGCACGCTTCGACGCGAAACGAATTCCTCGACGCGCTTTTCACGCAACGAGGACCGGACGGGGGCGATGGGCCCCCGCGCGAGGCGAAGCCGACATGACCGCGAGCGAGAACATCCTCACTTCCAAGCGAGCCGCCGCGCGTTCGGCGCTGCTCTTCCTCGGCTGCAGTGTCTTCCTTGGCTGCAACGGGAACCAGGCCCGGCCGGCGTGTGATGCACAGGAGAACGCCAACCTGCGCATCGCGGCGAGCGACCGCGCCAACCCCGACACGGACGGGCGTCCGCTCCCGACGATCGTGCGCATCTACCAGCTCGCCAACATCGGCGCGATGGAGACGGCGACGTTCGAGGAGATCTGGAACAGCGACGAGGACACGCTGGGCGACGCGATGCTCGGCAAGGACGAGCTGACCATCTACCCGGACACCACGCTGAACCGTCAGTTCGAGCGGAACCCGGACGCGAACTACATCGTCGGCATGGCGGTCGTGCGCCGGCCGACGGGCGTCTCGTGGCGCAGCATCCTCGAGCTTCCGCCGCCGCAGGCGGAGGCGCAGTGCGCGGCGCTCCAGGAGGATCCGGATCAGGCGCCGCCCGAGCCGCCCAACGTCTACCTCGCGTTCGAGCTGGACGACTATCAGATCGAGGGCGCGGTCCGCCTCGAGTATCCGCCGCCGCCGTGCGCGGACGACGACCCGATCTGCGCCGCCGAGCGCGCGGCGGAGGAGCAGGCGTCCGGCGTCGAGCAGCCCGAAGCCCCCGAAACCCCCGAGACTCCCCAGCCCGACGTCCCGAGCGCGGAAACGCCCTCGGCTCCGGCGCCCTGATCGCGGTACCGTCCGGCCGAACGACGAACCGTTGAGGGAAACGCGATGAAAACGCCGCTGAGAGTAGTGTGGTCCGAGGGGCTGCTGATGAGCCCCCAGCACATGCAGCAGCAGGACCTCTATCACGAGGTCTTCACGAGCTCGCGCCTCGACGCGCTCGAGCCGCTGAACTGGGGCGTGGTCCGCGTCGAGGTCGACCGACGCGCGCTCGAGAGCGGCCAGGTGCGCATCGAGGCTCTGACCTGTGTGCTGCCGGACGGGCTCGTGATCGACTGCGACTCGGGAGACCCCGAGCTGCCCGCCTCGCGCCCGGTCGAGGGCCACTTCCCGCACACGCAGACCGTGCTCGAGATCTACGCCGCGGTGCCGCGTGAGCGGGACGGGGTCGCGAACTACGCGCAGAACGGCGCCGGCCGCTCGCGCTTCCGCGTGGCCAACCGCTCCGTGCCCGACCTGACCGGCGAGGGTCAGAGCCTCGAGGTCAGCTTCGCGCAGCGCAACCTGCAGATCCTCTTCGGTACCGAGCCGAAGGACGACTACGAGGCGCTGAAGATCGCCGAGGTCACGCGCGACGCGTCCGGGAACCTGACGGTCAACGAGCCCTTCATCCCGGCCTGCCTCCGCATCGAGGCGTCGCCGTTCATCCTCGCGGGCATGCGCCGGCTGCTCCGGCTGATGAGCACGCGCCGCCGCGCGCTCGCCGAGGCCGCGCGCGAGCGGGGCGACGCGACGGTCGAGTACAACGCGGGCGACGTCACGCGCTTCCTCCTGCTCAACGCCATCAACACCTTCATGCCGGTGCTGAACCACCTCGTGGACATGCCCGAGGTGCCGCCCCGCACGGCCTACATGTGGATGCTCTCGCTCGGCGGGCAGCTCGCCACGTTCAGCTCGGACTTCGACCCGGCCGCGCTGCCGAAGTTCAACTACAACGACCTGCGCAGCACGTTCGAGCCCCTCTTCGCGCGGATCACCGAGCTGCTCCAGGCGACGGTCAAGGAGCACTACGTCTCGATGTTCCTCGATGGGCGCGAGGACGGCATGTACCTCGGCCAGATGACCGACGACCGGATCATCGGCTGCAGCAAGTACCTCATCGGCGTGCGCGCCCCCGTGGGCGAGCAGGAGATCGCGTCGAAGCTCCCGATGCTCTGCAAGATGGCGTCGTGGGGCGACATCAACTCCATCCTCAGCGCCGCTACGCCGGGCGCCGCGGTGGAGGTCACCTATCGCCCGCCCCCGGAGATCCCGGTCAAGGCGGGGGTCGTCTACTTCGTCGTGTCGACGGAGAACAACTACTGGCGAAACGTCGTCACCGACCGCCAGATCGCCGTTTATTTGCCCAGACCTTTCGATCCGCAGCAGACCAAGGTCGAGCTCCTGGGCATCCCCCGTAAGGGTTGAGGAGAGGCTGAGCCATGGACCGCGTCAACGAGGTCACGAAGGAAGTCTTCAACGCGCTCGCGCAGATCCGCCGCGCCGATGAGCGGTCGCAGCCCATGCCGGAGATGCTGTATCAGCGCATGCGCTCCTTCGTGGACCGCGCGATGCGGCGAGCGAGCGAGCTCGGCTTCTCCCAGCAGGACGTGCAGGACATCGGATATGCGCTGGTGGCGCTGACCGACGAGCTCGTCATGAGCAAGGGAGGGGAGCTGCGCGACTACTGGCTCCCGCGCTCCCTTCAGTTGCAACTCTTCAACACCAACGTCGCGGGTGAAGGTTTCTTTCAGAAACTGCAGACCCTCAGGCAAGATCCTTCGCGCATGGAAGTGCTCAAGGTCTACTACCTCGGACTCCTCTTCGGATTTCAAGGTCAGTACCGCGTTCGTGGCGGGGAGATCGAGCTGGCGTCTATCGTGGAAGACGTCGGATCGACCCTGCAGCGCGCCGGCATGATCGGGGACACGAACCTCGCGCCGCACGCGGCGCGGCCGCAGGAGAACCTCGGGGGCGTACGTAGCCACATGCCGCTGGTCTGGATCAGCGTCGCGGCGGTGGTCGTGTCTCTCGGCATCTACTTCGGTCTCCAGTGGAGCGTGTCCAACCAGGCCGACGACCTCGTCGAGCACATCCAAGAGACGAGCCAGGCGTCCACCGCCGAGTGACGGCGGACGTGGCGGGGGATCGACGGGGACGAGTTCAATGCTCAAGTACATCGTAGCTGGCATCGTGGTGGTTCTGGCCTGGGCGGCCTGGCTCTTCATTCCTGGAATGGAGCCGTTCTGGTTCGTCCCGCTAGGCGTCACCATCCTCGCGATCGCGGTCCTTGCCGCGATCGTCATCGCCCGGAAGATCCGCGCCCGGCGCGCGGCTCGTGAGCTCGAGAAGGCGCTCGCGGCCCAGGCGGCCGAGCAGGCGCGGAGCGCGCGGCCGGACATGCAGGCCGAGATCCTGCAGATGCAGCAGGAGTTCCAGAAGGCGATCGGCGCGCTCAAGACGAGCAAGCTCGCGCGGGGCGGTGAGAACGCGCTCTACGCGCTGCCGTGGCAGCTCATCGTCGGCCCGCCCGGCGCCGGCAAGACCACCGCGCTCCGCAACTCGGGGCTGCAGTTCCCCTACATGTCCACCTCCGGCGGCGGCGTGCGCGGCGTCGGCGGCACGCGCAACTGCGACTGGTGGCTGACGAACGAGGCGGTGCTCCTCGACACCGCGGGGCGCTGGACGACCGAAGAAGAAGACCGCGACGAGTGGCTCGGCTTCCTCGATCTCATCAAGAAGTTCCGGCCCAAGAAGCCGCTGAACGGCATCATCGCCGCGGTCCCCCTCGACCAGCTCGGCGGCGCGCACGACGAGGAGGTCTCGGCCCTCGCCCGCCGGATGCGCGAGCGCATCGACGAGGTGCAGAGCCGGCTGCAGATGTCGCTGCCGGTCTACGTGATGTTCACCAAGGCCGACCTCGTGCCGGGCTTCGTGGAGACGTTCAGCGATCTGTCGAAGCAGGAGCGCGGGCAGGTCTGGGGCTTCACCGTCCCGCTGGCCGACGCGCCGCCCGATCCCGGGATGCACTTCCAGGAGCGCTTCGACGAGCTGGCGACGATCGTCGAGAAGCGCGCGATGAAGCGCATGAGCGAGGAGCGGAAGATCGAGACGCGCGAGCTCGTGTACTCGTTCCCGCAGCAGCTCGGATCGCTCCGCCGCAACTGCACCGCGCTGGTCTCGCAGCTCTTCGAGTCGAGCGTCTACGGCGAGACGCCCATGTTCCGCGGCGCCTACCTCTCGAGCGGCACCCAGGAGGGGCGCCCGATCGACCGCGTGATGCACAAGATGGCCGAGGCCTTCGGCATCCGCAGCGAGGTCAACCTCGGCGAGCCGGTCAAGGAGTCGAAGAGCTACTTCCTGCGCGACGTCTTCCTGAACGTCATCTTCCCCGACGCCGACGTGGCCTCGCGGAGCGACGCGGCGGTCGCGCGGGAGAAGCGAAACCAGTTCATCGCGGCCGGCGTCATCTTCGCCACCGCGCTGCTCTTGACGATCTTCCCCGCGATCGCGTGGGCGAACAGCCGCGGCTTCCTGAACGACATCCGGGACGACGTCGATCGGACGGCGGAGGCGGCCGCCGCGCGTGGACCGCTCGAGCCGGGCGAGCTCCGTCCGCTCCGCGAGCGCCTCGAGGAGCTGCGCGAGTACGACTCGAACGGCGCCCCGATCTTGATGCGCATGGGCATGTACCAGGACGACGTGCTCGAGCCGCTCGGGGGCTACTACACGCACCTCCTGCGCAGCGAGGTGGTCGGGCCGATCGTGGCCTCCGACGAGTCCGCGATGGACGACTTCGGGCGCCGCTACGAGGTCCTCCGCGAGGCGATGCCGACCGGCGCCGAGCACTCGGACATGTACGACCGGCTCAAGATGCACCTGCTGGTCACTCGGCCCACCGCCGAGGGCGAGCCGAGCCTCGCCGAAGAGGACGAGCAGGCCGAGTGGCTGACCGACCGCATCACGCGCCAGTGGTTCGACGCCGCGGGCGGTGAAGAAGAGGTCGACGAGAGCGAAGAGGAGGAGATGCGTCGTCAGGCGGAGCTCTTCACGAGCCTCCTGGCCGACGAAGACGAGCGCGTGGCCGACGATCCGACCTCGGTGCCGCCCGACGCGTCGCTCCGCTTCCCGCGCGACGACGACGCCGTGAACCGGACGCGCCGCGCGCTGACCCGCGTGTCGATGACCGACATGGCCCTCGAGCGGATCATCCAGCAGATCGCGCCGATGGGGTACGACCTGAACCTCGACGCGCTCGTCGGGAACACGGTGCGGCCCATGCAGTCGGACGGAAACGTCCGGGGCGCCTTCACCCGACGCGCCTGGGACTCGCGGGTGCGCGAGATGCTCGACGGCGAGGACGGCAACGTCTTCGGCGAGCCGTGGGTGCTCGGCCAGGAGGGGCTCCGCGCGGCCGAGGACGTCGAGCAGCGCGAAGAGGACCTGCGCCAGCTGCGCAACCAGTACTTCACCGCGTACATCGAGGAGTGGCAGAACTTCCTCCGCTCTGTGCGCGTGGTACCGCCGCAAGGAAACGTGCAGACGCTCGCGTCTCTCCGGGACCTGACGCGCGGCGACCCCGAGGCCTACCGGCGCCTGTTCGCGCAGACCCTCTACAACACGACGCTCCCGGTGCCCGGGCAGGAGAGCGCCGACGGCGACGACTCGAACGTGGTCGAGGAGACGGCGTGGAGCGCCTTCTGGCGACGGGTCCGCCGCGTTCGCGGTGGGCAGACCATCGCGCGCATCCTGCAGGGGCAGACCGGCGGTGGCGCCGAGGGTGAGGACGACGACGAGCTGACCCCGGAGCACGTGTACGTGGCGTTCGAGGGCTTCACGGGCTTCGGCGCGGCGCCGCCTCCCGAGCCGCCGGCCGAGGGGCAGGCGCCCCCGCCGCCCCCGGAGCTGCCGATCGGCACCTACGAGGAGCAGCTTCACAGCGTGCGCGACGCGCTCCAGGCGCACCTCGACACGCCGGACGGAACCGAGGAGGCGCTGACGACGGCGCTCCAGACGGCCCGGACCAGCACGCGCGCGCTGATCGAGAGCCAGGAGATCGGCTGGCGTCCTCGCCTCGAGGCGCTGCTCTGGCCGCCGATCGAGGGCTCCGCGAACAGCGTGGCGATGAGCCAGGCGTCCGGCGCGGGCCGCTCGTGGTGCACCGAGGTCTTCATGCCGTACCACCGCAACATCGAGGGTGGCTACCCGCTCAACCCGAGCGGTCACGACGTCCCGCTGGCGGACTTCGGCGCCTTCTACATGCGCGACGGTGGCACCCTCTGGGCCTTCTACGACGAGGTGCTCGACCGGCGCATCCCGAAGGAGGGCGACAACTTCGTCTTCGCGACCGCGCTCGGGCAGGACTCGAGCCGCGCCTACCGTCGCCAGCTCCTGCAGTACCTGGAGCGCGCGAACGACATCACCAACGTGTTCTTCCCGCCTGGCGCGGAGGGCCCGCAGGTCCAGTTCGACGCCCGCATCCTGCCCTCGCCGCGGGTCGCCACCCAGGAGGTCTGTCTGGGCGGCGAGTGCGTCGAGTACCACAACGGCCCGGAGCGCTGGCACCGGTTCACCTGGCCGGGCGAGAGCCCGGAGGCGGGCGCGAGCCTCGAGATCCGCGGCGCCGATGGCATCCACGAGCGCCTCGAGCAGACGGGCGAGTGGGGCCTCTTCCGGCTCCTCGAGCAGGGCACGGTCACCTCGCAGTCGCGCGGCAACCGGGTCTTCACCCAGACGTGGCGCCTGCGCGACCACCAGGTCGACGTGCACATCGAGATCCGCCCCGTCCGAGGCGACGCGCCGTTCTTCGGCATCGCCGGTCGCGAGCGGAACCCGGTCTTCTTGCAGCCGCTCCGCGCGACGCAGGCGGACCCGCCGCGTGAGATCGTCAGCGGCCGCAGCACCTGCCGCGGGAGCTGAAGCTGTTCTTGTTGGAGGGCCTGAACGCAGGCCCTCCCCCCATGGGGCGAAGCGCCCATGGGGCCCCCCTCCCGACTACGGCGCGTCGCGCGCTCCGCGCGCTTTGGCGCCGACCCCAGCGGCGGGGCGCTGGGGC
>SHBB01000430.1 GCA_004213565.1 Sandaracinaceae bacterium
AAGTGCGTCCGCTCCGGGTTGCGCAGGGCGTGGTGGCGGATCTGCGTGCGAAGGGCTCGGGAGCGTGGGCGCTTCGGGCGCCCCAATCGACGCTCGTGACCATCTTTGCCGCGCGCTGCTAGGCGACGAGAGGAGGCGTGCGGATAGCACGGCGACGAGCGGCAACGACGCGCATGGGCCCGGATCGGCCGCGGGGCGACGGGAGATTCATCGATAGTCTCTCAGCTGACGCCGACCATTTCGGCGCTCCGCTCCCAGAGCGCGCGGGCGAGCTCCGGGTCGCGCGCGGTCTTGCTCGGCTTCTTCGCCTTCTTGTCGACGAAGTACTCGCCCGTGACGTCCTTCACGCGGTCGGACGCGGCGAGGTAGACGCCCGTCTCCCCACCCTTCTCGGGGGAGCGGATGAAGACCTTGCCCACCTTCATGATCGCGTTGAAGAGCCCCGGCTCGTCCTGCGCGAACCCCGTCCCGACCGCGCCGGGGTGGAAGCAGTTCGCGTTGATGCCGTCCGACGCGTAGCGCCGCGCGGCCTCCTTGGTGAAGAAGATGTTCGCCAGCTTGGTCACGCCGTACTGCTCGAGCGGGATGAAGCGGCGCTCCGCCTGGAGGTGCTCGATGTCGAACTTGCAGAACAGGTGTCCCACCGACGAGGTGGTGATCACGCGCGGGTCGTCCGCGGCCGCGAGGGTCTCTCGCAGGAGATGGGTCAGCAGGAACGGCGCGAGGTGGTTGACGGCGAACATCATCTCGAAGCCGTCCGGCGAGACCTGGCGTTCGGGCAGGTAGAGCCCGGCGTTGTTCAGGAGCACGTCGACGCGCCCCAGCTCCCTCAGCCGCGACGCGACATCCCGGACCTGATCCATCGAGCCGAGGTCCGCGACCTCGAGCGACACCTGCTCGTTGCCGCTGGCCTCGACGATCTCGCGCCGCGCCTCTTCGCCCTTGTCGGGGTTGCGGCAGACCATCACCACGCGCGCCCCGCGCCCGGCCAGCTCCCGCGCCATCGCCTTGCCGATGCCCGAGTTGGCCCCGGTCACCACCATGATCTTGCCCTGCAGCGTCTCGTCGGTCACCCGCGGACCCTACCCCAAACCGCGCCTCACGCCCCGCGGTCTCGCACGGCGTGCACCAGCGCCCAGAGGAGCACGAGGTGCGCGGGCACCCCGAGCGAGGCGAAGCACGCGCCGCCCCCCGCGAGGAGAAGGGCGAGCCAGCACGCCGCGGCGCCGGCCAGCGCGAGCACGGCCCCCACCACGCGTGGGTAGAGCGGCTCGGCGAGGCTGGCCGCGAGCAACCAGAGCAGGGCCGCCGCCGAGCCGAGCCCGGCGCCGAGCGTGGACACACCGACGGGCGTGAAGTCGCTGGCGTGGGCGACCGCGGCGTGGCTCGCGAGCGCGAAGACGAGCGCGGAGCGCGCCCGGACGCTCACTCGTCGTCTTCGGGCTCGAAGGCGAGGGAGGCGCTGTTGACGCAGAAGCGCAGGCCCGTGGGCTGGGGGCCGTCCTCGAAGACGTGGCCGAGGTGGGCGTCGCACTCGTTGCAGACGATCTCGGTGCGCACCATGAAGTGGCTGCGGTCCTCGCGGGTGCCGACCTTCTCTTCGTTGGCGGCCTGCCAGAAGCTCGGCCAGCCGCTGCCCGACTCGTACTTCTCCTTGGAGGAGAAGAGCTCGGCGCCGCAGCACACGCACTTGTACGTGCCGGGCTCCTTGTTGTCCCAGAGCGCCCCGGTGAAGGCGGGCTCGGTGCCGCCCTCGCGGGCGATGCGGTACTGGTCGGGCGTCAGCTTCTCGCGCCACTCGGCGTCGCGGTCGTCGCTCATGACAGGACTGTAGAGCCGCGGTCGAGCGACGTCGACGGGCCGACCTGCCGCGAGGCGAGCGCGCGCGTGACCTGGGTGATCAGCGCGTCGCGCGTGAAGGGCTTGGAGAGGAACGGCGCGCCGAGATCCGCGATGATCTCCCCGTCGAGGGTCTCACCCGTGTAGCCGCTGACGAACACGAACCAGACGTCCGGGCGGAGCGCGCGCATCTCCCGGGCGAGCTCCGGTCCGCTCTGCCCGGGCAGCACCACGTCGGAGACGACGAGCGCGATGGTCTCGTCGTCCAAGAGGCACGCTCTGGCCTCCTCCGCGTCGGCGGCGGTGATCACGTCGTAGCCTTCGCGGGTGAGCAGCCGTTTGGTGGTCCGGCGCACCTCTGGCTGGTCCTCGAGCACGAGCAAGCGCACCTTGTCGGCTCGCACGCGCGTGGTCCCCGACGGAAACCGCGCGCGCATCTCCGGCGCGGCCTCGACGGCGGGCAGATCGATCAGGAAGGACGTCCCTTCGCCGGGCGCGGAGTCGACCGAGACCACGCCCCCCAGGCTCGTCACGAGCCCGTGCACGATGGAGAGCCCGAGCCCCGTGCCGCGGCTGCCCTTCGTCGTGAAGAACGGGTCGAAGATGCGGGTTTGCGTCTCCTCGTCCATGCCGACGCCCTCGTCCCGTACCGACAGGAGGGCACGCACGTCGTCCTGCCCTCGGACGTGCACGCCCACCCGCACGACGCCGCCGCGCGGCATCGCGTCCTGCGCGTTGACCACCAGGTTCACCACGACCCGCTCGAGCTGCGCGCGGCTCGCCTCCACCCACACCGACTCGGTCTCGACCTCCAGGGTCACCCGCTCCGAGAGGAGGCGCTCGAGCATGGGACAGAGCTGCTCCACGAGGGCGCCGAGATCCAGGCGCGTCGTCTCCAGCGCCTGCGGGCGCGCGAAGCTCAGCAGCTGGCGCGTCAGGTCGCTCCCCCGGACGCACAGCGCGCTGATCTCGGCCACGTCGCGCCGCGCCTCGGCGCCGTGCACGCTCGGCGCGACGAGCTCGGCCGTGGCCGCGATGGCGGTCAGCAGGTTGTTGAAGTCGTGGGCCATGCCTCCGGCGAGCCGGCCGACCGAGTCCAGTCGATCCGTCCGCATCAGCTGCTCCTGGAGCGCCTGCCGCTCGGCCTCGCGCCGACGCTCGGCGGTGACGTCTCGGAGCGTCGCGTGCACGATCGGCTTGCCGTCGGCGCGGAGCGCGACGCGGGGAGACACCTCGAGCAGCGCCGCGTCCGCGCCCTCGCCACGACGCAGCTCGAGCCGGGCCGGCGCGCTCCCTTCGAAGAGCTCCGTCCAGGGATCACCGCCGGGCTCCCCGAGGAGCGAGCGGATGGCCCGCCCGACCACCTCCTCCTCGCCCAGCCCGAGCATCTCACACGCCGCGGGGTTGGCGGAGCGGACCGTGCCGTCCAGATCCAGCGTGATCATCCCGTCGGGAGACTCGCGCACCAGCTCCGCCACCCGCTCCTCGTTCTGCTCGGCGCGGCGGCGGCTCTCGTTCAGCCGCTGGATCGAGCGGCGGAGGTTGCGCGCAGTCATCCAGATGAAGATCGCGATCACGCCGACCTGCAGAGCGCGCCCCACGCCGACGGTCAGCGCCGGGATCTCCCTGGGAACGGGCGTGTTCAATCCCGTCGCCTCCGCCGCGGCGACGCAGAGGAACAGCGCGGCGGCGCCTGCTCCCGACACGAGCGCGGCTCGGCCGGAGATCACCACACCGGCCGTGACGGTGACCATGAGGTAGTTGACGGCCGCGGTGCCGCTCAGCCCCTCGTGAATCGTGGGCAGCACGCCCGCAGCCCAGAGGGCGGTCACCAGCAGGATCCCCGCGACGCGGATCCGCCCCGCCCGGTACAGCAGCCAGGCCACGCCGTTGAGCGCGACGAGCGCGACCGTGACGACGTGTGAGAAGAGGAGCGCCGTGCCTCCGATGGAGGTCGCGGCCAGGTAAAACAGGGCCCCGACCGAAGTCACGATCAGGCAAACACGCAAGACTTCGCGTGCGTTCGCCTGAAACGCGTCGACGCCCCGTGAGCTGGCTGGCTCCCCCGTCACTCGATAGCGATCGTACGGCGGCCAAGCCGGGTCTGATACGTCCTCAGAAGGGCGCCACGCCTCCGGACAGGGGCTCGCCGCTTCGATCCTGTCGGGTCGGGATCAGCTGGGCCGGCGCAGTCCCGCGGCCGGGGTGCCGTCCCGCCCCAGCTGCGCGAAGAGGTCACCGAGGTCGGGGCGGGTGCGCAGCGGCTCGACGAAGGTGGTGCCCAGCTCGGTCAGCCGCGTCTCGAGCCGGTCGACCTCTTCGCCGTTCGCGGCGAGCGCGTCCTCGGCGCTCGAGCGCTGGTCGTCGTAGCTGCTCTCGAGCCGCTCGAGCTGCGCGCGGAGCGCGGTGACCTGGAACTCGAGGTCCTTCACCTCTCGCTCCTTCGCCTCGACCCAGCGGTGCGCCTTCTCGGCCGCGCCCTTCGCGAGCAGCCACCGGTCGAGCGCGTCAGCCATCTCGCGCGCCGCGGCGACGGCGGGCTGCGACGGCGCCTCGAGCCGCCGCCCTCCGGCCAGGGCCTCGAGCTTGTCGTGCGCGCGCCCGTACGCCTCCTGCGCGTTGCGCTCGGCGTCGAAGTAGGGCTGCACTTCTTTCTGCGCCGCGCGGTTCCCCTCGCGGGCGTTCGAGAGATCCTCCGCGAGCGTGTGTACCGCGTGGCCGAGGCGCGCACGGCCCTCCTGCGCCTGGCTCTCCATCTGCTCGAGCTTGCGCTGCTCCTTGAGGCCCGCGCTCCTGAGCTCGTGGATGCGCGCGAGGATGCTCCGGATCTCGGCCAGCGCCTGCACCTGGTTGGGCGGCGCGCTGCCGCCCGGATACGCGCGGTGCAGCATCTGATCGAAGAGCGCCGTACGCCCGGCCCAGCGCTCGAGGGTCGTCGGCGGCAGCGTGGGCGCGTTCGCGGGCGGGCGCGCGCTCTGCGGCACCGCGGCGGGCATCGGCGCCCCGGCGCCCTGAGGGACCAGCGCCTCGAGCGCCTTCGTCACCGCGTGCGCGTCGACCGGCCGCTCCTCGGGCTTCTTCGCGAGCAGCTCGAGGATCAGGGCCTCCAGGCGCCGCGGCACCTCGGGCACGAGGAGCGACGGCTTCGGAGGGGCCTCCTGCATGTGCTTGATGAAGAAGCCCGGGATGTCGTTCGAGAGGAAGGGCAGCCTCCCTGTGACCATCTCGAAGAGGATCACGCCGAGCGCGTAGAGATCCGCCGCGGGGCCGGCGTCGATGCTGGTGACGCGCTCGGGCGCCATGTACTGCGGCGTGCCGAAGATCTGGCCCGCGCTGGTGAGCCGGCTGTCGTGCATGGAGCGCGCGATCCCGAAGTCGAGCAGCTTGGGGATGCTCAGCGCTCCGTCCGCGCCGCGGCAGATGAAGATGTTCTCGGGTTTGAGGTCGCGGTGGAGGACGTCGAAGTCGTGCGCGCGGGCGAGGCCGCGGGCCACCTGCACGCCGAGGCTGGCCACCTGCCCGGGCGGCATCGGGCCGCGCGAGATGATCTGGTCGAGCGGCTCGCCGTCGAGGATCTCCATGACGAGGTAGGGCGTGCCCTGCTCGGTCTCGCCGTGGTCGAAGATCTCGATGATGTTCGGGTGCGCGACCGCGGCCGCGTTCTTCGCCTCGCGCCGGAAGCGCTCCTTGAGCGAGGCGTCGCCGGCCAGGTTGGCGTTCATGACCTTCACCGCGACGGGCCGCTCCACGAGCGTGTTCCGCGCGCGATAGACCACCGCCATGCCGCCCTCGCCGAGGGGCGCCTCGATCTCGTAGCGCCCCTTCAGCAGCGTGCCGATACGCTCGTCCTTCATCGGCTCGAGCACCGACTTGTCGACGAAGCAGCGGTCGTTCTCGTTCGGGTACTTGAGGCCGCAGCTCGGGCAGATCTTCATGCCGCGGGCATCATACCCGATCGCGTCAGGCTTCGACCCACGCCCGGACCGCGTCGGCCTCCTGGGCCCAGCGCTCGCTCGTGCGCACCTCGAGGAAGCGCTCGTAGAGCCCGCCGATCATCGCCTCGAGGTCCTCGACGAGCTGCATGCGCTCGTAGAACTTCTCGTCCGTCTCCTCGGTGATGAGCGCGGGGATCTTCACGCCCGCCACCGCGAGGCTGTCCGCGTCAAAGAGGAACGACCAGCTCTGCGGGCCGCGGCTGATCCGCATCTTCGCCTTGGTGGGCAGCTTGCCCTGACGGAGCGCCTCCTTGGCCTCCGGCGTGGCGCTGGGCGCGCCCGCCTTGAGCTTGCTCTCCGCCTTCTCCATGTCGGCGACCAGCGTCAGCTGCTCCTCGAGCCACAGCTCGCACGCCTCACCGCTCGGCAGCGGGAGCACGCCCTCGAGGCGCTCGCTCTCGAACCAGAGCCACACCAGGAACTCGCGGCCGAGAAAACGCGAGCGCTCGATCTTGTCGACGAGGTCCATGCTTCAGGCTCCCTGAGCCGCGCTCTGCGGCAGGTGGAAGGGGGTCGGCTCGAGCTGGGGCAGCGCCTCGGCCGCCTCGAGCCCGCGGGTCTCGGCCGCCAGGAACGCCCCGTCGAGGGCGAGGTCGAGCTCGAAGGTCTTCTCGAACAGCTCGATCATCTGGTCGTGCACCTTCGGGCTCTGCTGGAAGAAGCGCACCACGCCCTCGTCGAGCGCCCAGGAGAGGTCGACGACCTTCATCGCGGGCACGAGCTTGCGGCGCAGCTGCGAGACCACCACCGCCTCGAGGTTCTTCTTCTGCGAGCGGCTGAGCTTCTCGATGCCGTTCGTCGCGCAGTACTCGCGCTCCGCCTCGCGGAAGCTCGCCTTGAAGAGCGCGCTCGGGATGCGCCACGTGTCGGTGCGGAAGCCGAGGTTCAGGTACCCGTTGAAGAAGAGCTTCTCGGGCGTCAGGTCCAGGTCGAACGGGTGCTCGATGGAGCACCAGCCCGAGCGCTGCTCGGCGTCCTCGTTCGGATCCAGCTCCCGGAACACGCGCAGGCGGATCGCCTCGACGAAGCGCTCGCGGAAGTCCTGGGGCAGCTCGCCCCGCACGTGGAACTTGGAGTAGGTGAGAGATCCTCTGAACGCGCCCAAGACAGCCTCCTCCCACTCTCGATGGAGCTGGGGCGCGCGGATTACCCACCCGCGATCCCCCGGTCAAGGACTCGTCGTCGATCCGCCCCCGCCCGCGAACCGAGCGCCGGGCTCAGACCTTCCCTCGTCGAGGAGCGAAGGCGGACATCTCCTGCGCGAGCCGGAAGGCCCAGCCCTCGCTGCGGGCACCTCCGAGAAGGGCACGTCGCACCGCGACAACTCGCCATCTTGATTGACAACCACTCGCGAAGTATCCTTGCGATCGGAGAACGACACCGAGCGGGACGCGTCCGCTCACCCATCGGGCTGCGCCCGCCACTCTCAGGAGCCGTTCAGATGCGCCACTCGCCCCGAGAGGTCGAGCGTCACCAAGACGCCACCTCCGCCCGCCGCCCCCCCTCGCTGTTGGTCTTCGCCTGCGCATCTCTGGTTCTCTCTGCGGCGTCCTGTAGCCACCGCGGAGAGCCCGAGGACCGAGGACCCAACGCGAGCGCCGGAGGTGAAGGCGCGTCCCAACCGGACGAGGCTGTGAGCAGCCGAGCGTCGAGCCCGGGCCCACAACCGGATCCGCCGGTGGCCCGTCCAGAGCCAGCTGGTCTGGGGGAGGAGCTCGTGCCCGGCGACTGTCCGGCGTGCTTCTCGCCTTCGGGCCTCCCGGCGCTGTCGCCGGACGGCGAGCGAGTGGCCCTGCTCGTGCCGGTGCCGACCTACACCGATCTCGCTGCGGCTTGGGTCGAAGCGACCGCGTGGACCTTCGCCATCGTGAGACTCTCGGACGGCGGGGTGGACGCGTCGGTGCCCCTCACGACCCAGGCAGACCTCATGCGGGAGCGAGACGCGCTGACGAACTGCTGCAGCTGGGAAGAGGACGATGCCTGTGATCCAGACCTGTGCGTCCCCGACGAGGAGCTCGCCGAGGGCGTGGAGGCCGACTTCGAGAGTCGCGTGCGCGACCGACTGGCTCGCGCTCGAGCGCTCCTCGGTGCGGGGCGCTGGAGCCCGCTCCAGGAGGCCGAGGAGCTCGGTGGCCAGCTCGACGTGGAGGTCGACGAGGCGCGAGGGCGGGTCTCGGTTCGCCTCTCGAGAGCCGGGCGAACCCTCCTGGAGGAGACAGTGGATCTCCCGTGCCCGGACTGCTCCGAGGTCTCCGCGGACGGCTACATCCATTCGACCGAGCCGGTTCAGCTCGTCCGGATCACCATGAGCAACCTCGACCGGACCACCGAGGCCACCCACTTCGCAGCGGCGGCCAGCCGCGCTCCGTAGGCCGGCGCCCACTCCCGGAAGCCGCCCTCGCGCCCCCGCGTTCTCGACCTCCCCAGAGCAGCCGGATCGAGTGACGACGATCCATCGTCCTCGCTCTGACCCGGAAGCGCTCGTCGACGGTGGGCTCGCGACCCGCACGATCGAGCGGGACGGCGAAGGGTTCGGCCTCGCGACCTTCTCCTGAGCTCCTGGAACGTCGGCGGCGAAGCGCACGTCCGAGCCGGTGAAGAAGTCGGCCACCGGATGGGGGGATAGGACGCATGAGTGGCGCCTGTGGAGCTCTCGGTGCCTCCGGAGGGGAGTGGGGCCTCCCTGGCGCGAGCGCCGAGCGCTCGTCCTGGGGGACGCGACCTGCCCTCGAGGAGCAGCTCGCGAGCGATTCGACACCCGGAGCACATGCTGTGTCGATGCTCGCGTGGGGGGGGGCCGACCCGCGCGCCGCGAACGCCGAGAGCGCGGCGGCGGGTCTGGGTGCCGCATGACGCGCGGTCGGTGCACGCCGGGAGGCGCCTTGCCGTCTCCCGGAGAGCTCTCGGTGCACCTCGTGGGGGAGGCGGCATGGCCAGAAGGAGCACTGAGTGCGAAGCGGGCGCTGGTGGAGTTCGGCTCGGAGATGCCCTGGACTACCTGCAGCGTGCGAGTCCGGATCCTCCCAGTCGGCGACGCCCTCGGATCGCGGCCTCGAGGGCAACGAGGAAAGCTCTCGTGGGAGGCGTCCGACGATCGCGGAGCCCCCT
>SHBB01000431.1 GCA_004213565.1 Sandaracinaceae bacterium
ACCTCGTCGTCGAGTGAGCAGGTCGTCGAGTGAGCAGGTCGTCGAGTGAGCAGGTCGTCGAGTGACCATGTAGTGGAGTGAGCCCGTCGTGGAGTCGCAGGGCGCCCGGCGCTAGTATCTCGGGTGCCGTGACCGAAGAGCTACGAACCCAGGTCGAGACCCTCGCGCGACGCGCCAAGGCCGCCGCGAAGAAGCTCGCCGCCGCGCCGACCGCGCGCAAGGACGCCGTGTTGCGCCGGGTCGCCGCCGCGCTGCGCGCCCCCGCCTCCGAGGCCGTGCTCGAGGCGAACGTCGCGGACGTGCAGGCGGGCGAGGCGTCGGGGCTGAGCGCCGCGCTGCTCGACCGGCTGAAGCTCGACCGCGCGCGACTCGACGGCGTGGCCGCGGCGGTGGACGACGTGGTGCGCCTGCCCGACCCGGTGGGCGAGATCACCCAGAGCCGCCGGCTCCCCAACGGGCTCGAGGTCGCCCGCATGCGGGCCCCGCTGGGTCTCATCGGGATCATCTACGAGTCCCGCCCGAACGTCACCGTCGACGCGGCGGCGCTCTGCTTCAAGGCGGGCAACGCCTGCCTGCTGCGGGGCGGCAAGGAGGCGTTCCGGACCAACCAGGCGCTGGCTTCGATCTTCGCCCAGGCGCTCGAGGCGGAGGGCTTCGACCCGGCGACGGTGAGCCTGCTGCCCACACTGGAGCGCGAGGCGACGCTGGTCATGATCGGGCTCGACGACGTGCTCGACCTCGTGATCCCGCGCGGCGGCGAGGGGCTGATCCGGTTCGTGGCCGAGAACGCGCGCGTGCCCGTGATCCGGCACTACAAGGGCGTCTGCCACGTGTACGTCGACGCCGACGCGGACCTCGAGAAGGCGGCGGCCATCGCGCTCAACGCCAAGACCCATCGGCCGGGCGTCTGCAACGCGATGGAGACGCTGCTCGTCGACGCGGCGGTGGCCGACCCGTTCCTGCCGCGCATCGGGGAGGCGATGAAGGACGCGGGGGTGGAGCTGCGGGGCGACGCGCGCACCTGCGCGCTGGTGCCCCACGCGAAGCCAGCCACCGACGCCGACTGGGACGAGGAGTACCTCGACCTGATCTTGGCCGTGCGCGTGGTCGACGGGATCGACGCGGCGATGGAGCACGTCGCCGCCCACGGGAGCCTCCACACGGAGGCCATCGTCACCGAGAGCTACGGCAAGGCCCAGCGCTGGCTCCGCGAGGTCGACGCCTCGCTCGTGCTGGTCAACGCCTCGACGCGCTTCAACGACGGAGGGCAGCTCGGCCTCGGCGCCGAGGTCGGCATCTCCACCACCAAGCTCCACGCCTACGGCCCGATGGGGCTCGCGGAGCTGTGCACCCTCAAGTGGGTGGCGCGCGGCGACGGGCAGATCCGGGCGTGAGGGTCCGTTTGCGCGCTCCCCTCCGGAGCTGTACACCCTCCGGCCCCCGCGCGGGGAATCGAACGGAAACGCAGATGGCGAAGAAGTCAGGCAAGGCCGCCGAGCCGGTGGTGGAGAGCGAAGAGCAGGCGGCGGCGCGGCTCCAGCGGCGTGAGGAGCAGCTGAGCTCCGCGCGCAAGCTGGCCCTCGCGATCGCGGAGGCGGGGCTCGACCGCAAGGCGCTGAACGTCGAGATCATCGATGTCGCGGGCAAGGTCGACTACGCCGACTTCGTCATCGTGATGAGCGGCCGGAGCGACCGTCAGGTCTCCGCGCTGGCGAAGAACGTCCAGGACGACGTGAAGAAGAAGACGGGCCAGCGCTGCCTGAGCGTCGAGGGCCTGCCGCAGGCGGCCTGGGTCCTGATGGACTTCGGCGACGTCATCGTCCACATCTTCCACGAGGACACGCGGGGCTACTACGACCTCGAGTCGCTCTGGATGGACGCGCCGCGCGTATCGACCCCCGACTGACGTGCGCGTCACGATCGTCGCCGTCGGCAAGGTCAAAGAGAAGCCGCTCCGCAAGGTGCTCGACGACTACCTCGGGCGCATCGGCCGCTACGTGAAGCTCGAGGAGATCGAGCTCAAGGATGGGCCGATCGACCAGGTCCAGGCGAAGTTCGAGAAGGCCCTCGACGCGCGCGGCAAGGTCGTCGCGCTCGAGGTCGAGGGCGACGCGTGGAGCAGCCAGAAGCTCGCCAGCTTCGTGGGCGAGTGCGAGGTCCGCAGCGTGCCGTCGATCACCTTCCTGATCGGCGGCTCGTACGGTCTGCCTCCCGAGGTCAGCCGCGCGGCCGACGTGCGGCTCTCGCTCAGCGCGATGACGCTGCCCCACCGACTCGCCCGCGTCTTCCTGGCCGAGCAGGTCTACCGCGCGTACACGATCTTGCGGGGTGAGCCTTACTCGCACTGACGGGCCGCGCGCCTCAGACCGAGGGCATCGCCCAGAGGGCCACGTACACCCGGACGAGGCCACCGAGCGGCGCCGTCCCCGCGTCCACGTGCAGAGCGCGGCGCTTGGGGTGCGCGGCCAGCTCGCGCTCGAGGTGGGAGAGGACCTCGCGCGCCTCCTCCTCGTCGTCGGTGCGGAAGACGTCGACCACCGCGTCCGCGCCAAGCCCGGCCGACTCGCGGACCGACTCGGTGGCGAGCCCGAGCAGGAAGCTCTCGACCTCGGGGGTGTCGGCCAGCTCGCGCGCGGTCGCCGCGACGCGGCTCGCGACCTCTTCGGGGATGGGCACCGAAGAACGATAGCAACCGCGGCGGGGATCGGCCGATGGCCGCGCGCATGTGGGTACGAAGCATCCTGGGCGGTGTGCTGGAGCTGGTCGCGCCGCGGCGCTGCGGCGGCTGTGATCTCGAGCTGCCGCCCGGCGTGGTCGGCTTCTGCGAGGTCTGCGCCTCGCTGCTGGAGCCCGCGGCGGGCGAGCAGGCCGCGTATCTGTACGGAGGGCCGATGTCGGAGGCGATCCGGCGCCTGAAGTACCGGGGCCGGTCCGAGCTCGCCGAGCCGCTCGGCGCGAGGCTCGCGCGGGCGTGCAGGTCTCTCGCGGGCGAAGTGGACCTCGTCGTCCCCGTGCCCCTGCATCGGCGTCGCCTCGCGGAGCGCGGGTTCAACCAGTCCGCGCTGCTCGCCCGACGCGTGGCCCGCGCCCTCGGCGTCCCCCACCGCCCGCGCTTGCTGCGCCGGACGCGGGACACGCCTCCCCAGGCGGGCCTCGACGAGCCGGGCCGCGCGGAGAACGTGCGGGGCGCGTTCGTGGCCAAGCCCATCCGCGGGCGCGTGCTCCTGATCGACGACGTGCGCACGACCGGCGCCACCCTCGCGGCCTGCTCGGAGGCGCTCCGGGAGGCCGGCGCGGAGCGCGTGCACGGTCGCGTCCTCGCGCGGGTCGAGTGATCCCTCGTTCAGCGGGGCGCGATGCGCTTGCCCGCGTCGAGCATCTGACGCACACGCTGCAGCAGATCGACCGGCGTGAAGGGCTTCAAGAGCAGCTCCACGCTCTCGGTGACGCGCCCGCCCGCGCCGAGGAAGTCCTTGGGGTAGCCGGAGACGAAGAGCGCGCGCAGATCCGGCTGGGCCTCGCGCAGGCGCGCGTACAGCTGGGGCCCCGACATCTCGGGCATGACCACGTCCGACACCAGGAGATCGAGCTGGGTCGGCGACTCCTTCATGAGCTGGACCGCGCCGGCCGGCGACGTGCGGCCGAGCACGAGGAAGCCGGCGTCGGTCAGGATCTTGTGAGCCATGCGGAAGATCTGCGGATCGTCTTCCACCAGCAGGAGGGTCTCGCCGGGCCTCGCGTGGAGGGCGGCTCGGTCGAGCTCGCGGCGGGTGCGGTCCTGGGTGGGGGAGAGCTCCGGGCGCAGCGGCAGCAGCACCTCGAAGGTGGCCCCCTCGTCCACCACCGACCGGGCGGAGATGTGACCCCCGTGCTGCTCGATGATGCCGCGTGACGTGGCCAGGCCGAGCCCGGTGCCGATCCCCGCTTCCTTGGTGGTGAAGAAGGGGTCGAAGATGTGGGCCAGATCCTCGGGGGTGATGCCGCACCCGTGGTCGCGAACCGTGAGCCGCGCCACCGGCAGCTCGGGGCCCGACCCCGAGAAGCGATGGCTCTCGACGGTGTCCACGGTGAGCTCGATGCGCCCGCCGTCCGGCATCGCGTCGCGGGCGTTGACGAGCAGGTTGAGCAGCACCTGGTCGACCTGACCCGGATCGGCCTCTACCGGGACCGGGTCACGGGGCAGGGTGAGATCCACTTCGATCTGCTCGCCCAGCAGTCGCCTCGCCATCGCCAGGCTCCGCTCGACCTGGACGCCGAGGTCCAGGGGCTGGAGCGACAAGACCTGCTTGCGGCTGAACGCGAGCACGCGCGCCGTCAGCTCGCTCCCCCGCTCCGCGGCGTCGAGGATCTGCACTGCGAAGTCTGCCTCGTCGGTGCCCTCCGGCAGGGTGCTGACCAGCATGTCCGAGTACGCGAGGATCGAGGTGAGGAGGTTGTTGAAGTCGTGCGCGATCCCGCTCGCGAGCATGCCGATCGCCTCGAGCCTCTGTGCTTGCTGGAGCTGCGCCTCGAGCGCCTCCCGGCGCTCCTCCTCGCGGCGCCGTTCGCTGACGTCGCGGAACAGGCCGACGGCGCCGCGGTACGCGCCGCTCTCGTCGAGCATCGCGTCGGCCGTGATCGAGACCTCGAGCGCGCCGCCGTCCTGGGTGCGGAGCCGCAGCTCGTACTCGGCGGTGCGCTCGAGCTGGGCGAGGCTGGTCTCGAGGGTGGCGCGATCGTCCTCGTGGATCAGCTCGAAGATCGACCGGCCGAGCACCTCCTCGACGGGGCGGCGCAGCATCTCCGCCATCCTCGTGTTCGCGTAGAGGGTCATCCCCTGCGCGTCGATCTCCCACACCCCCTCGTACGTCGACTCGAGGATGCGCGCGTACTGGGCCTCCCGCGTGGCGAGGGTCTCGGTCAGCCCGTCGCGGCTCTGAACGACCCCCATCAGCACGTAGACCGGGAGCAGGTTGAGTGACAGGAAGAATTGTATTGCCATCGACCGCTCGGCGATCTCCACCTGGGCGAGTGGGCCCGCGCCGCTGAGCGTGGCCCAGACCGCGACGCCCGACAGCGTGAGGCACGCCAGCGAGGTGCCGCGGGGACCGGTCCGCAGGGCCGCCCAGACGAGGAGCGGGACCGTCAGGTAGAGGAGGGCGAGGCCCGTGAGGTCCGCGGCCCGCGCGAGCGCGGTGAGCGACACGCCCACCAGCAGCGCGACGATCAGCGCGGACTCGGCGGACCGGCGCGAGCTGGAAGCCGGCGCACCAGGCCACCACGCGAGGACGACCGGACCGACGACGATGACGCCCAGGAAGTCGTCGACCGCCCAGTGCGCGAAGGTGCTGACGAACGGCGCGTCGACGAGGGTCTGGAGGATGGGCACGCCCAGGCCCGCCCCGACGAGCGCGCCCGCGCCCGCGCTGGCCACCATGGCGAGGACGTCCTTGGCGGAGCGCAGCTGCTGCCTCTCGACGCCGACGATCCTCTGCCAGACGAGGACGGCGACCACTGGCTCGATCGCGTTGACTCCCGCCAAGCCCAGCGACTGTGCAAAGGGGTACCCGAAGAGGATGTCGGAGAGGCTCGCGCCCACGAAGATCGCGGGGACGAGCCATCGCCAGTCGCTCCGCGGGCGCATCGCCAGCAGCCCGAAGCCGAGCCCGGAGGCCGGCCAGAAGGGGGCGGGCATGCCCAGCTGGAACTGGCTCGCGAGGCTCGCTCCCGTCACCACCGCGTAGGCCCCCGCCACGGCCACGAAGGCAGCGACGCGTCCGAGACCCACGCGCGCCCCGACTCCACGGACGGTCTCGTCTCCCGGCGAAGACCTCCTCGTCGAACCAGCGCTCACGGTCCCCCTCCCGCGCCACCATAGCCCATTGGTCCATCGGCCGCGGCGTGCCACACCTGCACCTGGATGAGACGCTCCGTCACGCACCTCTACGTGGGGCTCGCGGCCCTCGGGGCGGCCTGTGGGGGCGCGCTCGAGGGCCCGCGCCCGGAGGACTGGATGCGGGTCGGGGTCGAGCCCGAGGAGGAGGCGGTCGAGGTCGAGGCGGCCCTGCGCGAGGCGGGGTGGACGCGCACCCAGCGGCGGACCGGGGACGGCTTCGTGGCGCTCGCGTTCGAGCGAGGCGAGCAATACGCCGTGCGGGTGGTGTCTCGGCGTGGCGTGGTCGTGGCCCTCGACTCGCACGAGCCCGACGGGCTCCGGGAGCGCCATGGGCGCGTGTCGCTGCCGGAGCCGCCGCGCTCCGATCTCGACGGGGACGGCAGAGAGGACGTGCTCGTGGCGCGCGACGACCACGCGGGGGAGCGCTGCCTCGCCGTGGTGCGCGTCGATCCGGAGGGCCGCGCGGAGGCGCTCCCCATCGCGGGCGACGCGCTCGCCACGGGGGCCTGCGCGTCTGCGCTCACCGACGTCGACGGGGACGGACGGCTCGAGGCGGTGGTCTCGCTGCGCTGGCCGCAGCTCGCCGTGCGCGGTGAGGTGCCGGGCGTCGACGCGCCCCTGGTGCTGACGGCGGAGGGGTGGCGGCCCGATGGGCTCCCCGCCTCCCACGAGGCGTCCGAGACCGAGGCGCGCCGCGCCGCCCTCGAGGCCGCGCGTGAGGGGCTGGACGTGGGCGTCTCGGTGCGGCTCGGGGTGGAGCTGGCCGCGCTCGCGCACCTCTCGGGCGCGGCGATGAGCGCGCAGGTGGAGCGCTTCGACGCGGCGCTCGAGGGGCTGGTGCTCGAGGAGGCCGACGCGGCCCGGGTGGCCGAGATCCGGGCCGCCATCGCGCTCGGGTGGCGAGCCCCGGACGGCGCCTGTGCTACAGAGAGCGGCTCCTGCGATGGCGAAGAAGAAGAAAGACGTCCCCGGTGAGCTGCTCGTCTGTCGCAACCCGAAGGCGACGAAGACGTACGTCATCGAGGAGCGCCTCGAGGCCGGCATGGTGCTCACCGGCTCGGAGGTGAAGAGCCTCCGGCAGCGCCGCGCCGACCTGGACGGCAGCTACGCGCTCTTCGATCACGGCGAGGTGTTCCTGCACAAGATGCACATCGCGCCCTACGAGCAAGCCGGGCCCTTCTTCCAGCACGAGCCGAGGCGGGTGCGGAAGCTCCTGCTGAAGCGCTCCCAGATCGAGAAGTGGGAAGGTCGGTTGACGACCCGCGGCTACACCGTCGTCCCGCTCGCGGTCTACTTCAAGGGCGGCTACGCGAAGGTCGAGCTCGGCCTGGGCAAGGGCCGAAAGGTCGGGGACAAGCGCGAGGACATCAAGGAGAAGCAGGACCTCCGCGAGGCCCGCGACGCGGCGCGCCGGGGGCGGGAGTGAGCGCCGAGGTCGAGGCGGGCGAGGCGCGGGGCGAGGCGCTTCGCTTCGAGGGCGAGGTGCTGCACGTGGTGCTCGACCGCGCCTTCGCGCCCGGCAAGCCGACCGAGCTGACCCTCACCCTCGAGGGGGAAGCGCGGTCGCTGCGGGGCAAGGCGCTCGGCAGCAAGCGCCGCGAAGACGGCCGCTTCGACGTGCGCCTCCGCATGCTCAGCCTCCGGAAGGCCGAGCGCGCCGCGCTGCAGCGGCTCTGAGTCAGATCAGGACGCCCGGGTTGAGGATCCCCGCCGGGTCCCAGCGCTCCTTGATGGCCTGGAGCGCCTCGCCGAAGAGCGCGGGGCGCTGCCGCCGGGCCCACGGCGCGTGCATGCGCCCGACCGCGTGGTGGTGCGTGATCGTGCCGCCGTGCTTCAGGATCGCCTCGCTCGCCGCGCTCTTGATCTCGCTCCACTGCGAGAGCTCCGAGCCGCGCTTGGCCGGCGCGAGGAAGGTGAAGTAGGGCGCCGCTCCGTCCGGGTAGACGTGGGTGAAGCGGCAGCTGATCATGCCCGCGCCGGCCACGCGCTTCATGGCGTCCCGCACGTCGTGCACGATCGCGCCGTGCATCGCGTC
Organism: Sandaracinaceae bacterium; assembly: GCA_004213565.1. Taxonomy (GTDB): domain Bacteria; phylum Myxococcota_A; class Polyangia; order Polyangiales; family Sandaracinaceae; genus JAVJQK01. Next base: position 7,911 of record SHBB01000431.1, read on the forward strand.
GAGCTGGTCCCAGGTGCACGCGGTCTCGAAGGTGTCGGCGATCACGCCGAGGCTGACCATCGAGTTGACGATGTAGGGGGCGTCGAGGAACGCGGTCCGCCAGCGCTCTTCGGCCTCGTCGCGCGGCGCGGCGGCCTCCTCTGGCTTCTTGATGCGGTAGACCGGACCGTCCTTGCAGGCGCCGCCGAGCCCGAGCGCGATCTCGAGCGCGCGCTCCATCCAGCTCTCCACCCCGTGCTCGGCCGACTCGAACCCGAGCAAGAGGACGTGCGTGCCGTCGGTGGCCACGCGGTTGAGCAGCGCCTCGCGCTTGTCGAGCAGCCGACAGTTCGAGGGGTAGAGCCCGCTCTGCGCGACGGCGCGGGTCGCCGCGACGGCCTCCTTCCAGCGCGTGAAGCGCACCGACGCGCTCGCCCGCCAGATCGGACGCGGTCGGACGCGGAGCCACGCCTCGGTGATCACGCCGAGCGCGCCCTCCGAGCCCAGCACCAGGCGGTCCGGGCTCGGGCCCGCGCCCGACGCGGGGAGGCGCCGCGACTCGAACACGCCGCGCGGTGTGAGCATGCGGGTGGACTCGACGAGGTCGTCGATGTGGGTGTCGCGCGTCGCGAAGTGCCCGCCGGCGCGCGTCGCGATCCAGCCGCCCAGGGTCGACAGCTCGAAGCTCTGCGGAAAGAAGCGCAGCGTGAGGCCCTGCTTCTTGAGCTGCGCCTCGAGGCGCGGGCCCGTCGCGCCCGCCTGGATGCGCGCCGACCGGGACACCGGGTCCACCTCGAGGACCTCGTCCATCCCGCGCAGGTCGAGGCACGCGACAGGGCGGTCGCGCGCCTCCACCTCGACGCCGCCCACGACGGACGTGCCGCCGCCGTAGGGCACCACCGCGACGCCCGCGTCCGAGGCCCAGTCGAGCGCGACCCGGACGTGCTCCTCGGTCTTCGGGGACAGCACCAGGTCGGGCGCGCTCTCGAAGTCGCCCGCGAAGC
>SHBB01000432.1 GCA_004213565.1 Sandaracinaceae bacterium
GCGTGCACGGCGCACCTCGTGGTGGATCTCCCCAACCTGGAGGCGGCGCTCGAGCGCGCGGACGACGAGGCCGCCGCGCGCCTCGGGCTCGTGCTGCACGTGGCCTATCAGCGGCGCGGGCCCTTCTCGCGCCAGTCCGAGCTCGTCGCGCGGGTGCGCGCGCTGGCCGAGACGCTCTGCGACGATCGCCTGCTCGCCCGCGCGGAGCTGGCCGCGGCCCGGGTCGCGCGCTGGTCCCAGGAGCTCGACGCGTCCGAGCGGGCGCTCGCGCGGGCGATGGACGCGGCCCGGCGCTCGGGCGACGTCGAGACCGAGGCCGGCTGCGCCCGCAACCTCGCGGCGAACGCCTTCCGGGCCGGAGACGCGGAGGGCTTCGAGCGGCACCTGCGCCACGCGCTCGAGGCCGCGCGCCGGAGCGGCCGCCCCAGCGACGAGGTCAACGCGCTCAACGGGCTCGGCTGGCTCCACGCGGACCGGGGCGAGACGGACGAGGCGCGGCGCACGCTCGAGAGCGCGCTCGAGCTCGCCACGCGCACCCGGATCCCGGGCCTCATCGCTCTGTGTCACGGCTCGTTGTCGGCCACGATGCTGCGCGCCGAGCGCTTCGAGGCGGCGGAGCGGCACGCCACGGCCGCGATCGAGGCCTACGAGAGCCTCGGCTATCTGCGGCAGTGGGCGCTCGAGCACCTGGTGCGCGCCGAGGCGCGGCTCTGGGCGGACGACCTGGCCGGCGCGCACGAGGACGCCGACGCGGCCCTCGAGCGCGCGCGCTTCCTCGGGCTGAAGGCGCCGCTCGCGCGCGCGCTGGGGATCCGGGGCAAGGTGGCGTTCTTCGAGCAGGACTTCGGCGCCGCGCGGGACGCGCTGGAGAGGGCCGCGAGTCAGCTCGCCGGGAGCCCCGAGGCGGCGCGGCTCTGGTCCTACGCCGGCGCCGCGCGCGCGATGATGGGTCACCCCGAGGCGGCGGAGGAGGCGTTCGCGCGGGGCGACGCGCTGGCCGGGCTCCTGCGCGGCTTCGCCCGGGTCGCGGCGGCCAAGGCGGCGGCGGCGCGCGGCGAGCCGGTGGACCTGAGCGATCTCCCGAGCGCGGGGGAGGGGCTCGAGGAGCGCCGCGCGCTCGAGCTCCTGGCCAGCGTGGCCCGCGCCGTCGCGCCCGGCCGCGAGGTCTCGCAGGTCCGCATGGAGGTGGCGGACGGCGCGGGCTGGTTCCGGCTCGAGGGCGAAGGCGAGGGCGTCGACCTGACCCGCCGCCGCGCGCTCCGGGGCATCCTGCGCGCGCTCGTCGACCACAAGACCGATCCGAGCCGCGCGCCGCTCGGCCTGGACGAGGTGCTCGAGGCGGGCTGGCCGGGCGAGAAGATGTCCCCCGAGTCGGGCGCGCGCCGCGTCTACGTGACCATCAACCGCCTCCGCAAGCTCGGCCTGGGCGAGCTCCTGCTCACGACCGGCGATGGCTACGCGCTCGCGCCGCGGGTCGACGTGGTCCGCGTCTGACGCGCGCCATCGTGGCCAGGATCGCCTGGCGCGCGGCGATCACGTACACCACCGCGGCGCGCCACGCGTCCCGGGAGTGACCGCGAGTTTCACGCCGCAGCCGCGGGCGGGTTAGCCTCGGCGCGTGAACGGCGGGGAAGGCGTGGAGTGGACCGAGGGGGACCTGTCGATCTCCCTCGGGCGCGTGGCGACGGCGGCGCTCGGGGGAGACTCGCTCTACCTCGTGCGACACCGGGATCTCGCGAGCTGGAAGCTCGAGGGCGACGCGGCGACGCCGTGGCACGAGCCGGTCAGCGCGACGCGGCGCATGCAGCTCGACGAGCGCTACCTGCACGTGGCCGCCGATCCGCGCGGGGTCTTCTACGTGCTCCTCGCGGACGGGAGCGTCTGGCGGCGCGCGCCGGGCGAAGATCTCGAGGCGATCTCCGGGCCCGACGTGCGCGTCGCCGGCCACTACGCGCACCGCGTCGGCTTCGTGCACGACGAGACGGCGAACCAGCTCGTCATCGCGGGGGGCGACAATCGCAACGATACCTGCGCGCTCGATCTGACCACGCGCACGCTCGTGCCGCTGCCCTACGGGCCCGGCCACGGCGTCGGGCAGACCGTGGCCACGCCGCACGGCGTGTATCGCCTGACGGAGGACGAGCTGTGGCTCCTGCGCGGGCGGGACTGGGCGCTGGTCGAGCGCCACGAGCACGCCCGACGCGACCAGGGCGTCCTGCTCTTCTGGTCGCCCGGGGACGACGCGCTCTTCTTCGTCTCGGAGACGCTCTCCCATCGCGAGCCCCCGCTCTGCGTGGAGCTCACCTCGGACGGCGCCAACCCGCCCATCACGCTCCAGGGCTCCTTCTCCCCGGCGCTCGAGATGCACGGGCACGTCGCGCAGGTGGAGCCGCGCGGCAAGCGGCTCGTGCAGACGGACCGGCTCGGGCTGCATCACCTGCCGCTCTCGTCGCTGCAGCTCGAGGGCGGGCCGCCGACGGCGCCGATCGCGCATCAGCGCTCGGTCGTGCGCACGCCTCCGAGCCACTGGTACCGGGAGGCGCTCGCGCTGCGTCAGCGAGACCTCGAGGCGCCCGACCTCGAGATCGGCGTGCGCGACGGCTGGATGCTCGCCGCGACCCTCCCCGTCAGCCCGCATCTCCCGCTCGCGAACGCGGGCTCGCTCGTCCTCTTCAGCCGCGAGGTCCCCTACGACTACGACCCGTGGGAGCTGGCCTTCACGAACGCCTTCGAGGCGCGGATCGTCGACGAGGTCTACCCGATGACCGCGGGCGGCATGCTGCTGGACGCCCGGCCCTACCGCGAGGTCGAGCCCATCTTCGCGAGCCGCGTGGACACCGCGCACGACGGCGCGGCGCACTACGCCCGTGGCTCGAAGATCGGCGGCTTCCCCGCCCTGGTCACGGGCACACGCGAGGACGCCGCGAACGCCTTCGTCTCGGACCTCCGCTGCGAGGACTGCGACGCTCGCCTGCGCTTCGCGGTCCAGCTCGCGTGGCCCGAGTGGGACCTGATCAGCGCGGTGCTCTACGTCTACGCCTGCCCCTTCGGTCACTCCGCGGCCGCGAAAGCACAGAACGTCTAGCCGCTCGCAGACCGTGGCCCGGTGCGCTCTGGTAGGCTCCCGAGGATGAGCTCGGGCAGCGCGGCGCACCGCGGAATTCGGGTCGACTCGTCGCTCTGGCCGGTCGTCCACATGCAGGTCTTCGCGGACGTCACGGAGGCGGACGTCGACGTGGCCTACGACGAGCTGGAGTCGCTCGTGCCCCGGGGTCGCCACGTGCACCTGACCGACCTTCGGCACGTCAACCCGCTCACCATCCCGGCGACGCTCCGAAAGAAGTTCGCCGAGCGGGAGCGCCGGCTCGCCGAGGTCGCGGAGGGGGTCATCATGGCCGACGCGCGCGTCGTCGATCACCCGGTCGTGCGTGGGCTCCTCACCGCGTTCGAGTGGCTGGTGGGCGACGTCCCGTGGCCGGTCACGAACCACGCCTCCGAGCGAGCCGCCCTGGACTGGCTTCGCGAGCGAGGCTTCTGAGCTGCGCGACGCGGCCGTCCGCTACGGGCGCGCTTCGTTCTCGGCCGGCGCCTCGTCGAAGCCGCGCACGATCTCCTCGGTGCGGTCCCAGAGCTTCTCGGCCAGCTCGAGGTCCCGGCCGTGCCGTGAGGACCTGGCCACGTTGCAGTCCGAGAAGTACTCGCCGTTGATCTCCGCCGCCGCGGGGTGAGCGGCCACGTAGCACTGGGTCGCCGCGCCCTGCGGGATGCTCTTGAAGGCGAGCGCGGACAGGACGGGCATGAGCGCGCGGGCCACGCCGGGGAGGTGACGGCCGAGGTTGGTGTCGATCACGCCGGGGTGGAGCGCGTTCGCGGTCTTGCCCGTGCCCTCGAAGCGCTTGGCCAGCGAGCGGGCGAAGAGCAGGTTGGCCAGCTTGGACTGCCCGTACGCCTTGTTCGGCGTGTAGCCCCGCTCGAAGGTCAGATCGTCGAGCTGGATGCCGGCCGGCGGCGCCCAGTTGTGGGCCGCGCTCGAGAGCATCACCACGCGCCCGTCGTCGGTGAGCTGATCGAGCAGGCCGGTCACGAGCATGAAGTGGCCGACGTGGTTGGTGAGGAACTGCAGCTCCTGGCCGTGGGCCAGGGTCCGCTCGGGGAGCGCCATGATGCCCGCGTTGCAGAGGAGCACGTCGATGGGTCCGTGCGCGGAGGCCGTCTCCACGCAGGCCCTGACCGAGGCGGGCTCCGCAAGCTCGCACGCGAGCGGGACCGCGTCTTTCCCCAGCGACGCCAGGGCGTCTCGCGCCTTGGCGAGCGTGCGCGCCGCGCCGAGGATCCGCGCCCCGCGCATGTGCAGCACCCGCGCCGTCTCCGCCCCCAGCCCGGAGTTGATCCCCGTGATCAGGACCGTCTTGCCGCTCAGGTCCACCCCTTCGGTGACCTCTTCGGCCGTGGACGCGTAGCCGAACCCGCTGGGGCCGGCGCTCTTGAACCATGCGTAGAGCGACATGGCATCGACCTGGGGCGAGTCGACGGCGACCGCCAGTCCTAGAGACCAGCTCAAGCCCAGCTGATCTGATAGGCGAGCTTGTCGGGGGTGCAGCGCTCTGAAAGCTGGCGCACGTAGGCGACGCGGCAGAACATCTCGATCAGCGCGTGCAACACGCCGCGCATGCCGTGCTGGATGTAGTCGTAGCGAGCGACGGGCCAGGCGTAGGCCTCGAGGCGCGCCTCTTTCGGGCCCAGCTTGTAGAGCGCGATGTCCCCCCCGATCCAGATGCGCCGCCAGAGCCGCGGGGTTCGCTCCAGCACCGCCCACGGGCTCGCGCCCGCGCTCTTGGCCGCGCGCACGACGACGCTGAGGATGGTGGCGTGCAGACGATCGGACACCTCGCGTCCGATGTCGTAGAGCTCCGTCGCGCTGAGGCCCAGCCGATCGCACGCCGTGTAGTGGGCGTGCGCGACGTCGATGGGCAGCCACATACCCGCGACGTGCATCTCGATCACGTCTCGGTGCTCGGGCGGCACGTGCCGCAGATATCGATCCCAGAGCTCGCGCTCCTTGAGGGCGCGGACACTGGACGAGAGCCAGGTGCTCCTGAACTCCGAGGCGAGGGCCGTGGCTGCCGTGGCGGCGACGAGCGCCTCCTCGGTGGGGTGGGGGTACTGCATGAGAGGGCGACGTACGGCAGGCCCGGCCGGGCATGAAGACGATCTGACCGGACATTCCGCGCCTGACGCGAACGGCCAAGGAACCGCGCGCGTGTCGGGTCGGAGGGGCGTGAGCTTCCACATCCCCGAGCCGTGCGAAGAGCGCTGGGAAGACATGGCCCCCCGCGGGGAGGGCCGCTTCTGCGAGCGCTGTCAGCACACCGTCGTCGACCTGTCGAAGATGAGCCGCGCCCAGGCGGAGAGCCGGATGCGCCGCGTGACCGGCGACTACCTGTGCGTGCAGCTCGCGGTGGACGAGGACGACGCGGCGCTCTTTCGGCCCGCGCCCTCGCGCGCCCCGCACTGGGCCGGCGGCCTCGTGCTGCTGAGCGCGCTGAGCGCGGCGGGCTGCGCCGAGCATGAAGCGCCCGAGATCACCGAGACGATCGAGCCGTGTGAGCTGACCGACCCGGGACCTGCGATGCAGCCGGTGGTGACCCAGCCCGCGCCGGAGGCGCTCCCGGAGGCGGTGGCGATGCCCAGCGACGCGGGCGCGGGCGCCCTCTCAGCGGCCGAGCGAGAAGCGCTCGAGGCCCGGAAGCACGCCATCCAGAACCCGCCCATCCGCATGGTGCGGGGCCGGATGCCGCGCCACCGGTTCTGATCAGGCGGAGGCGAGCGAGCCAGTCCGATCCGCGCCGCGGGGCGTGATCGGCGCCTTCTTCCAGCGGCCCCAGGCGACGAAGAGGCTGAGCGTCATCAGCACGGCCGGCGCGCCGAGCCCGGCGATCTCTCCGCGCACGAGGTGCAACACCAGCGCGAGCAGCATCACCAGGCCCAGGCTGGCCGCCGCGAGGGGCGTCAGACCTGGCTTGATGCGGGTCGCCGCGGGCAGGATGAGCCCGATCGCGCCGAGCACCTCCGCGCCGCCCGCCAGACGCGCCATCCACGGGAAGTCGGCCGCGAAGGCCATCCCGCTCGCCACCAGCTCGTCGATGGGCGTGGCCAGCTTCATCGCGCCCGCCATGCCGAACGCGGCGGCGAGGAGCACCTGCAGGATCCAGAGCGTGATCTTCATCGTCGTCTCTCCTTGGAGAGCGAAGTCTAGGAGGTTCCCCGAGCGCAACCATCGGGCGCACTTGCAACCCATGGTTGCTCTGATGCAACCTGAAAGCGTGAACCTGGTGGATCTCGACGCGTTCGTCCGGGTGGTGGAGACGGGCAGCCTGACCGGCGCGGCCGAACAGCTCGGGGTCCCGAAGTCCACCGTCAGCCGCCGCGTGGCCCGGCTCGAGGACGCGCTGGGGCTGCCGCTGCTGACGCGCTCGGCCCGCAGCGTGACCGTGACCGAAGATGGGCTGCGGCTGCACGCCCGCTCCGCGCCCGCCCTGCGTCAGCTCGCGGAGGTCGAGCGCGAGCTGGACGACCGGGCCGAGACGCCGACCGGCGTGCTGCGGCTCACCACGCCCCAGGACCTCGGCCACTCCACCGGCTTCGCGCGCCTGCTCACCGAGTTCCGGGAGCGCTTCCCGGAGGTGATCGTGGAGGTCGAGCTGACCAACCGGGTGCTCGATCTCGCGGCCGAGGGGTTCGACCTCGCGCTCCGGCCGAACGCGCCGAGCGTGGGAGGCGGCGGCCTGGTGGGTCGGCGGATCGCGACGCACGGCGCGGGCCTCTACGCGAGCCCGGCGTATCTCGCGCGCCGCGGGCGTCCCGAGCTGCCGGGCTCCCTCGCCGGCCACGATCTCGTGCACCACCGGGTGCTGCCGCGCGACCGCGTGGTGCTGCGGAGGGACGACGACACCGAGGTCGAGCTGGCCGCGAAGAGCGTGATGGTCTGCAACGACTTCTGGCTCGTCGCGGCGGCCGCGGTGCAAGGCGGAGGCGTGGCCGTGATCCCCGAGATGATGGCCGAGCCCCACGTGGAGCGCGGTGAGCTCGAGCGCCTCTTCCCCGCCCTGTCGGCGATGCGCGGCTCGCTCTGGGTCGTGTGGCCCGAGGGTCGCCACCTCGCCCCTCGCGTGCGCGCGTTCGTCGACCACATCGTCGACCGATCCGGGCGCCCGGAGCTCTGGCGCTGACTCTTCGCTCAGGCGCGCGCGGCGGCGTCCTGTGGCTCGGCGCTCGGCGCCTCTTCGTCCAGCGCGAGCTGGTCGACGCTGTGGTCGTAGATGCGGCTCCAGATCGCGAGCGAGAGCTTCGGCGAGACGCGCTCCAGCAGCCAGGCCGCCTTCCACCAGCGCGGCACGATGATGTAGGGCTCGTTCTTCGCCACGTCCTTCAGCACCTCGCGCGCGAACACCGCGGGGTCCATCGGGCGGAGCTTCTCCCAGAGCTCGAGCATCTTCGCCTCGCTCGGCTTCGGGCCCGCGTGGCGGCCGTACTCTCCGCCCGTCAGGATCGGCGTCCGGATCGCGCCGGGGCAGAGAGACGAGACGCGGACGCCGTGGCGCGCGCCCTCGATGCGGAGCGCCTTGCTCAGGCCCACCACCGCGTGCTTGCTCGCGAGGTAGCTCGCCGCGTTCCCCGCGGGCAGCAGGCCGGCCATCGACGCGGTGTTGATGATGTGCCCGCGGCCCTGGGCGCGCATGATCGGGTAGACGGCCTGCACGCCGTAGGCGACGCCGCGCACGTTCACGTCGAGCACGTCGTCCCAGTCGGCCACGGCGTAGCGCTCCGCCGGCCCGCCGATGCCGATCCCCGCGTTGTTGAACAGGTAGTCGACCCGCCCGTGCTCGGCGTGCACGTCCCGCGCGAGCGCCGCGAAGGCCTCCGCGTCGCGCACGTCCAGCTCCGCCGCGCTCGCCCGCTGACCTCGCTCGCGGATCGACTCTGCCTGCTCACGCGCCCGCTCGAGCTGCCGGTCCGCCAGCACGACGTGCGCGCCGCGCTCCGCCAGCGCCTCGCCCAGCGCCGCCCCGATCCCCGAAGCGCCCCCCGTGATCAGGACTACCGTCTTGTGAAATCCCATGTCCGCTCCCTCCCCGCGACAGAGCGTAGTACGTCGGGGCGCCCGGTGGCACTCGTGGGAACAACCAAGGTCGCCCGCCCTCAGAGGTCTCATGCCCATGGAATTTCGCGTCGCCGAGCCCTGCGAGGAGCCCTGGAGCGAGATGGAGCCGCGCGGCGAGGGCCGTCACTGCGCCCGCTGCGCCAGGACCGTCGTCGACCTCTCCACCATGACGCGCGCCCAGGCCGAGAGCCGCGTCCGCCGCGCCACGGGCGAGCGCCTCTGCGTGCGGCTCGGCATGAGCGAGCAGGGCGAGGCGGTCTTCCTCCCGCCCCGCAGCCGCGCCCCGCGCTGGGCGGGCGGCGTCGTGCTCGCGAGCGCCCTCGCCGCCGGTTGCAACCCGGGCGCCGCGCCGCCCGAGGAGGCGCCCATCGCCATGGAGGGCCCCGAGCCCTGCGACCTCGGCCCGCCCATGCAGCCGGTCGGTGAAGCCGACGCCGGGGCCACCGTCCCCGACGGCCCCACCGAGACCCGCGCCGTGCTCGCCGAGATCGAGGACGACGGCGCCACCCCCAACGCCGAGCAACGTCGCTTGACCACGGAGAAGCACCGCCCGCCGGTCCATCACATGATGGCCGGCATGATGATCATGCCGAGCAACTGACGCCGACGCACCAAGCAAGCTTGCATCACGACGGCGCTCCGCGTAGCACTGCGCCATGAACCGCAGGGAGGTCCCGATCGTCGAGCGCTGCTCCCAGACCTGGAACGATCTGGGCG
>SHBB01000433.1 GCA_004213565.1 Sandaracinaceae bacterium
CGGATCCGCCAGCGCGCGAGATCGACCTCCAGGAGCTGGTCGTCGACGAAGTGATTGCCGAGGTGGGGTGGTCCCTCGGGCCGGAAGTCGGTGACCGCGACGACCGCTAGCTCTTCGGCCGCGGCGAGGGTCACGGCGGGCCGGCCCAGGGAGAGCGGCGGGACGTCTTCTCGCAGCGTGTCGAGCCGCAGCCGATGCAGCGCGGCGGGGCGGCGGCTGCTCACCACCAGCGTGTCGCCCGGGCCGAACGCGACATGCTCCGGCGTGAAGTCGAGCTCCGCGCGGCGCACCGTCTCGCCCTCGACGAGCACGATGGCCGACTCGCAGGTCAGCGCCGCCAACGCCCCTCGCGCGGCCACGTGGACACAGAGCGGGCCGGTCGACAGCGGCGTGCGCGCGCCCGAGGGCAGCTCGACGAGCGCGGCGTCCGCGTAGCGGTGGGTGACCAGGAGCCGCGCGTCGCTCAGCCACGCGACGTCGGTCGGGCCGTCGTCGACGTCGAGCCGCCGCGAGCGCCCGTCTCGCTCGACGAGCAAGAGCTCATCCGTCTCCTCGCTCACCGCGGCGACCCGATCGCGCGCGGGGGAGGTGGCGAGCTGGCGCGGGTGCGCGAGCGGGCGCACCGCGAGCATCCTGCGCGTGTGTGCTTCGCCGTCGATCTCGAGCACGGCGTCGAGGTCTCCGTCGACCGGGTCGGGCGAACCGTGGCGCCGAGGATCGTACTCGACCCGGAACAGGCCGTGACCGAGAGGCTCGGCCGGCACGCGCGGCCCCGTCGGGCCGAACCGGACCTCGGCCCGGGCGCTCTCCGCCTCGCCCTGCACGTAGAAGGTCTGCGGCCGGTCGGCGCTGACGAGCGGCGGCGCGATCGAGGGGAGACGCGCGAGCCGCAGCCGGGCGCGCGTCCCGTGCACGAGCCCGTCGAGCCGCTCGTGCTCGCGCAGCGCGTCCCACCTCTCCACGCCGCGGGCCACGGGCGCCGCCGCGAGGAGCAGCCCGAGCGCGATCGTGGGGCCTCGCGCCAGCGTCCAGCGCCTGCGCACGAAGAAGCGCCATCCGAGCGACGCGGCCAGCCACGCCGCGGCGTAGGCCCCGAGCCACGCGGCCAAGCTCGGGTGCGGCCAGGCGGCCCAGCCGGCCGAGGCGACCAGCACGAGGCCGAGCTGGAGGCGGAGCGAGCGCGTCGGCATCGGGGTCCCGGAGAGCCTACCGCGACGTTGTGCGCCGACGCCACGCGCGGCAGAGTTCGACCTGGTGACCCGGTGAGCGACGAGGAGACTCAGAAGCCGACGCTGCGGCTCTCCGACTTCACGGCCACGCGCCGGATCGGGCGCCGTTCGGCGCTCGCGGCGCTGGGCGGCCTGACGCTGGGGGCCACGGTGGGCACCGCCCGCGCGCAGACCGACTCGGACACCGGCCCCCTGGGCGACGCGGCGGGGCGGGGACGCACGGGGGCGACCGACGGCGACGAGGGCGCGGGCGCAGACCGGGCGGGGCACGGCCGACGCCCCCGGAGAGGCTGCAGCGACGCCGACCGCGGCCGCTTCGGAGACGCGGCCGGGGAGGGGAGCTGCGGCTGCAGCGACGCCGACCGGGGTCGCTACCAGGACCCGGAGGGCCGCGGCCGACGCTGTCAGTCGTCGGCCTCGACGGTGGAGAACGCGCCGACCGAGTCGAGGTAGAGGTTGCGGCGGCCGCGGTTCTTGATCCGCACGTAGCGGATGCGCGAGATCTCGAACTGATCGGCGTCGAGCCCGAGCGTGCCCACCAGCTCCGAGCCGACGGTGGTGTACTGGTTCCGCGCCACGCCGACGTCGGCCCGGTAGGGGTCGGAGCGCGCGTCGTCGATGACGATCCAGACGTCGGGCTGGCTCGTGCCGTCGGTGGCGATCCGCGTGCCGGCCGCGATCTCGAGCACGATGGTCCCCTGCGGCTGGATCACGGCGTAGCGCCCGTCCGGCGGCCCGAGGGCGAGGGCGGCGTCCCGCACGCGACGCTGGAAGTGCACGATGTGGGTGTGCTCGGTCGGCGTCCGCGGCCCCGCGTCGAGCGGGCCGGCGTCCTGCCCCGCGTCGATCGGCGGCGTCCCTGCGTCGTCCGGCTCGGGCCCGCCGAAGAGGCGCTCGCGGAGCAGGAAGCCCGCCGCGCCGATCCCGACCGCGAAGATCACCGCGCCGATCACGAGCGGGGCGAGGCTCGGTTTCACGCCCGCCGGGCGCAGCACCTCCGCGCCGCCGATGGGGGTCGCGGGCGAGAGCATGGTGGGCGCGTGCTGGTCGATCGGCGGCACGCTCGGAGGCGTCGCGTTCGGCCCGCTCGTGGAGGCGCGCCCGTTCATCGTGATCGGCGTGGTCGCGTCGGACCGCCCGAGCAGCGCGTTGGCGAAGGCGCGCATCGACGCCGGGCGCTCGTCCGGGCGCTTCGCGAGCGCGCTCATCACCGCCTCGTGCACGTGGGCCGGCAGATCCGCCGCCGCCGGCTGCGACGCGAGCGGGGGCGGGGTGCTCGCGGTGTGCTTGGCCGCCCACTCGAGCGCGCTCGACGCCTCGAAGGGGCGCCGGCCGGCCAGCATCTCGTAGACCATGAGCCCGAGGCTGTAGACGTCGCTCCGCGCGTCGATGTCGCCGCCCGCGAGCTGCTCGGGGCTCATGTACTGCGGGGTCCCGATCACCGTGCCCTGCAGGGTCAGCGCGGGACCGGCGCCGAGCGCCCCCCCTTCGACCGGCCGCTTGGCGATGCCGAAGTCGCAGACCTTCACGAAGTCCGTCTCCCCGCCGCGCGTCGTCAGCAGCACGTTGTCGGGCTTCAGGTCGCGGTGGATCACCTGCCGCTCGTGCGCCTCCTGCAAGGAGCCGGCGATCTGACTGACGAGGCGCTCGACTCGGGGCAGCGGCATGGGGCCGGCGAGGAGCGCGTCGGCGAGGGAGTGCCCCTCGATGTACTCCATCACGATGAAGAGTCGGCCGTCCTCGAGCGCGCCGAAGTCGTGAAACTGGATGGTGTGCGGGTGGGTGAGTCCGACCACCACCTCGCACTCCCCGTAGAACCTCTGACGCAGGGTCTCGTCGCGCGAGTGCTTCTCGTGCAGGACCTTGATGGCGACCTCTCGGGAGGCCGGGCCCATCTGCTGCTCGCCGAGGTAGACCCGCCCCATGCCGCCCTCGCCGAGCACGCGCAGGACGCGGTAGCGCTCGTGCAGGACTCTCCCGACCAGCGGGTCCGCCGCAGGATCGACGGCCAGCGCGGAGCCACATCGCAGACAGAATCGCGCGCCTTCGCGGTTGTCCTGCCCGCAGCTCCCGCATTGGATGGCCATGACCCGAGCGCCGGGATACCACGCAGTCGCGTTTGAAACGATCTGCGTTTCGTGCTTTACTCCACGCGCTGGCGAGGCCTATCGCTAGCAGTTGTCGTGCCAAGAACCGGGCGAGAGCCTGGCGACGCCGGACCTCGGATGCGGACCATCGATTCTGGTCGCGTCCGCGAGGGCCGCGCGGTCCTCCCATGGGGGAGTCTACGCCCGACGACGCGAGGGAGGTGTGGCCGTCGGCCCACCTGCCTCGACGTGTATCCGGCCAACGGTCGCGAAAACGGCAATTGGACCGACCAATTCGATTCTCAAGGAGCAGAATGGACAACGCAAGCGATTCGCTCGAGCCTCTGTACACCCACACCAAGCGCCCCGACTGGGGGTACGCCATCCTGGCGTGGGAGGGCCGCGAAAAGCGTCGTTACCAGTTCCAGGACGGTCAGCTGCGGACGTTCAAGAAGGGGTGGTACGACCTCCTCGAGCCCGTCGACGAGCCCTACGACTCGGCCCGCGACATCGTGCGCGACCTCAAGTCCATGCTCCGCATCGAGCGCGTGCGCCGCGCCCCGGACCCCACGCCCAAGAGCGTCAACCGGATCATCAGCTTCGACGACCAGGTCACCATCTTCGAGGCCTTCTACCCGAAGGGCTTCGAGGACGAGAAGTGGATCTCGGACGTGCGCGGCGGCGAGGGCGTCAACCGCCTCAAGCGTCACCGCTACCCGGCCCACCTCGAGGCGGCCGAGAAGCTCGAGCAGTCCATCGTCGACGGCCTGATGGAGAAGGGCGACCACGCCGGGCTCATCGAGCTGTTCAAGGAGGTGCTCAGCTGCACCAACCTGACGACGAGCAAGGACACCGCGTCGCTCCGCAGCCTCCCCGAGGAGCACCACGAGGACTTCGCCAACGCGGCCCGCGAGCTGCTCTACGGTGAGGGCCCGTACGAGTCGCGCTTCACGCGGTACGTCGGCATCCTCGGCCGCACCCCGGGCGAGCGCGTGACCTGGCCGCTGGCCACCGCCGTGCCCGCGCTCGTCCAGCCCGTGCAGCACGTCGCGATCAAGCCGAGCGTGTTCCGCGCGCAGGCCCAGTGGATGGCGCCGAACCTCCCGTACGACGCCTACCCGACGGCCGACCTCTACAACCGCATGCACAAGATGTCGACGGAGGTCGCGCGTCGGCTCGAGAAGGCCGGCCACAAGCCGAACGACCTGCTCGACATCTACGACTTCATCTGGACCACGCTTCGCCCGAAGGGCCGCAAGAAGCTGGAAGAGCTCCAGGAGAACTGAGCCCGTCCGGCGGTCCACGCCAGAGGAGAGAGGGAGCGTCCGCGCCGATCTGGGGCGGCGCTCCCTTTTTTCGTACCCTCACGCCACGCATGCCTCGCCGCCCGATCCTGCTCCTCGTGACGTGTCTCCTCGTGGGGTGTGGCGGCGCGGTGCCGCCCGCCTCCGCCGCGGAGCGAGCGCAGGTCCCCGTGACGCTCTACACCACTCGGTGGTGCCCGGTCTGCGCCCACGCGCGCGGCTGGCTCCGGGCGCGCGGCGTCCCCTTCGTCGAGCGAGACGTGGAGAGCGACCGCGCCGCGGCCGCCCGCTGGCGCCAGCTCAACCGCGCGGGGACGGTGCCCGTCGCGGACGTCGACGGGCGCGTGCTCGTGGGCTTCGTGCGCGACGAGTGGCGGGAGGCGCTCGACGCCGCCGCGCATCGACGGGCCGGCCGGGCGTCAGTCCGCTGAGGGCGCCTGCGGATCCGACAGCCAGGTGCGCCCGAAGTCCTCGCTGATCATGATCGCGTCGGGGGACTCGTGGAAGCGCTGCAGCAGCGCGACCGCCTTGCCCGAGCGCAGGGACCGCAGGGCGACCACCTCGCGCACCCGGCGGTTCGCGTCGATCACCCGGAGCAACACCTCTTCCCCGTCGTCCTCCACGGGGGAGAAGCGCGAGGTCCAGCCCGCCTCCTCGCTCCCGAACAGGCTGAGCGTGCCCAGCCCCGCGAAGCGCAGGCCCTGGTCCGCGCCGCCGTGACCCATCGTCACGATGAGCGGAGGCGGCGTGGTCTCCACCCGCGCGAAGGCCAGCGCGTCCTCGGCCAGCCACGCGCTGCCGTCGGTGGGGAAGATGGCGACGCCGCCCGCGACGGCCACGATGTTCGTCGCCGCGTCCACGGTGGCGTCGAGCCGGCTGAGCTCCGGCTCCGTCGCGTCCGGCGGGTAGCGACCGACGATGCCGCGATTGCGCGAGTCGATGCCGACCGCCCAGAGGCTTCCGTCCGGGGTCGGCGTGAAGGCGCTCCAGTAGGTGACCCGGCTCGGGCGCGTGAGCGCGCGCAGCTCCGAGACCTCGCCATCCCACCCGACCGTCTGCACGAACTCGTTGAAGCAGCTGGCCCGGTTGATGAACCGGGTGTCGCACGGGACGGCGGGGATCGAGCCGCGCCGCACCACGTAGACGTAGTCGGGCAGCGGCCAGACCTCGGTCTGGATGCGCTCGCGCTCGCGCGGGGGAGCGGTGAGCTCGATCAGCCGCGCGAGCTCGGTGGGCCCGCGACCCTCGATGGGCAGCTGCTGCGCCATCAGCTGCCGCTCCGTGCGCCGCGCGTTGATCTGCTCGGCCATCACGCGGATCTGTCGCGTCAGCTCGAGGACCGCCTCGCGGCTCTTGGGCATCACCCGTCGGAACCAGCGCTCGGGGTCGGCTTGATCGGGAGGCTGCGCGAGCTGGGCGGGCACGCCGAAGTAGAGCTCGGTCTCGTCGCGCTGCGCGCCCATCATCAGCCGGCCGAGCTCTTCGCAGCCGCGCGCCGCGTCGGCGGCGAGCCGCGCGAAGCGCTCCCGCTCCTCGCGCGTCGTCGGGTCGTCCTCGTCCCGCGTGACCCGCTCCATGCGCGACATGTGCTCGAGCGCGCGCTCGAGCCCCCACGCCTCCGGCGCGTCTCCGCGCAGCGAGGCGACGCAGCCGAAGGCGGCGCCCGTGACGTTCTCCACGATCACTTCGTTTTGCGCCTCTCGGCGCTGCGAGAGGAAGAACCAGACTCCGCCGGCCATCGCCGCGAGGAACGGGATGCTGACGAAGAGGCCGATCCAGACGCGCTTCCGACGTCTGCCGAGAAGGATTTCCTCGTCGCGATCCATTCGGCGCGAGAGTATCAGAGCGCATCTCGGAAAGGCGCACCGAGGACGTGCCCATGCGCCGTGGCAGACTCGGGGCATGACCGACTCGTTCGAGGTGGAGGGGCGCCCGGTGTCCTGGGTCCGCGACGGGGCGCTGCGCGGGCGGCCCCTGGTGGTGCTCGCGCACGGCGCGGGCGCGCCCTACACGCACCCGTTCATGGTGGGCGCGGCGGAGGGCCTGGCCGCGCGCGGCTGCTGCGTCGTGCGCTTCCATTTCCCGTACATGGAGGCCGCGCAGCGGGAGGGGAAGAAGAAGGGGCCCGATCCCCAGCGGCGGCTGCTCGCGACCTGGCGCGCGATGCTCGACCGCGCGGTGGCGATGCGGGGGCGAGGGCCGCTCGTGATCGGGGGCAAGAGCATGGGCGGTCGCATGGCGTCGATGCTGCTCGCCGCGGGCGACGCGCCGGAGGCGGTGGGCGCGGTCTACCTGGGCTACCCGCTGCATCCGCCCGGCAAGCCGGAGAAGCTCCGCGCCGACCACCTCGCCGATGTGCCGGTCCCCCAGCTCTTCGTGCAGGGCGCCAAGGACAAGCTCTGCGACCCGGCGCGGCTCCGCCCCGTGCTGCGGAAGCTGAAGGACGTGGAGCACCTCGAGCTGGAGGGGGCCGACCACTCCCTCGCCCGCTCACGCAAGACGCCCATGGCCGACGCCGACGTCTGGCTCGACGCGGTCGCGGACTTCGTGCGGCGGGTCAGCGCGTGACGGAGGCGGGCGCGTCGAGGCGTCGCCCCAGCCCCGCGGCCTCGGCCGGGAAGGGGAAGAGCTCTCGCCCCGCCACGCTCGCGCGGGTCCGTACGCGGCCGTCCCACTCCGCGAGCGAGAGCAGCTCACTCGAGCGACGGACCACGAGCGGGCGGCCCTGCCAGTCCACCAGCACGTTCACCGGCCGACCGCTCGCCGCCGGCCGACGGCGCGTGACCACCGCGCTCCCGTCCCAGTCGACGACGAGCCGGACGGTGCGGCCGTCCTCCTCCGGCTGGTAGCGCCCCCCACGAGCGAGCGCGTCGAGCACGCGGAGTCGGCCCTCGACCTCCGCGCGGTCGGGCGCGTCGGGTCGGCGCTCCAGGTAGCGCTGCAGCGCCTCCACCACGAGCTCGTCCATGCGGAGCCGCTCGGCGACGGTCGCCACCTCGAGCCACACGGTCGGGTCGGCGCTCAGCTCGGCCGCGACGCGGACGTGCCCGAAGGCCTCCTCGAGCTGGCCGGCGGCCACCGCCTCGCGCGCTCGCGCTCTCAGCGCCTCGGCGCGCGCTTCGTCCACGGCCTGCGCGTGGGCCACGACGGGGGGCAAGCTCGTGGAGAGACAGGCGAACGCGACGAAGGTGAGCGCGCGGAGCATGGTGGAAAGAGCATAGCGCGTCCGGGGCCCCCGCGTATGCTCTGCCATCATGACAGTGGCCCTACAGCGCGAGGAGCTGGCGAAGCTCGCCGCCCAGATCCAGCACCACGAGGCGGCCTATCGCCGCGGGGAGCCGGAGATCCCCGACTCCGAGTTCGACGAGATGTTCGACCGCTACGTCGAGCTGGCCGACGCGCTCGGGGTGAAGCCCGAGGAGCGACTCGACACGGCGCCGGGCGCCGACCACACGGAGGGCTTCGAGACGGTCGAGCACCGGGTGGCGATGTTGTCGCTCGAGAAGCTGTCGCCCAACCGTAAGGACAGCAAGGGCGAGCCGATCCCCATCCAGGAGCAGCTCGAGCAGTGGTACGCGCGGCGCCTGAAGGAGCTCGAGCTGCCCGAGGACGCGTCGCTGCGCTTGCTGGTGGAGCCGAAGATCGACGGCGTGAGCGTCTCGCTCCTCTACCAGGACGGCCGGCTCGCGCGCGCGGTGACGCGAGGGGACGGCAAGACCGGCGACGTCATCACGCGACAGGTGGAGCAGGCGGGGGCGGTGCCTTCACGGCTGGAGGGCGTGTCGAAGGGCGAGATCGAGGTGCGCGGCGAGCTCTACTGGCCCCGGCCGAAGTTCGACGCGTTCAACGCGAAGCTCGACGCGGCGGGCGAGCGCACGCTGATCAACCCGCGCAACGGCACCGCCGGCATGATCAAGCGGAAGGAGCCCGAGGGCCTCGAGCACACGGGCATCACGTCGTTCCTCTACCAGGTGCCCTGGGCGAAGGGCATCGAGCTGCCGGACACGCAGCACGGCGTGCTCGAGTGGCTCGCGGGCACGGGCGCGAACGTCTACACCGACGAGATCCACGTCGCGTCGGACGCGGAGGACGCGTTCCGCTACTGCGAGGCCTACGGCGAGCGGCGCGAGGGGCTCGAGTACGAGATCGACGGCATGGTCATCAAGATCGACGAGCACCGGTGGTACGACCGGCTCGGCGAGACGGGTCACCACCCGCACTGGGGCATCGCCTACAAGTTCCCGCCCGAG
>SHBB01000434.1 GCA_004213565.1 Sandaracinaceae bacterium
GCGCGGCCGGGCAGCGCGGGCGCCGGGTGCGAGCGCGAGCCGACGATCGGCACGGAGTAGGGATCGGTCTGCGTGCCCGCGAAGCCGACGGGGCTGCCGTCGTTGCCGAACGCGACGATGTAGTACTCGATGCTCGGCTGGAAGACGTCGCTGCAGGGGATCTCGTAGCCGTAGCCGCCCGCCACCGCGACCATCTCGACGCGCCGGAACTCGCGCATCCCGTGCGCCTGGTAGAAGAGGTAGACGTGCGCCGGGCTGCCGGGCACCTCGACGTAGACGGGGACCGCGGTCTGCGCGAGCTGCTCGGGGACGGGCATGTGCGGGACGTTGCCGCTGCTGCCGCCCGTCGCGCCGCCCCCGGTCGTGCCGCCACCCGTGCCGCTGTCGGTCGTGCCGCCGCCCGTCGTGCCGCCCCCGGTCGTGCCGCCGCCGCTGCCCACGCGCGAGCGCGCGAGCTGGAAGACGGTCTGGATCTCGGGCGTGCTGGTGAGCGGATCGAGCTGGATGCCGCCGTCGGCCTCGAGCGCCTGCACGAAGTAGTTCAGGCCGCGTCCGTTGTCGGCGAAGCCGCCGATCGCGACGACGCCGAGGTTCAGGTACGTCCGGGCGAGCGGCGCGCCGGAGACGTTCCCCCGCTGCGCCACGGAGAGCGCGCGCTCGAGGAGGCTCTGCGCCTGCTCGAGCTCGAGGTTCATGTACTGATCCATCGCCTGGCGGTTCAGGTCGAGCACCTGCTGCATCGCGCCTTGCGCCGAGGCGCCGTTCGCGCTCGCCATCACGATGCTCGCCGCGCAGATGACGGCGCTCCAAGTGGCCATTCGGTTCATGGTGTCGACTACCCCAGGCTGATGGGAGGCGCGCCCCTCAGGGCACGGCCTCTTCGGTCCGTGACTGCTGCGCCGCCGCGTCGGTCCGCAAGAACTCGACGCGTCGGTTGTTGGCGCGCCCCGCCTCGGTGCGGTTCGTGTCGATGGGGCGCGTCTCGCCGTACCCTCGCGCGGTCAGCCGCCCGGCGGCGATCCCTTGCTGCATGAGGTACTGACGCACCGCCTCGGCGCGTTCGCCCGACAGGCGCATGTTGTAATCGTCGCCGCCGCGGCTGTCCGTGTGCCCCTGGATCTCGATGGAGATGTCCGGGAAGTCACGCATGACCTGGGCGACGGTGTTCAAGATCGGGAAAGAACGATCGCGGATCACCGCGCGGTTGAACTCGAAGTAGATCCGCTGGTGGATGACGATCCCGGTCGAGGTGACCTCGACGTCCTGGTAGACGCGCGGGCAGCCGCCCTCGTCGGCCGGGCCCGGCTCGTTCGGGCAGCGGTCGGTGCGGTCAGGGATGGTGTCCCCGTCGTTGTCGAGGTCCGGGCAGCCGTCCGCGTCCGCGTGGCCGTCGAGATCCTCGGGCTCGAGCGGGCAGCGATCCGCCGCGTCGACGAGGCCATCGAGGTCGTTGTCGAGCTCGGGGCAGCCGTCCTCGTCCTGGTATCCGTCGGCGTCCTCGGGCTCGACCGGGCACGCGTCCACGGTGTCGGGCCGGCCGTCGCCGTCCTGGTCCTGATCCTCCGGGCAGCCGTCCTCGTCCTCGTAGGCGTCGAAGTCCTCGGGGTCGTTCGGACACTCGTCGTCGGGATCGAGGATGCCGTCGCCGTCGGCGTCGCCGGGCGCGGGGGGCAGCACGGGCTGCTCGATCACGACGCCGCGGGGCGCGCAGCGAGCGGCGGGAGACAGCCGGAAGGCCGCGCGCCCGTTCGGCTCGGCGAGCCGGAAGTGCTCCTCGGCCCGGTCGAGGTCGCCCTGGGCGAGCTCCACCTCGGCGAAGTCGATGTTGGCCTGGGCCATGGCCAGCTCGCGCGGCGCGCAGCGATAGGCGCCGTTGCGCTCCGCCTGCTCGACGATGTCGCGGAGCCCGTCGACGCGCCCCTGCAGCACCGCCGCCCGGCTGCAGCCGAGGGACGAGAGACCGAGGAGCCCGAGCACGAAGAGACGCGTCTTCAACGCCCCGCCTCGCGCATGCGCCGGCGCGCCAGATCGCGCGCCTTGGTCCCGAGCTCGTTGGCGCGCTCGGCGAACCGGATCGCGTCCTGATAGTTGGCCTCGGCCGCTTCCTCTCGCGCCTTGTCCAGGTAGGACTGCGCGGTGAAGTACTCGTACGGGGCGTGCTCGGCGGCGTTCGATTGACGCGCCTGCTCCACCACCTGCGAGGCAGGGATGCTGTTGAACGTGTACAGCGTCGGCCCGCAGGCGCCGAGCAGCGCCAGCGCGGCGACGAAGCCGACGATCGCCATCACGCGTTTGGTGCGCCCACCCACCGCCTTCGCTCCTTCCAAGCTGAGCCATCCCCCCGGAAATGGGGGAGAAAAGCGCTGCGCGACGCTATCAGCCCGTCACAGAAGGGTCAACAACGACGCGCTCACCGCGCGCGACCAGCGGTCCAGAGCCGGGCGAGCAGCACCGCCAGGCCGACCAGCACGATGCCCCCCAGGCCGAGGGCCCCCGTCAGGAGCGGACCGCTCGCGTAGGACTCGAGCCCGAACTGCCCGTGATACTGGGCGTAGCTGCCCACCTGCCCGAGGCGATCGGCGTAAAGCACCACCAGCACGCCCGCGGCCACGACCGCCACGCCGAGCAGGATCCCGACGATGAGCTCGCGCTGATTGCGGACCAGCACCGCGCCGAGCACGAAGCCCAGGACGCCGAGCGCGCCCTGCCCCATGAAGCCGACGAGCGCCACGGCGGACGGGATCCGCTGCACGTCGACGGCGTAGAGGAGGAACCAGTCGCCGTGGAAGAGATAGAAGTAGACGCTCGCCGGCACGATCACGAGGACCGCGTAGGAGAGATAGGCCAGGAAGCTCCGGGTCAACGCGACGGGACGCGGGCTCATCCGCAGCTCCTGCCGACCGGCGAGGGAGGCAGACAGCCCGCTGACGAACGCCAATGCAACCAGCGCGGGGAGCGGCACAGGGCGAATCTAAGCGCGCGGCGTCGTCGCGGTCAAAGAGCAACCACGCGCGCTCACAATCCGGCCGGCCCCTGACCCGTGCTCATCGCGCGCGACGCGGTGGTCAGCACGTCCACGTCGACGGCCACGTCGAGCTCGCGACCGCTGATCGAGCCGTGGCAGCCGGCGCACATCCCGTTGAACAGCTCCCGCCGGAACGACTGGTGCGATCGCTCTCCGGGGTAGAACTGCATCTGCTCGCGCTGGATGCGCTCACCGGTGAAGGGATCGCCCTCGTCGAAGCTCAACAGCGCGCCGGCCGAGTCGGTCACCCCGAGCACGATCGGCAGGCCGCCGCGGAAGCTGAAGCGCGCCGAGCCGTCGACGTTGAGGTCGATGTGCCCGAGCGCCTCGCGCCGCAGGTACATCATGCCGAAGTCGTCGCTGATCACGTCGCCGCCGCTCGCGTCGCCGAAGCCGCTCGTGCCCGCGGGGGGCGGATACTCGGCGAACACGTCGAAGCCGCCGACCCGGAAGTCGATCTCGCGATCTTGCCGGGTGTTCTGGAAGAGCAGCGTCTCGAGCAGCGGGAAGTCGAGCACCTCGACCTCCGCCGTGGGATCGCCCGCGATGACCATGGTGTTGCCGTTCGCCTCGTCGATGCGGGACGTGAAGATCTCCCGCTCGGCGCGCGCGAAGATCGGCACCGCCTCGATGTCCGCGCGACCCGACGCCCCGCCCAGGTCGCGCAGCGCGCCCGTGCTCGGGTCGAGCTCGCAGAGATCGTAGTCGTACCCGCCCGAGGTCACGTCGCCCGCGCCCCGGTCGCAGCTCACGAGGACGCGCCCCGTCGGGAGGGCGGCCGGCGATCGATAGGCGCCGCCCGCGGTCACGAAGCGCTGGGACGCGATGTAGAAGCGGTCGCCGGGGTCGCGGTCGTCCTGGTCGGGACCGATGGAGCGATTCACGATGACGATCGCGCCCGCGCCGTCGGCCGCGTCGAGCGGGGACGCGACCAGGGCCAGGTTGCGGTCGAGCAGCTCCACGATCTCGGTCGCGGCGCGGTATCCCACGCTGCCTCGCTGCGCGAAGAGCGGGTGGTAGTCCCCGCCGTCGAGGTTCTGACGCCGACCGGCGAGCTGATGGAAGTCCGGCTCGCGCTTCTCGGCCGTGAAGATGAGGCGGCCGTCGGTCATGAACGACGGCATGATCTCCTGGTTCAACAGGAAGGTCAGCTGGCGGACGCTCGAGTCGGCCGGGTCGAGGACGTAGAGGTTGGCGTTCGGCTGCATCGCGGCCGGCGTCCGGGTCGGGCCGTCCTGCCCGAGGATGGCCGGGTCCAGGTTGCCCCGCGCCGACGCGAAGACCAGGCGGCCGTCCGGCGCGAACGCCGGGTCGAAGTCGTGCGTGAGGATCCCGTGCTGCTGATCCATCGCGGGCGCGACGCCGGGGATGGGCTCGCAGCCGGAGCCGTCGTCGTTCATCCAGTAGAGGCGCAGCGGCGCCGACGCGCTCGAGCGCGCCGCGAACGCGATGCGGCTCCCGTCCCAGCTGACCGCGGTGCCGCGCAGATCCGCGCTCGAGGCGTCGAGCCCGCAGCCGCCGAGCAGGCTCGCCTCGGCGCCCAGCGTCATGTCGCCCGTGGTGGGGTCGACCATGGCCGGCGCGAGCACGAGGTCCGCGCCCGGACGGTAGGTGTCGAAGTCGCGCGGCTCGCCCACGCCGGTCGGGCGCGAGATCCACACGACGGAGCGCACGATCTCGGTGTCGGGGAAGATCTCGCCGGCCGCGATCGCCTCTTCCCGCTCGATCTCCCACCAGCGCAGCATGACGCAGTAGGCGGGCACCTCGTTCAGGTCCCCCGCGTCGGCGTCGAAGCCCGCGCAGTCGTCGGGCGTGGCGCCGTTGGGCATGCCGCCGCCCTCCATGCCGAAGTCCTCGAAGAGCGAGCCGCCGCGGTGGAAGATGCCAGGCATGCCCGCCACCTGCTCCGGCGGGTAGAGGTTCTTGGCGATGATGCGGCTCTCGTTCGGGGTCGACGCGTCCAGGGCGAGCAGCAGGCGCGAGGCGTCCCAGTTGCGGTAGGTCGCCACGCGCGAGAAGTGCCCCTGCGCGCCACCCTGCAGGCGCAGGTCGTGGAACATCGAGGGGCTGTGGCAGTTGAGGAACATGCAGCCCTTGCGCACGAGCACGGGCTGCACGCGGTTGGCGAAGAATCGCAAGCCTTCCGTCACGCCGTCCGGCGGCGCGAGGGCCTCGGGCGCCTCGTCCACGAGGGCGTCGGCCCAGTCGCGGATGGTCACGTAGTTGGGATCCTCCGCGCTGGCGAAGACGTTGCCTCCCTCGTGGAAGACGCCGCCACGGAAGGTGCTGAGCGGTCGACGCAGGAGCCCGCTCGTCGACGCCGGGGTGCTGAGGTGCTGCACCGAGACCCAGAAGTTCCACTGGCTCTGGGGCCCGCTGTCGCCGCCGCACGCGAGGTAGAGGTCGGCGATGGGAGAGCCGTGGCAGCTGCCGCCCGCGCAGGTCTCGCGGAGGATCGGCTCGACCTCGTTGACGTAGCGCGTGTAGTGGGCGCCGAAGCGCTCGGCGAGCGTGGGATCGTAGAGCGGGTGCGAGCCCGGCTCGTTCCGACAGTCGCCGACGTTCACCGACAGCGCCTCGTCCTGCACGCCCGAGCGCGTGTGGCCCGCCTCGATCCACTGGCGGAGCTGCGAGTACGCGCTCGAGCCGATGTCGATGGTCTGGCCGTTGTTGTGGCGGATGTCGGTGGTGACCGTGACGAAGCGCTCGGTCTCGTCGAACGTCTCGACGCGCACGTCCACCTGATCGCCGGCCTTCAGGAGGAGCAGGGCGCTCGAGTAGGGGCCATAGGGATCGAGCACGTCGTCGCGCCGCATGAGGGCGTCGAAGCTCGAGACGTCCAGGTTGCCCAGCGAGGTGCCGTCCTCGCGCGCGATGTGGCAGCCGCTGCCCGCGGGTCCGCGCGAGCAGCCGTTGGTCAGGACCGGGCCGACGCGCTCCTCGTAATAAGAGAAGTCGGGCTCGTCGTTCTGCTGGCAACCGAGGGCCAGCGCGGACGCGCCGAGGAAGAAGAAGATCCGCTTGTTCATCTGGGCTCCAACCCGATCGGTGCTCCCACCTGCGGTCGACGATTCTACCACGCTCCGGCCTGCGCTCCGCCCGGGTCTTCCCGACACATGAGCGCTTCGGTCGCCTCGCGCCGGGCCGCGCAAAAGTGAGCGCCCGAGGAACGGCTTGGTCCCCCGGGCGCTCGGTTGCCCTCTCAGTGGAAGGCGCTCCCCATCCATCCCTCCCCAGGGATGAAAACGGTCACATGTTGCGGGCCACCTCGATGGCGTCCCACACGCGCGGGCTGGTCTCGTCCGTCTCGGTGATGCTGCGGAGCGCGGCGCGCGCCTCCGAAGACCCGATGCGGCCGAGCGCCCAGGCTGCCGCCTGCCGCCCCATCTCGTCGTCGCTCCGCAGCATGGCGTCGAGCGCGGGGACCGCCTCGGCCACCCGGAAGGTGCCCAGGGCGAGCGCCGCGCGGCGCCGGACCTCGAGCGTGTCGTCGGCGAGGAGGCCGATGAGCGCGTCGTGGTCGCGGAAGAAGTTCACGTAGAGGACCTGGCCGACCGCCGCCTCACGGACGTTCGCGTCCGCGTCGGTGAAGGCCTGCACGATGCCCTCGTTGCCGCCGGGCGAGTTGATGCGCCCGAGGCCACGGACCGCCGCCTCGCGGACGCGGGCGTCCGTGTCGGCCAGCGCGTCGCGGAGGTGCGGCACGCCGTGCGGGTCCATGAACTCCCCGATGGCCTCGGCCGCGCGGGCCCGGCGGACCGGGTCGGCGTCCGTGGCGAGCACGGTGCGGATCTCGCGCATGACGGCGGCGAAGCCGAACGGACGGCGGCGAAGCCACCACGCGCTCATCTCACGCACCAGCGCGTCGTCGCTCTCGAGCAGCTGGCGCTCGAGCATCGGGACACAGGCGTGGCACTCCACGCGCTCCCCGTACTCGAGCAGGGTGGCGAGGCGCTCGGGCGAGCCGCTCTCGATCGCCTGCATCAGCGCGTCGCGGGTGGGCGCCTCGGTGCCGGGGCTGAGCTCACCGCGCGAACGGTCGTGGCCCCCTGCCGAGTCGTTCTCCTGAGCCGCCGCCCCGAGGGGCATGGCCAGCGCGAGGATGGCCGCGGCGAACAAGGCCTTGTTGAAGTACATCATGACGTTCTCCGTTTCAGTCCGCGGTTCCATCAGTAGTCCGTCACAGACGACCAGTCGTAGCCGCCCTCGACGTTCCATCGCGAGTAGTACTGACCGCCGAGGTCGGCAGCCTGGATGAGGACCATGCGATCCTCGCGCGAGACGGTGACGCCCTGGTCCTCCGGGTGGAGGGGGCGGTCGGCCCACGCGAGGTCACCCGCGTCGCCGTCGGCCATCACGTTCATGACCTCGATCACCCGGCTGGCGCGGGCCTCGCCCGGGACGATCCACTCCGGCGGGACGTCGCCGAGAGCCATCGAGTCGCCCATCATCGCCGAGGGGTAGAGGAGCGAGACGTACGAGGCGGGGTAGTTGACGACCTCGTCCTCGTAGTAGGCCTCGATGAGGCGGTTGCTCAGGTCCAGGTAGGGGACCTCGAAGGTGAGCATCTCGCCCTCCATCGTGGTGACCTCGACCGTGTAGAAGCGGCCCGCGTAGGGGTCCATCGCGCCGCCGTCGTGGCAGCTCGCGCAGTTGCGGTCGAGCACGTCCTGGACGTTCTGACGGCTGGCCGCGCCGTACCAGGGCAGCTCGGTGCGGTCCGGGATGGCGATGTGCGTGTTCATGTCGGGGCCGACCTGCTGCGCGATGGTCGTGGCGCCCATGCGGGGCTCGACCGTCTCGGAGCGCGACTCGTGGCAGCCGCCGCAGGTGCGGGTCTCGCCGGGCATCGCCTGGATCCAGAGCATCTGGTTCCGGATGGCGAGGCCGTAGCGGTCGATGGGCTGCAGGTGGTACGGCAGGTACGCCGGCACCGCCGCGCGCCAGGAGCCGTCCTCGTAGATCGGGGTCTCGCCGAGGATGGCGGCGCCCTCGTGCATGGTCAGGCCGAACTGGCCGACCGAGCCGATCTCGGAGGAGAAGCCCTCGATGATGCGCATCCGGGTCGCCTGACCGAGCGCCTCGCCGAGCGGGACGCCGTCGAACTGCGCGCCGCTGACGTTCTCGCGGAGCGAGGTCGCCGTGATGTCGATCGAGCCGATGATGGCCGGCTCGCTCGGGTCCGGGTTGGCGTCGACGGTCGGGGTGATGACCGGCGGCTCGTCCCGCACGCGGACCGGGATGGCGTAGACGTCCCACATGTCGGGGTTGTCGTAGACCAGGGTGCGGCGCTGCGTGTCCGGGTCGAAGAGGTAGATGCCGAAGTTCGGCGCGGTGTCGGCGAGCTCGTTGCGCTCGTTGACGTCGCCGTCGGCCCAGGAGACGAGGAGCAGGCCATCACCCAGGGGGCGCGGCGTGCGGTAGCGGCCGACGCCGCTGGGCGGCGAGCCCATGCCGGTCGGGACGTCCGGGGTCAGGTTCGTGAAGCGCGCCTGCTGGACGTCGATGTAGAGGTCGGGGTTGGTCGACGTCTGCGAGCGCGCGTCGACGTGCATGACCGCGCCCGCCTGGATCGTGCCGCGGCGGCTGGTGGCCACCGTCACGAAGGTGCCCGGCTGACCGGGGATCTCCTGCGACTGCACGATGCTGTTGAACGACTTGCCGAACTGACCGGCGATCGCCTGCATGTTCGTGCAGTCCGGGTTCATCCGGAAGAGCTTGACGTCGTTGACCGGCCCGAGGTGCTCCCAGCGGCTGAAGCCGATGGTGCCGTCCGCGAGCAGGAACGGGGTCGCGCTGTGCGACAGGTTCTGCGAGCAGAGGCGGCGGTCG
>SHBB01000435.1 GCA_004213565.1 Sandaracinaceae bacterium
CAGTGCGGGATGATCTTGAAGTCCTGGAAGACGATCCCGAGGTTGCGCCGGAGGTAGGGGACCGACGACGACGTGAGCCGCGCGATGTCCCGGCCGCAGAACAGCAGCCGCCCCTCGTCCACCGTCTGCGCCCGATAGATGAGCTGCAGCAGCGTGCTCTTTCCCGCGCCGCTCGGGCCGGTGACGAAGAGGAACTCTCCCCGCTCGACCGTCAGGTTCACGCCCCGCAGCGTGGGCACGTCGGGACGGAAGTACTTGTAGACGTCCTCGAGGACGAGGATCGGCCGCTGGTTCGGGTTCGCGTGCGCCGAGTTGCCGGCGCGGAAGAACGCGAACGGCCGAACGATCTTGCCACCAGGATCGCGCTTCGCCATATCAACCCGCTACCGTGCCGCGGGCGGGTGGGGCAACTTTTCGGCTACTACCTCGGCAGCACGGTCGAGCGGAGCAAGATCTCGGTCTCGGCGATCACGCTCGCCCAGCTCCCATCGCGCGCGATCGGGGGATCGGGGTCGACCCCCCACGGCGACGCGAAGACCCGGTCCAGCAGCGCCTCGGCGCGCTTGGCGTGCGGGCTGAAGCCCCAGATGGCCTCCTGGCTCACGTCGTCGAGGTCGGCGTAGTAGCGCCAGACGAAGAAGCCCACGAACCAGGGCTCGGGGAGGAACGCGCGGAAGGACGCCAGCAGCGCCCTCGCCTGCTCGCGCTCGTCGATGACGACCTCCTCCATGTCATCGGGCCAGAGCCACGGCTGCACCGCCGCGTCGGCGCGGGTGGTGTAGCCGACCTCGACGAAGAGCACGGGCATGTCGAGCACCCCGGCCAGATCCGCGACCGAGTCCCGCGCCCGCATCGCGCCCTCGACGTACTCGGCGAAGGCGGCGCCCTCGTGGTCGGCGAGGGGATAGAACGCGTTGATGCCGATGAGGTCGAGCTGGTCCCAGAAGAGCACGTCCTCCGCCTCGTCCCAGTTCGCGCTGTAGGTCAGCAGGCCCGGAAAGATCCCGCGGACCTCCGCGATGAGATCCGTCCAGTAGCCGCCGAACCGCCCCGACCAGCTCTTGCACTCGACGCCGATGCTGAAGGCGTCTGCGCCGGCGGCGGCCGCGTCCGTGGCCCAGGCGGTGACGAAGCGCCGGTAGCTCTGTTGGTACTCGGCCCAGCCCTCGGGGCTGCCGGGATCGATCTCCCCGCGCCAGCCGCTCGTCTCGACCCAGAGATGGGGGATCACCAGGACCCGAAGCCCTCGCGCGTGCGCCTGACGGATCACCTCGCGCACCGCCTCGCGGTTGTCGGCGTAGGGCGCCTCGAAGTCCATCGCGATGTCGGTGCTCTCGAGGCTCCAGATCCGACCGAAGGGCGTGATCGAGACCCAGTTCGCGCCGCGTCGCGCCAGGAAGTCCAGCAGCGCGGCGGTGTGCGCCGTGCCGTAGCCGCGGCCCGGGTAGAGCGAGCTCTCGATGGGACCGACGGTGATCCCACGCACGCCGTCGTAGCCCGCGGCGCGCCAGCCGTCGGTGCCCGGGGGGAGCCGATGCTGCGCCGACGCCGGGGCGGCCACCGCGAGAACGACGAAGAGGTACAGCCAACGCATCGCGACGCGGCAGGCTGGCAGGCGCGCCCCTCCGCCGCAAGCGCGGTTCAGATGGGCGGCCGGACGGAGAAGTCGATGAAGTAGTCGCTCGTGTCGCTCGAGTCCGTCTCGACCATCAGCACGTACGTCCCTGCGTCGAGGTTTCGCGCGATGGTGCCGCTCGACGGGGCGGGGAACGTGCTGGCCGTGGTGCACTGCACCTCGGCGCCCGCGCAGCCGTCCTTCAAGGTCAGGTAGTAGCGCGTGCTGCCCCCGTCCCCGTCGGTCACGCTCGCGATGATCCGCTGCCGCGTGGCCAGCGTGAAGGTGTAGTACGCGTCGGGCTGCCCGAAGCCGGCGCAGCTCCCGCCCCGCTCGTCGTCCGCGAAGCCGACCGTCGTGTCGCGTCGGCTCGTCCCGTCGCTGAGCACGATCGCGCCCGCGCAGCGGTCGTTCGGGGGGATGGGGGTCGGCGGCCGGATCTCCACCCGCGCGTCGATGCTGGGGCTGCGCGTCTGCGAGCCGATCGCGATGTAGTAGCGACCCGGCGCGAGGCTGCGCCACGTCTCCATGTGCGTCCCGCTTCCGCTCCAGCAGCGCAGCTCGCTGGCCAGGTCCCCGCACGTCGTCGAGAGCGACGCGTGATGGAAAGTCCCGTCCTCGGTCGTCACCGTGACGTCCTGCGTCGCGGCGAGGTCGAAGTAGTAGAACGCGTCGACGTAGCTCCCGAACGAGCTGGTGCAGCTCGGCAACGTGTCCTGCAGCATGTCCGCGGTGATCGCCGACCCCGGCGCGCTCGTCACGTCGATGGCGCTGGTGCAGGTGTCGCCGGGCGGATCCGGCGAGGGCGGCTCGAAGCGCACGTTGAGGTCGAAGGCGCCCGGGCTCGAGGACTGCACGAGGATCGCGTAGTCGCCCGCGGGGAGCTCCCGCGCGATCACCATCGGGGGCGAGCCCGCGTTGCAGCGGATCTCGGGGCCGGTGGCGCAGTCGGCCCAGCGTCGGAGCGTGACGCCCGCCCCCGCGCCGCCGCCGGCGACGGTGATCGTCGCGTTCTGCGCCTCGATCAGGGTGAGCCGGAAGACCGCGTCGGCGCCCATGCTCGTGCGGCACCCCAGGGTGTAGTCGGCGCGCAGCCCGCGGGTCGCGCCGCTGTAGGTCCCCGGACCGGCGATGAGCGTCGGCGCGTCGCAGGTGTCGTTCGTGGGGACGCAGTCTTCGTCGTTGTAGTCCCGCGAGCCGTCGCAGTCGTCGTCGCGCCGGTTCTCGCAGTCCTCGGGCGCGCCCGGGTAGATGTCCCTGCCGAAGCGCGGATCGTCGTCGCAGTCGTCGCCGCCGCAGCGCCCGTCCGTGAAGCCGTCGCCGTCGAGGTCCCGGGGGCTGAAGACGCAGCCCGACGCCGGGTCGCAGGAGTCGACGGTGCAGCTGCTCTCGTCGTTGCAGTAGAGCGGCGCCGCGGCCGTGCAGCCGAAGAACAGGTCGCAGATCTCGGCCCCGTTGCACGCGTCGCCGTCGCTGCACAGCTCCGGCTGCGGGTCGTGGAAGCAGCGGTTCGTCTCCTCGAGGCAGACGTCGGCCGTGCACTCGATCTCGTCCGGGCAGGGGTCCTCGCCCGCGACACAGACGCCGCCCTCGCACGCCTCGACGCCGTTGCAGAAGCAGCCGTCGTCGCACTCCGCCGCCGCCGCGCAGCGCTCCCCGAGCGTGGCGTCGCGCGACGCCTCGGTGCAGGTGTCCTCGGTGGGAGGAGGGAACATGAAGGCGTCGACGGAGCCGCCGCCATCGCCCGCCCCCGCGTCGAGTCCCTCGCCTGCGTCCGGAGGAGGAGGCACGGTCTCGATGGTGCACGCGGCGATCGAGCCGCCCAACGTGAGGACCGAGAGCGAGGCGACGAGGGGCAGGACGCGCATGGTTCAGCTCTTCAAGGGGCGGTGACCATGACCTCGAGGAGGTAGTTCCCCGCCGAGCCCGAGCTGAAGCCGTCCACCACGATGTGGTAGGTGCCGGGGTCGAGCGTCTGGTCGATGAGGCTCGTCGCCCCCTCGCCGCCGTCGTCGTCGCAGAAGAGCTCGCCGCGGTCGGTGCAGGTGGCGCCGTGCAGGTGGAGCACCGTGTCGAACGAGGAGCCGTCGGTCGACGCGACCACCCGGCTGCGGCTGGTCAAGGTGAGCACGAAGGCCGCGTCGTTGGAGGTGGCGCCGGAACCGCAGCGCGCGCCGAGGTCGGGCAGGAGGGTCGCGGTGCTGCCGCTGAAGAGCCCACCGGTCGCGGGGATCACGTGCGCGGACGCGCAGTTGTCATTGCCGGACACCGCGGTCGGGATGGTGGGGGCCGAGCTCGAGTAGGTGAGCTCGAAGGTGCCGGCGCGTGAGGACTCCGCGATGACGTAGTAGGTGCCAGCCCCGAGATTACGGATGCGCTGCCGGAGCGGGTTGCCGCTCGTGCAGCGCAGCTCCGTCATCGCGTCGTCGCAGCTCGTGCGGATCGAGGCGTTGGCGAACGAGCCCGCGTCGAGCTCGACGAGCACGTCGCGCGTCTCGGTCAGCTCGAACGTGTAGACCGCGTCGCGGTTCCGGAAACCGCAAGAGACGTCGACGTCGTTCTGCTTGTCGAGGAAGGTGTCCATGACCGCCACGCCCTCGACGAGGGCGATGGCGTTGGTGCACGTGTCGCCCGGGGCGGGCGGGGTGGGCGGTCCGTAGGCCACGTCGAGCGTGAAGTCGACGGCCCGGAAGGTCGGGCCCTCCACGATGATGAAGTAGGTCCCGGCGGGGAGCTGGTGCAGCACGCCCGCCGCGGGGTTGCCGTAGTCACAGCGGACCTGCGTGGAGGCCACGTCGCAGGCGCTGCGCACGGCGTACGAGACGCTCTCCCCCGTGGTCGCCTGCGCGCTGATGGTGACGTCCTGCTCGGCCGTGGTCGTGAACGTGTAGACGAGGTCGGGCGAGCCGGTGAAGCCGCAGCCCGTCATCATCACGTCGTCGCTCACCTCGACGAAGCTGCCGTTGAAGCGGCCGCCCGCGCTGACGTCGATGGCCGTGGCGCAGGTCTGGTTGGGCGACGGCGGGATCGGCGGGCCGAACTCGACGTCGAGGCCGATGGTCCCGGTCGAGCTGGCCGCGACCACGATGAAGTAGGTGCCCGCGTCGAGCGAGCGACGCCGGATGAGGCCCGGGAAGCCGCTCTCGCAGGCGATCTCCGTCGTACGGTCCTCGCACGTGGTGCGCAGTGAGGCCGCCACCGTGAAGAAGTCACCCTCCGCCTCGATCGTCACGCTGCGCGCCTCGGCGAGCGTGAAGGTCGCGACGAGATCGCGCGTCGTGCTCCGACAGCCCAGGGTGTAGTCGGGCGAGGCGCCGTCGGTGTTGAGCTCGAAGAAGCCGCCGGCCGAGACGTCGAGGGGGTCGGAGCACTCGTCGTAGCGGGGGCGGCCGCACTCGGACTCGTCGACCATCTCGTCGCAGTCGTTGTCGATGCCGTCGTCGCAGACCTCGTTGATCAGCGAGCTGACGAGCGAGTTGGTGTCGTCGCAGTCGCCGCCGCCCGAGCAGAACCAGTCGGGGTCGCCGTCCTCGTCGAGATCGCGCGGGAAGTGCTCGCAGAGCTTCTCCTCCTCGCTGCAGCGATCGATCGTGCAGACGTCGTCGTCGTTGCAGGTCTGGCGGCGGCCGGGCACGCAGCCGAGCTCCGTGTCGCACTGCTCGACGCCGTTGCAGAAGATGCCGTCGTCGCAGCTCGCGATGTCGACCTGGTTGCGGCAGAGGCCGTTCATCCCGCAGGAGTCGCGCGTGCAGGCCACGCCGTCGTCGCACTCCTCGTCGCGCTCGCAGCGCGGCAGATCCCCATCCCGCCGGGGCACGAAGGCGTCGATGACGCCGGTGTCCATCGCGCCCCCGTCGACGCCCCCGTCTCCGTCCCCCCCGCCGTCACAGGCGGCCAGCAGCCAGAGCGTGGTCAGAGCGAGCATTCCCGCGCGCGCGGGCAGCCGAAGCGAAGTCATCGAAGGGTCCATCCTCTCGGGACGCGCCCCGTTCGCGCCCCCCATCCAAAGCAACGGTCCAAAGCGAGGCCGAAGCGGGTGGCCGGAGCACGCGGCGCCGGCCCTCTGCGACAGTCTGACCTACCCCTTCCCACACGCCATGTCCAGGTGACCAGCATTGACGGCGGCGCGCCGAATCAGTAGCCAGGACCGGCATGTCCCTGCCGCTGCCGAAGGATGAGCTCCCGGAGAAGGTCGCGCGCTTCGGCGACCCCGACGCGCCGGTCGCCGCGAAGACCATGGCCGCCAAGGGCCTCGTCCCGGTCAAGGGCGGCGATCTGGTCACGCTCCTGGTCCAGCTCGCGGCGGATCCGAACGAGCAGGTCGCGGACGCGGCCTCCGAGACGCTCTCGGGGGTCCCCGAGGGGGTGCTGGCCGCCGCGGCGGGGGCGGAGCTGCACCCGCTCATCCTCGACGGCCTCGTCGAGCACGTCCGCGGGAAGGTGGCGATCCTCCAGGAGCTGGTCGCGAACCGCACCACCCCACCCGAGACGGTGGCCAGGGTGGCCCGCTGGGCGGACGAGCTGACCTGCGAGCGCATCGCGACCGATCAGGTGCGCCTGCTGGAGAACCCGAAGATCATCGAGGCGCTCTACCTCAACAAGAACACGCGCATGAGCACCGTCGACCGGCTGGTCGAGCTGTGCGCGCGCAACGGGGTGGAGCTGACCGGCGTCGCCACCTTCGAGGCCCACGTCCAGGCCATCCAGGGCCAACTCATCATCGACGAGCCGCTCGACGAGCCGCTCCCCGACGACATCGACTTCAAGGAGGCGGTCGAGCTGGACGCGGACGACGACGCGGTCTCGAGGGACAAGGTCGACGGCACCGAGGAGGTCAAGGACACCCACCTGCCGCTGGCGCAGAAGATCAAGAACTGGCCCATCCCGAAGAAGATCCGCATGACGTTGGTGGGCAACGCGGCCGCGCGCAGCCTGCTCGTGCGAGACTCCAACAAGACCGTGTGCATGGCCGCGATCAGCTCCCCCGCGATGACTGACGGCGAGGCCGCGCGCATCGCCATCAGCAAGCAGATCTCCGAGGACGTGCTGCGCTACATCGGCAACCGCCGCGACTGGCTCGGCAACTACGAGGTGAAGCGCAACCTCGTCTTCAACCCGAAGACGCCGATGGGCGTCTCCATGAAGTTCCTCTCCCATCTCCGCGCCAACGACCTGAAGTCGCTCTCTCGCAGCAAGGGCATCCCCGCCTCGCTGCGCACCGCCGCGACCCAGCGGCTCAACAAGAAGAAACGGGCCTGACTCACATGGGCTTCTTCAAGAAGATGTTCGGCGGCAGCTCCTTCCAGGACGAGCGCGCCGAGGGCGACTCCGCGTTCGACGCGGGCGACTTCCAGACCGCGCGCGCGTCCTTCGAGCGCGCGCTCGATCGCAAGAAGGGCGCGACGCCCGACGAGATCGCGCACTGCGAAGAGCGCATGGCGGTCTGCCTCGATCGGATGGCCGAGCTGCACATCGAGGAGGCGGAGCGGCTCGTCGAGGTGGGCGACCTGGACCTCGCCGAGGAGGAGCTGCGTCACGCGATGGAGCTCGGCTCGAGCGACGAGGTCGTCAAGCGCGCCCGGCGGCGGCTCGAGACCCTGGAGAAGGAGGACGCGGTCCGCCAGGCCGAGGCGCCCGAGGAGCTGAGCGACGAGGATCGCTGGGCCATCCTCGCGGGCACCTGGGAGGACGAGCAGCTCGACGAGTACGAGGAGTACGGCGAGCCGATGCGCCAGGCCTTGCTCACCCTGCACGACGGCGACGTGGAGTCGGGGCGCGATCAGCTCGAGGCGATCCTCGCGGCGGAGGAGGAGCCCCTCTACCTGTGGCTCGAGGTCGGGCGCGCCCGGATGCTGAACGAGCAGTGGGACGGCGCGGAGGAGGCCTTCCGATCCTTCATCGACCAGCTCGAGGACGAAGAGGGAGGGGAGTCGCGGCTGGCGGCCCACGCCAACCTCGCGTTGCTGCGCGATCGCGCCGACGACGAGGAGGGCGCGATGGAGGAGTACGGGGCGGCGATGGAGGCCTTCCCGGACGACCCGCGGCCCTTCCTGCTGATGGGGCGCTACCTGCGCGAGACGGGCGCGCCGTCCGAGGCGGTCGAGGTGCTCGAGGCGGCGCTGCCGCTCCTCGACGACGACCGCCCCGACTGGACCTTCCTCGAGGCGCTGGGCCTGGCGCTGCACGACGCGGGGCGGGACGACGAGGCGGGCGTGTACCTCGACCAGGTCATCTCCTTCTTCGTCAGCCGCCGTCGCGCCGACCAGTCCATCGACTACCCGCCCGCCACCGCGGTCGCGCGCGCGGAGATCTTCGAGGCGCAGGGCCGGCTCGAGAAGGCCGCCGATCTGTGGCGCGGGCTCTCCTCGGGCGGCGACAAGGCGAACCACCTGCTCTACCACCGCGAGACCGCGCGCCTCGTGCGGGAGCTCGGCCTCGACGAGGAGGCCCGGCGCATGCTCACGCGCGCGCTCGCGCTCGCCGAAGACGACGAGGCGGTGAAGGGCGAGATCGAAGCGCAGCTGGCCGAGCTCGAAGGGTGAGACGCGCCACCCTCGT
The DNA here is from genome assembly GCA_004213565.1 of Sandaracinaceae bacterium. Taxonomy (GTDB): domain Bacteria; phylum Myxococcota_A; class Polyangia; order Polyangiales; family Sandaracinaceae; genus JAVJQK01. Next base: position 8,174 of record SHBB01000435.1, read on the forward strand.
CCCGCTCGCGTGGGGTTTCGGCATCGGCCTCGGGGCCGCGGTCGCGATCGCCGCCGGCCCGTGGCTGATGAGCTGGGGCGGCGCGCTCGGGTTCGTCGCGCTCTCGGTCATCCTCTCGGCCGGCGCCGTGCTGGAGAAGGACGGCGACGGGCTGACGAGCTTCTTCCGCTTCGCCCTCGGCTTCACGCTCGGGTTCCTGGCCCTGAGCGTGCCGCTCACCTGGACGGGGCTGAACGAGATGGCGACGCGCGCCGACGCGGTGGGGCTGGAGCAGATCGAGCTGGCCCGGGCGATGGTCGTGCCGCGCTGGGCCATCGCCTACCTCGCCTTCTTCGGAGGGGTGATCGTGCTCTGGCTGCGCCGCGGGCGTCAGGCGCGCTGAAGGCGCCGCACCGCGCGCGCCACGGCGTCGGGGCGCTCGAGCGGCAGGAAGTGGCCCGCGCCCTCGACGACCTCGCTCGAGAGCGGCTCCTGGAAGTAGCGCTCCTGTCCGCGCGCCGCCCCGGGCCGGACGCAGCGGTCGTCGGCCCCGTGAAGGTACGCCGTGGGCACCGAGATCCGCTCGCCGCGCGCGTCCACCACCCGCGCCAGCGCCTCGCGCGGCGGGCGCGCCATGGCGCGGTAGTAGGCGAGCGGTCCGGGCAGGCTCCGTCGG
>SHBB01000436.1 GCA_004213565.1 Sandaracinaceae bacterium
TGGAACGTGCTCGCTCACCTCGGCGTGACGGAGAGCCGGCCCGACGGGGTCCCGACCGGCCGCGACGAGACCCGCTACCTCGAGGTCCCCGACCGCACCTACTACACGCTCTCGCCGTGCGCGGGGATCTGGGAGCCCGCGTTCGAGCTCGGCGATCGGGTCGACGCCGGCGCGGTCGTGGGGCGGATTCACCACCCCGAGGAGCCCGCGCGCGAGCCCGTCACGCTGCGCGCACGGCGCGACGGCGTCCTCATGGCCGAGCGCGTCCCGGCGCTGACCGCGGCCGGCGACACCCTCGCCGTCGTCGCGCGAGCGCGCTGAGAGACGCGCACGACGCGTGGCCCGCCGCGCGCCGAACAAGATGCACACGACGGCTTGACAGCGAGAGAGAACCGCGCCAACCTCGCTTCCTTCACGAAGGGGCTCGATTGTCACGCTCTCTGTTCATCTTCATCACGCTCTGGGCCGGCGCGTTCTGGGCCGGCACGCTCTGGCTCGCCCCGCTCGCCTCCGCGCAGGACGCCTGTCCCGGACCCGAGGGCGAGGAGTGTTCTCCGGACGGCGACCCGGCGGACGACGCCACGGGCCAGGACACGGCGGACCGAGCGACCGACCAGGACGCGGCCGAGCAAGGCGCTGACGTCCCCGACCAGGACGCGCCCGAGCAAGGCGCTGACGTCCCCGACCCGGCCGCCCCCGACCCCGACCCGGTCGAACCCGACCCGGCGGGGCCTCCACCGCAGTCGTCGACGCAGGCGTTCATGCGAGAGACGGTGCAGGCGGGCGTGCAGGCGCCGGAGCCAGCGCCGGAACCCGCGCCGATCGTCGGTACGCACATCGACGTGGGCCTCACGGTGGCCGGGGCCATCACGCTGGGGCTCGGGATCGGCACCTCCGTGTTCATCGGCGTGCTCGCCAACGACGTCTTCTTCTTCATCCCGCTCGCGGGCGGGCTGATCCACGCGAACCTCGTCGACACCTCGCAGGCGTGGGGTCTGGGCGGCGGGGTGTTTCTCATCCAGGCGTCGGGTCTGGTGCTGATGGTCGCCGGGCTCGCGGCGAACCACCCCAACGATCCTGGCGCGCAGGCGGCCGCCTCGCCGGTGCCAGAGCTGGTCGGTGGCCCCGGCGAAGTCGGCCTCGGCCTCCGCTGGCGCTTCTGATGGATGCGGCTCCTCAGGCCGCGCTCACCGTGAGTTGCGCCGGGACGCCGATGTCGAGCGCGACGGGCTCGGCGGGCGGATCGTTCTCGGAGTAGGCCTCGAAGGTGCGGTCGCCGATCTCCAGGCGGGCCTGACTCCACCCGCCCGGCGCGAGGTAGAGGGTGTCCTCGCCCTCCGGCTCGAGCCCGGTCTCTGCGGTGAGGCGCGCCCAGACGGCGGCGGGCAGCGTCTCGAGTGCGCCCGCGCGCAGCGCCTCGGCGGAGACGTCGAGGGTGACCTGATTGCCGGCGTCGTCGTCGAGGGTGGCCAAGGCGACGGGCGTGCCGATCACGCAGGCCGCTTCGTCGCTGGCGTCGTCGGCGGGCACGACGCAGACGAGCGGGAGCCCCATCTCACGCCCGATGAGTCGCAGCGTCTGGCCGAGCGCCTCCACGTCGAGGTCCTCGGTGTAGACCACCCTGCCCTTCACCAGCGCTCCGTAGCACCACGCGTCGCCGCGACCGCCGAGCACGCCGTTTCGATCGTCCGTGTTCATGTCTCGCTCCCTTGCAGGCTGTGTAGACAGACATGCGACGCGACAGAGCACGACTCCACCATGTGGCACGAACGGCGGGATCGGCGGCGCGTTCTGCGTGAGCCGCAGCGCTCGGCCTCTCAGCCCTGATCGCGGCGCCACTGGGCGGGCGTGACCCCGGTCCACCGCGTGAAGGCGCGCTCGAACGCGCTGCGGCTCGTGTAGCCCACGCGCTCGGCGATCTCCTCCACCGTGCGCTCCGGATCCCGCAGGAGCTGCTCGGCGACGGATCGCGCCGCGGCGTCGCGGATCTGGCGGAAGGAGACCGAGGTGGCGGCGAGCTTCCTCTGCAGGGTGCGCGCGCTCAACCCGAGGTCTTTCGCCGCGAGAGCGAGCGTGGGCTCGCGCTGCGCCTCGAACAGGCGCCGACAGACCTGCACGGCGCGCTCCCGCAGGTCCCCCGGCGAGAGGACCTCGGCCGCGCGCTCCTCGATCACCCGCAGCAGCGCCGGCTCGTCGCCGATCATCGGGAAGTCGAGCTGCTCGCCCCGGAACACGAGCCGGTCGACGGCGGTGCCGAATCGCACGGGCGCGCGATAGAAGGCCTCGAACACGCGCGGGTCAGGCGGCGGGGGCGAGCTGAGCTCCACGCGCTCCGGCGAGACGTCCCGCCCCGACCCCTCTCGGGCGAGGCTGACCAGGGTCGCGAAGAGCGACTCGACGCCGTGGCGGACACGCACCGGATGCGGCGGCCGCGCGTAGCGGATGACCAGCTCGTCGGGCGTGTCGTCGACGGTCAGACAGCCTTCGGGCAGCGCCACCGCGAACGCGCGACAGGTGGCGAGGAGCCCCGCGCGCACGTGCTCGGAGTGCGCGACGAGCGGCCCGAAGACGCCGACATGATGCAGGCGTAGCCCCGCACCGATGTGGTGCCCGAGGATCGGGTCCTCCGCGAGCTCGGCGATGGCCTGCCACACCCGCATCCCGTCGCCATAGGACACCGCGCCCCCCGCGAGGCTGTCCATCGAGAGCCCCGCCGCGCGCGCGATCTCCTCGACCGAGAACCCCGTCGAGCGGATGAGGATTCGCAGGATGGCGCTGGAGGCGCTCGGCTGGGACACCTCGGGAGGATACCGCGTCAGAACGGTCGCGTGCTGCGCACCATGAAGTCGTCGATCAGGAACTCCATGTTCTCCGGGTATGGCGCGTTGGCCCAGCCCGATGTAGCCGGCGCGCCAGGGGAGCTCACCGAGGTCGTGGCTCGCCTCGTAGAGCTGCTCGTAGTCCGCTTCGCCCTCGGGGGGCCCGAGGGCGGCGAGGCGTTCACATGCCGGACGCCAAGCAGATGTCCATCGACGCGAAGCCCCGGTCGCGGTGGGGGACGAGGGCCTGATAGGCGTCGGAGCGCAGCATGGCCTTCAGCGCCCCGTCGTCCGCGAAGTCCATCACCAGCACCATCCGGTAGGGCGCGTCACCACTCATGACATCTTGCACCTGGAGCCGCTTCACGATCTGGCCACCGGCCTCCACGAGCAGGGGCTGTACACCGCCGAGGTAGGCCTTCACGGAGTCCATCGCCTCCGGGTTGGGGCGGGCGGTCACTACGAGCGTGGTCTCGGCCATGGCACGGTCCTTTCGGGTAGGGCACAATTTCTAACCGATCGGTTAGTTACTTGAGGGCCACGTCGGTGTCAAGGTGCGTCGGCACCCGCGCGAGGAGAGAATGGGTAGGAAGAAGAGTTACGACCGCGCCTCGCTGATCGACGCGGCCATGGCGCTCTTTCGGGCGCACGGATTCGCGGGCACCTCGACGGCGATGCTCGTCGAGCACCTCGGCGTGAACCGAAACAGCATGTATGCCGAGTTCGGCAGCAAGCAGGGGCTCTTCGACGCGGTGGTCGGGGCGTACGAGACCTCGGTGCTGACCGGGCACTTCGGACCGCTCGAAGCCGAGGGCTCGGGGCTGGAGGAGGTGCGTGCGCTCTTCCGGCGGCTCGCCGCCGCGGCGGCCGGACCCGCTCGGGGAACAGGCTGCTTGCTTTGCAATACTGCGGTTGAGCTCGGCGGCACCGCTGCGCCGAGCGAGCGCGTGTTCGTGCCGAAGTACTTGGAGCGAATTCGCGGCGCGATCGCGGGTGCGCTCGAGAACGCGAGGCGCCGAGGCGAGCTGCGCGGTGGTGTCGAGGTCGACATCGAGGCCAGCTACCTGAGCGCGTCGGTGCTGGGCATGTTCGTGCTCATCCGGGCCGCCGCCTCGCCTGCCCACATCGAGGCCACCGCCGAGGGAGCGTGCCGGCACCTCGACGCGCTCGCGGCGGCGCCCGCGGAATGAGCGAGGGACCGACCGCTCAGTCCTCGCGGACGAGGCGGCGGAACTCGGACTCGCCGATGATGTGGAGGCGGTGGCCCTGCTTGATGAGGCGCTCCGCGGTCACGAGCTTGGCGGGGCGGGAGCCGCCGCGCTTCTGCTTGCGGGCTCGGCCGACGACGACCACGTCGACGTCCTTGGTGACGCGGTTGGCGATCTGGGCGCCGGCCTCGATCGCGAGCAGCTCCGCGTCGAAGCGCTCGAGCTCGAGGGCGCCGCCGAAGACGAGGGTCTTGTTGCGCAGGCTCTGGAGCGGGCTCGGCTTGGTCTCGGACTCGCCGCGCAGGGCCTGGAGCATCTCCCAGGCGTCGCGGTAGCGCTTGCCGCGCGGGCCGATCGCGCGCCGCAATACGTTCTTCAGCTCGGGCCCGCAATCCAGATTGCGGATCTCGCGGACCTTGAAGGTCGCCTTGGACTCGCCCGCGAGCAGCATGGCCAGGAGCTGGCCCATCTGGAAGACGTCGTCGACCGCGGTCCACGCGCGGTGCTCGGCGTCGATGAAGCCCCTGGTGACGTAGTCGGGGTTGAACGCCTCGGGCCGGGTCGAGCGGCCGGCGAGCTCGTGGCGCGCGATGCCGAAGTCGCCGAGCTTCAGCGTGCCGCTGCGGCAGACGAAGATGTTGAACGGGGTGATGTCGCGGTGGGTAGCGCTGCCGCCGTGGAGCTGATCGAGGAGCTTCAGCAGCGCGATGATCTCGCGCCGGGCGCGCGCCTCGGGCCAGGGCTTCTGGGTGCGCGTGAGGTAGTCGGCCACCGCGCCGTGCTCGGCCAGCTCCAGCACCAGGCAGTAGCGGATCCGGGCCGGCCGGGTCGGCATCAGGGGGAACGAGTCGTAGATCTGGATGACCCGCTTGTTTCCCTTGAGCAGCTCGCCGAAGTAGCTCTCGCGGTGCCAGCTCGTCTGGTCGAGCGTGTACTTCAGGCACACGCGCTTCTTGGCCTTGATGTCGAGGGCCTCGAAGGCCTTGCCGTAGCCCCCGTGCCCGATGACGTGGGACAGCTCGTAGCGGCGTTTCGAGACCGGGCTCTTGAGGACGGTGCCTTGGACGAAGCGGGTCATCGGCGGGGACGGAGACCGTAGCCCGGGCCCGCCGGCGATCCAGGAGAAACGTCAGCGGCACTCCTCGTCGGTCTCGTGACAGATGAAGCGGACGTGGAAGTGGTCGGCGTGCCGCGGATGATGCCGGATCACCCCGTAGCGGTCGTCGACGTCGCGGGGGTACTGGAACCAGCGGCTCAGGTCGTGGCGGCTCACCCCGCGCTCACGGGCGTGCTCGTAGAGGACGCGCTGGAGGTGGATGTCCATGAAGATCGCCTCGACCTGCCCGCTCTCGAGCCAGTGCGAGAAGACCCGCCACTGCCGCTCCACGTCGAGGTGCTCGGGCCCGATGCGGCGAAAGCGGCACGGATCTGCGCAGCCCCTCTGGAAGTAGGCGATGTCCGCGTCGCGACCGGACTCGTGGCTGCGGTGTCCGTGCATGGGGCCACCCTGCCGGAGAGACAGGTCGTGGACCTCGATGGCGGGGGTGCTCGGGTCGGCCCGACGGAGCGCCTCGTAGCCCTCGACGATCCATCGCACGGTCTCGTCGGTGGCCCACGCGCGTCCCGGGCGGCGCACGTAGAACGACGGATGCCGCCGCGGGAGCTGGCTCGCCTGCACGAGCCGCCCGTCGTGGGGGAGCCCGATCGAGCGGCTGCGGCTCTCGGGGACGGGGGTGAAGATCACCAGCTCCCGGCCCACGCGGACGTGGTCGCGTCGGAGCCGGCGGTTCCAGTCCAGGATCTCCGCGACCTGCACCTCGTAGCGCGCGGCGATGTGCGAGAGGCTCTCCCCGCGCGCGACCGTGTGCACCACCCGGCGCAGGCCGTTGAGGATCCGGATCCGCTGGCCGTCCCGGATGCGGTCCGCGGAGAGGCCGGGGTTCCAGCGCAGGAGATCCTCGAGGCTCACGTCGAAGCGGACCGCGATCTCGCTGAGGGTGTCCCCCGGCGCGATCGTGTAGGCGAGCCCCTCCTCGGTCTGCGCCAGCCCGCGCGCGTGCCCCGCCGCCTGGTCCTCCTGCGCGCTGGCGGCGCGGCTCGTCAGGCCGCCGCTCAGGAGCAGCAGCGCGAGGCACGCGGGCACGCCGAGGGCACGTCGAGACATGACTCCCACATCGCCCGGCGAGCCCGGCCCGGTCAAAAAAGCGTCGGTCTCACTCCGCGCACTCCTCGCTGATCATCGAGGTCGTGGTCCCGCCCGAGACGCGGACCTGGACCGTACCCTCGCAGCGGCGCCCCTCGCGGGTGCCGGTGAAGTCGTACTCACCATCGGGCACGTCGGCGGGGCGGGTCAGGGCGACGTCGGAGTAGCCGTCGCGCTCGAGCACCGCGCGGGCACGGGACTCGTAGTCGTCGTCGGCCGGGCCGCACGCAAAGAGCAAGAACAGGGCGAGAGCGGGCCAGCGGTGCATGCGGGCCGTTGTAGCGCGCTCGAGGTGGCGCTGCCGAGCACGTCACGCCGCCGCGGTGAGCCGCAGCTGCGCGACCCGGTCGATCTCGGCCGCGATCCAGTCCGGATCGATCGGCCGCGCGATCCCGCGGTCGCAGCCCCGCCCCGTGGCCAGCTCCAGCACGTCCTCGGCGAGGCTCGGCAGGATGGCGATGGCGGCCGTGTTCGCGGTGGGCCCGTGCTGCCGGAGCGCGGTCACCACGTCGAGGGCGTCGACGTGCGGCATCTCGGTGTCGACGATGACCCCGCGCGGCGCCTGCTCCCCGGCCTCGCGCAGCGCATCGGAGGCGTCGCGGCAGGTCACGCAGTCGTAACCCCAGTGGGCGAGGGCGGCGTGCAGCGCGTCGGCCAGCGCCTCGTCGATGGTGATGATCAGGATGCGATGAATCATGGGAGTCCTCGCCCTCTGACAGCAAGAGGTGTGCGCGCTCGTCTGCGGCGCTACCCGCACCCTCGGACACCCTCCCGTCCGTGGCGGCACGCCGCGGTCGACGCAGCGCGACGCGTCCCAGCCCGGGGCGGGGACGCGTCGTGGCGCGCTTGGCTGGAGGTGACGCATCAACGCGCCGCCAGCGCGTCGGCCTCGACCGGCGAGTCGAGCAGCTCGTGCGGGGCGGGCTCGGCGAGCGACGCGATGAGATCGTCGGACGCGGGCGCCTCGCTCAGCGCCGGGAGCTCCTCGGCCGCGGGCGCAGAGGTCGCGAGGATCACGGGCTCGGTCTGCACGACCGGGCGGCGGACGGCGCGGCGAACGGGCGGCGTGGGGATGGTCTCGGCGAGGGTCGCGTCCGTGCTGGACGGAGCGGCCCAGTCGCGGGTGTCGACCACGATGTCGATCGGCTCGAGCTGAACCACCTGCCCCATCGCGCCCGCCATCGCACCCGCCATCGCACCCGCGGCGACCAGCTCGCGCTCCTCCGCGATGTCGGCCTCCAGGGTGGAGACGTCCGCGATGGGCGTCGACGCGTCGGCGACGCGCGGGGTGCTGTACTCGAGCGCGGTGATGGTGCCGAGGATGCCCACCAGGAACGCGAGCGCGCCGAGCATGACGTAGCTCCCGTAGGGCGGCTTCGGGCGGCGGCGCGGCGTCTTCACCTCCGGCATCTTCGGGGGCTTCAGCCCGGGGTTGGTCGCGCCCAGGAGCGCGAGGCGGGTCTCGAGGTCCGCGCGCTCGACCGGCAGGGTCTCGGGGCGGATGCTCTCGGGCAGGCTCTTTTCGTTGGCTTCGTTCACGGCTCTCCTCCTCTGGATGTCGGAGGACAGAGCGAAGGCCGTGCCACAGGTCTTCAGCCCTACGAGAATAGGGCGGGATGTCGCGAGAGCGATAGCGGTTGGGGCGTTGCGTCGCACCACACGGTTTGCGGAGACCGTGGCGCTCGCTGCGGCAAAAGGCGACCGCACGCGACGTGCGCACCTCACCCGGGAGCGAGGCTCAGTTCGGCTCGGCCATCTTCGTGTAGGTGTCGATGTCGTATTCGCCGCCGCGGGCCACGATGTCGTCGACGACGCCGATGATCCGCGGCAGCTCGTCCCGGCTCACCCGCCCGTCGCGCTGCAGCGCGTCCTGCACGCGCTTGTTGAACGCGGCGGCGGCGAAGAGGTTGACCCGATCCTGCTCGTGCAGCGCCTCGAGGCGGCCGAGGCTGGCCGCGTAGGGGGCGAAGGCGACGGGATCCTCGTCGATGGTGGACCGGACGCTCTGCATCGCGATCCGCACCTGCAGGTCCGTCATCCAGCTCCCGCAGCCGACGAAGCCGGCGATGCCGAAGGTGGGCACGAGGCAGGCCCCGACGAGGAGCGGGAGGAGCAGGTAGACGGGTGGGCGCCTCTTCTTCTTCGCCGTCGAGCGCTTGGGGCGCACCTGCGACTGGCTGGGGATCTCCGACGGCGCCGAGCTCGGCGCGGGGCGGGCGAGCGCGGTCTCGGCCAGCGCGGGATCCATCGGGGCGGGGCGCGCAGGGCTCTGCGCGGTGAGCTCCGGCGCGGACCCCGGCGGCGCGTGCACGGCGGCCCCGAACGCGTCCGCGAGCGCGCGGGCCGACGCGAAGCGCTCCGTCGCGAGCCGCGCCATCGCCTTGTGCACCACGCGGGTGATCGCGGGTGAGAGGTCCGGGCGCAGGCTCGACAGCGGGGTCGCCCGGCCGACGAGCACCGCGCCGATCGGATCTTCGCCGCTCGTGCGCTCGAAGGGGTGCTCCCCGCTCAGCGCCTCGTAGAGCACGACCCCGAGCGCGTAGAGATCGGCCCGCTCGTCGACCGCGGCGCCGCTCAGCTGCTCGGGCGCC
>SHBB01000437.1 GCA_004213565.1 Sandaracinaceae bacterium
CCCTCTTCACCGACCTCAGCGGCCTTCGGGACGCTGGGGTGTGAGCGTTCCGTCTCGGTGAGTGCCGTGGGGCACTCGGCGGCGTTGAATCGGGCTCAGCAGTAGCAGCCTCTCGCCCGTCATCGAGCACCAGACACACGCGCCGTCGCACTTGCCGCAATCGGCCTTGTCACAGACCCCGGTCCGGCTCTTGCTCCCCGGCCGCGTTCGCTTCGGTTCGGCTCTTGCTCAGCGCGGTCGGCCGCTGGACCGGCGCGCGGCCGATCCAGCGGTCGAATTGCATCAACGAGCGATGAGCTGGATGCCGTTGACCGCGGCGGTGGGCAGCGTGGCGGCGCCGGTGGCTGCGAGGTCCAGCGTGAGGGTGTCCTCGGTGTGCATCGGCGAGACGTAGTAGTTGCCGCCGTCGCCCGCGCCCTCGAGCAAGTCGTAGGTGCCGTCGAAGGTGGGCATGACCGCGCCCATGACGCTGTCGGAGCCGACGTCGAGGGTGAAGGTGGCCATGTGGCTCGCGGGGAAGCCGCCGCCACGACCGATGTAGACGACGACGTCGTAGCCGTCCGGGAAGTGCGCGTTGAGGTTCTCGATCGTGAACGTGGCGTCGCCCATGCCCTGCCAGGACCGGCAGCCCTGGAGCATCATGGTATGATCCGCTGACGGTCCACCCGAGAGCGTGGTGGTCTCGATGTCCTGACAGGACCAGCTCACCGAGACGCCAGTGGCGACGCCGTCCGCGCCGACCAGGTCGGCCTTCATGCCATCGTCACCCTGCCCCGGGCCCGCGCCGAGCGCGTTGTTCCAGCTCGCCGTCGGAGTCTGCCCGGCCTCGTCCGTCTCCTCGAGGGTGGGCGAATCGTCCCAGCTCACGCCGATTGTGGACGGGATGGCCGTCTCGCAGGTGTCCCCACGGAAGCCGGTTCCGTCGCAGTCGCAGACCGGCGCGTCTGCCGGGGCGGAGCAGGTGCCGCCGTTCATGCAGGGGTTCGGGTCACACGGGTCCGGTCGGCCCGCATCACCGGGACCCGCGTCGTCGTCGCCAGGCCCCGCGTCGTCGTCGCCAGGCCCCGCGTCGCTCGAGATGCCGGAGTCGTCGCCGACCCCGGTATCCGGGGGGGTCACGACGCCGTCGTCACACCCGCCCAGAAGGAGAAGAATTCCACAAACTAGGATTATTACCCTGTACATGAAACCAGGATACAGCAGATCGGGCGAGCTCAGAAGAGGATCGAGCAACTCGCGGTGGTCTCGGCGGTGTTGTTCGCGTCGCGGCACTCGACCAGCTCCGCGGGGTCGTTGGCGGTGACGCGGAAGCGCTCGTCGCCGCCGGGCTCGCGGCCGGTGCGGTCGAAGGGGACGGCGAAGGCTTCGGCCTCGCCGGGGAGAAGATCGCGGGTGGTGGTCACGCGGGTGACCAGGGTGAAGCCGCTCGCGTCCTCCACGAAGACGGCGACCTGCGCGCCGGCCGGAGCCGCGCTCCAGCCCTGGTTCTGCACGCGGAAGTTGAGGGTCATGGCGTCGGGGCAGCCGAGGAGATCGACCGCGAGATCGATCGGGACGAGGTCGGCGAGGTTGAGGGCGCCGGGCTGCACGTTGAGGCGGAAGTCGTTGAGCGCGGGCACGCTCCAGTTGGGGCGCTCCACGCGCGGGATCTCGCCGCGCTCGCTCACGTTGGTCACGTGATAGGTGTGCTGGTTCCAGATGCGGCGCGTGCCGACCCAGTCGCGCGTGGGGCTCGCGAAGACGCGGATGCCGTTGGTGCCGAGGTTCTCTCCCGCGGCGATGCGGCCCATCTCGCACGTGCCGAGCTCGGGGCGGGAGGGGCACGTCGCGAAGCCGCCGCCGTAGTTGTTGGACGCGATGACGATCTCCGCCGCGCCGTCGGTGTCGACGTCGACGATGACCGGGTACTCCCAGAGGGTCGCGCTCGTGTTGCACATGCAGAAGCGCACGTTGCCGTCACGTCCGTCGTAGACGCGGAGCCAGTAGTGGTCGCTGTAGACGACCTCGGCCACGCCGTCGCCGTCGAAGTCGAAGACGCTCGAGCCCGTCTTGCGGCTGCTCGCGTCGTCCGAGGGCGAGGCCCACTTGAGCGTGCCGTCCGCCTCGAACACGGCGTAGGCGTAGGCGCCAGCCGCCGCGATCTCCGGCTCGGCGTCGTCGTCGAAGTTGGCGATGGTGGGCGGTCCGCCGCCGCCGACGGTGCCCGCCGCGACGTCGCCCGCGGGCGCCATGCCAGCGTTGAGGTCGAACGGGCCCCAGCGATCGGTGCCGTCCGCGTTCAGCGCGCGCAGCCAGTGGTCGCCCGCGTAGGGCGAAGGCGTGAAGGCGCTGTGCACGACGACGACCTCGGGCGAGCCGTCGCGATCGAGATCGCCGATGGCGGGATAGCCGTCGAGGAAGTCGGCCGTCCGGTCGTAGAGCGTGCTCCCGTCGGCGCGGTAGGCGACGTTGCCGCCGACGACCTCGAGCTGCCCGTCGCCGTCGAGATCCGCCGCAGTCGTGTAGTCGCAGGGGCTGTGGGCCGCAGTCGCCCAGCCGCCCGTGCCGACGCAGTCGCGGTGCCACTCGAGCTCACCCGTGACGCCGTCGAGCACGGTGTAGCGGACGAAGACCTCGGCCGTTCCGTCGGCGTCGAGATCGGCGAGCGCGGGGGCGGCCTGTCCACACGACGCGCGCGGATCGCTCGCGCGCCAGAGCAGGGTGCCGTCGTGGTTGAAGGCGATCAGCTCACCCTGCCCGTCCGCGTCGGAGCCGCAGCTGACGATCTCGTTCCACCCGTCTCCGTCGATGTCGCCGATCGCGACCTGCCCGCCCGGCGTGGTGCGGTGCGCGGGATCGGTCACGTCGAACACGCTCGAGCCGTCGGCGCCGCTCACCGCGCGCAGCACGCCATCGGAGGTGTAGTTGCCGCCCGCGAAGGTGTTGAACACCACGTCCGGGATGTCGTCTTCGTCCGCGTCGCCGTCGCCGTCGTCATCGTTCAGCGAGGCGACCATGGGCGCCATCATGACCTGACGATAGGTGGGGAGCGCGGCGCCCGTTCCGTCCCAGTGCCACAGGAGCGTGGGCAGCACCTCGCCGCCGCTCGGCGCGATCTCGCACGCCTCGCCACCGGGCTGGGGCAAGCACCGGCCGAGGGTCGGCTCGCAGTACTCGCCCGCGCCGCAGTCGATGAAGTCCTCGCACGGGGTGTCGGGCAGGAAGCACGCGCCGCTCGCGCAGACCTCGCCGTCGCCGCAGCAGGTGTCCTCGCACCGCACGTTGGCGCCGCAGTCCACGCGACAGATCGCGCCCTCGCAGACCTCGCCCGCGCCGCAGCAGACCGTGCCGCAGAGCGACTCGCGCGGGCAGCACGCGTCGTCGGTGCCGCACACCTCGCCCGCGCCGCAGCACTCCGCGCCGCAGCTCCGCTCACCGGGCGCGCAGCTCATGGTGGGCGCGTCGATGCCGGCGTCGACCGAGCCGTCCATCGGCGTGTTCATCACGCAGCGGGAGTCCACGCACGAGAACCCGGCGCCGCAGTCGGCCGAGGTCTCGCACTCGGGCTCGGCGGGGCCGGAGCAGTCGCAGCCGGAGAGGAGCAGGAGCGAGCAAGCGAAGAGCAGGCGAAGAGGCATGCCGATCACTCTCGCCCGAGCGGGCCGCCTCGTCTAGCTACCGAGCCCGAAGGATCTCGAAGCGCGACGGCCCGATTCTCGGTTCGGGGCGACGAGGGAATGCGCCAGCATTTCGAGGAGGCCCGGGAGACGAGGCTCCCAGCCGTGGAGCAACTCAGCGCGCGCAGCTGACTTCCACGCGAACGCGTTCGCCGTCCGCGAGCCGGAGGCGGTCGGCGCCGCTGCCGGGGCGCGCGGCCGGGTCGTCGGTGAGGTCGTCGGGCGCCAGCAGGTTTGGGGTGGTCGCGAAGCGCGCCGTGCGCCCGATCGGCACCGCGGCGGCGTGGCGACCGGGGCCGTCGACGTCGACGCGGTACACGACGGAGGGCTGGCCGCCGCGCGCGAGGCCGTAGCTGCGGGCCCAGGTGTCCCACGCGCCCTCGGGCTCGGTCGGGACCGGCGGCTGAGGGAAGGCGTCGTTGAAGTCGAGCTCGGTGTTCGCCTCCACGAAGACCGAGACCGGGCGGCCCGCCGGGACGCGCGCCTCATAGTGCGCCGGCAGATCGGCGCGCGGGGTGGCCACCGTGATCGCGTCGAGCTCTGGCATGATCTCGAGCGCGTCGCCGGCGAAGCGACCGACGTCGGGGTGCTCCTCACGCTGAGGCCCCGCGCGATCGCGACGTGGCGGATAGGGTGAGTCGAACGGCACCGGCCGCATGCGCGCGCCCGACGCGTCCACGAACGGCTCGACGACGTCGGTCTCGTCCTCTCGCAGGTAGCGCCCGGACTCACCGCCCCAGAGACTCGCGCAGGTGATCGCGTCCATCCGCTCCACCGCGCCTCTGTGGAACGACATGCAATAGAACGAGTCGATCTCGGGACCCCGGGCGTGCCCCGCCGCGAAGCCCTCCGGCCCTTCGAGGAACACGACCGAGCGGAAGGCCCGTCCGCCCGTCTCGAGGCGTCGGCCGGCCCAGCGCGGCAGGACGTCGAGGCGCCGGCCCATCGGCCAGGCGTAGCCGGTGTTCATCTGCTGCGCGCCGGGGCGGTTCCCGAGGCCGCGGAGAGACGTGGCCTGCGTGACCGCGACCGTCTCGAGGCGAGCGCCGTCGTCGTGCTCGATCCACACCGCGATCTGAGCCCGGGCCGTGGGCACGAACCCGATGGCGAGCGCCCACTCCTCGCACCGGAGCGGCGCGCCGCTGTCGGGAGCGCCGCTGTCGGGAGCGCCCGCGTCGGCAGGCGCGCCGTCCGGAGGTCCCCCCGCGTCCCGCGGCTCCATCGAGTGACTGCCGCTGCAGCCGACCAGCGCGATCGTCAGCAAGAGAAATGAACGCATTTCGACGTTCATCTTGCGCGCTCTGGCCGACCAAGTCACGCCGCCCGCGCGCTGGGGCTAACAGCAGGCGAACGGTCAGAGACGCCGGGTCACGCCTCCGTGCGGGGGCGCGTGTCCACGTCGCGCAGCACGCCGGGGTCGTCGACGGGGACGGGCGTGAACCCGTGCAGACGCACCAGGCTTCGCGCGCCTTCGTCCCCGTCGAGGGCGCGGAGGGCCGGGTGGTGCACGCGCGCGAAGCGCACGGGGTGCCCAGGCTGACCGTCGAAGGTGGGGCGGGCGATCGGGGCAGACGCCGAGGCGAGGGCGGAGACGGACGCGGGACGAACGAAGGGCATGTCGCCGAGCGCGATGAGGACCGCGTCGGCGTCGACGAGGCGCATGCCCGCCGCGATCGACGCGCCCATGCCCCGCTCGGGGTGTGGGTTCGTGATCAGCTGCGCGTCCAGGCCCGCGAGCGCAGCGCGGACGGCGTCGGCGTCGTGGCCGAGCACGACCGTGGTGGGGAGCGCGGCGAACGACGCGGCGGCGCGGCGGATCATGGGCACGCCGTCGAGGGGATGGAGCAGCTTGTTCTCCCGTCCGAAGCGCCGCGACGCGCCCGCCGCGAGCAGGATCACGTGGGTCTTCATCGGCGCCGCTCGCGGATGAGCTCGGCGAGGATCGACGCGGCGATCTCCGGCGGGGTGCGCGCGCCGATGTCGAGCCCGACCGGACCGTGGAGGCGATCCATCTTTGGGCCGACGATCGGCGTGAGGCGCTCTCGGCGCGCGGCCTGGTTGCGTCGGCTCCCGAGGGCGCCGACGTAGAATGCGTGGGAGGGGAGCGCGACGCGCAGGGCGTCGTCGTCGATCTTGGGGTCGTGGGTGAGCACGACGACCGCGGCGCGTGAATGCAGTCGTTCGCGGAGCGCGTCGGCGGGCCAGGCCACGAGGCGCTCGGCGTCAGGGAAGCGCGCCTCGGTCAGGAAGCGCGCGCGAGGATCGATCACCGTCACGGCGTAGCCGATCTGACGAGCCATCGGCGCGAGGGCCTGCGCGATGTGCACGCCGCCGACGATGAGCAGCGACCAGTCCCGCCCGATCGGCTGGAGGAACCGGCCCCCCTCCACGCGCGCCTCGCCCGGATCGAAGGCGGTCCAGCGCTCTTCGAGTGTCTCCAGATCGACGCTGCGCGTGCCCTCGTCCGGGAGCTCGGTGAGCGGGCTCGCCAGCAGCTCCAGCTCGCCGCCGCAGGGGAGCCCGTGCTGCCACGCCGTGTCGTCGCTGACGCCGACGGTCCAGCGCTGGGGTCCTCTCTCGAGGGAGGCGCGCGCCCGCTCGAGGGCCTCGGCTTCGACGCACCCGCCCGACACGGAGCCTGCGAACGTGCCGTCCTCGACGACCACCAGCGCGCTGCCGACCGGGCACGGCGCCGAGCCCCAGGTCCGCAGCACGACGACCCAGGCGAGGCGGCGCCCGTCGGCGAGCCAGGAGCGCGCGAGGTCGATGGGATCGCTCACCGCCGGAGCGTAGCGTGATGCGACGGCGGGACAGGCGAAGCCTCGGGACTACGTCTCGCTCATGGACGGAAGCATTCCCACGCTGCTGGCGATGTTGCTGGCCCTCGTGCCGGTGTGGATCGTCTGGCATCAGCCCCGACACCGCGACCCGCACGGGGACTGAGGACGCGAAAGCTCCTTGAACACCGGGGGGGAACCGGTTAGCCCTCTGTCTCCTCATGGTGGCGCTCAACCCCGCTCAAAGTGCAGCTGTCGAGCACGGCGACGGGCCCTTGCTGGTGCTCGCCGGGGCTGGCAGCGGCAAGACACGCGTGATCACCCACCGCATCGCGCGGCTGTGCGAGCGCGGCATCCCGCCCGAGCAGATCCTCGCCGTCTCGTTCACGAACAAGGCCGCGGCGGAGATGTCCGAGCGCATGATCCCGCTCGTCGGACGCAACCGCGCCGACCGCCTCTGGCTCAGCACCTTCCACAGCTTCGGCGTGCGCTTCCTGAGCGAGGAGACCAAGGCGCTCGGCTACCCGACGCGCTTCGTCATCTTCGACCAGGGCGACGCGATGGGGGTGGTCCGCGAGATCGTCAAGCGCGAGGGCCTCGCCGAGCGCCAGATGGACCTCTACTCGGTGCACTCCCGGATCTCGCTCTGGAAGAACCAGGGGATCACGCCCGAGAACGCGCCGCAGAACGACTTCGAGTACGACGTCGTCGCCCGCGAGGTCTACCCGCACTACGAGGCCGCGCTCCGGAACATGTGCGCGGTCGACTTCGACGACCTCGTCTACCTCCCGGTCAAGCTCCTCCAGAGCAAGCCCGCCCTGCGCGAGAAGTGGCGCAACCGCTTCCGCTACATGCTCGTCGACGAGTTCCAGGACACCAACCGCATCCAGCTCGATCTCGTGCAGGCGCTCGCGAACGACCGCGGCAACGTCTGCGTGGTCGGCGACGACGACCAGTCCATCTACGGCTGGCGCGGCGCGGAGGTCGGCAACATCCTCGACTTCGATCAGCACTTCGGCGGCGCGACGATCATCAAGCTCGAGGACAACTACCGCTCGCGCTCGCCGATCCTCGAGGTCGCCAACGCCGCCATCGCTCGCTCCAAGCGCAAGCGGCACGACAAGGTCCTGCGCTCGTTCAAGGGCCCGGGCCCGAAGGTGCGGCTCGTGAACCTGACCGATCAGGAGCACGAGGCGAAGTTCGTCGCGCACGAGATCCGCGTGCTCCGCAAAGAGGGCCACGACATCGGCGAGATGGCGGTGCTCTACCGGTCGAACCTCCAGGCGCGGCCCATCGAGGAGGAGCTCCGAGTGCAGGGGCTGCCCTACCGCCTCTACGGCGGCACGCAGTTCTTCGATCGCAAGGAGGTCAAGGACGCCGTCGCGTATCTCCGGGTCGTGGTCAACCCGTACGACGAGCTGTCGCTGCGGCGCGTGATCAACTACCCCACCCGCGGCATCGGCGACACGACCATCCAGCGCATGACGCAGTGGTCGCTCGCGTACGGCAAGAGCTTCGCGGACGCGCTCCGCATGATCGATCAGATCCCCGACGTGCCCGATCAGGCCAAGCGCGGCGCGCGCATGCTCAGCGCGGGGCTGGCCCGCGCGCGCGACAACTTCTCGGCCGGGACCAACCTCGCGGGCGCCGCGCGCCAGCTCTTCACGGACGTGGGGCTCGAGCGGCTCATCAAGGAGGACAAGAACCCCTCCGTGCAGAAGCGCTGGGGCAACGTCGAGTACGTGCTGCGCTCACTCGAGAAGTACGAGGCGAAGCCGGGCGGCGAGCGGCCGAGCGTCGGCCAGTTCCTGACCCGCATCACGATGAAGATGGACCAGGAGGCCGAGGAGACCGGCGCGCGCGTGACGCTCTCGAGCCTTCACGCGAGCAAGGGCCTCGAGTTCGACGTCGTCTTCCTCATCGGGCTCAACGAGGGCCAGCTCCCGCACAGCCGCACCACCGACCCGAAGGTGACCGAGGCGGCGCCGACCGACGTCGAGGAGGAGCGCCGGCTCTTCTACGTGGGCGTCACGCGCGCCCGCGAGCAGCTCTACCTGACCCGCCCCAAGCGCAAGGTCCTGCGCGGCAAGGTCACCCCGCTCGTGCCGACCCGCTTCTTCGAGGGGCTGCCCGAGGAGCACCTGGAGCACTTCGAGCGAGAGCTCGACGCGCCGGTCGAGGCGGACGAGGCGGTGGCGATCGGCCAGGCGCTCCTCGCGCAGCTCCGCGGCAAGTGACGGCCCCCGAACGGCCTGCGGTTGTGTGACACTCCGCCGATGCGATCGTCTCACGCGCTCATCTCCCTCGCCCTGTCCGGGCTCCTCTTCGCCTGCGGCGGCGCCTCACCCGGCAGCGACTCGGCCGACGGCCAGACGCTCAGCG
>SHBB01000438.1 GCA_004213565.1 Sandaracinaceae bacterium
GGTCGGCGCCTTCGGGCTCTTCGCCCCCGACCTCGACGCCGACACCCTGGCGCACACCTGGGAGGGGCTCGGCGAGAGCGCCGACGCGGGCCTGTGCTTCGCCCTCGGCGCGCACGCCTGCGCCGCGCTCGCCCCCATCGCGGCGCACGGCAGCGATCGCATCAAAGCAAAATATCTGGCGCAGCTCCGATCCGGGGAGCAGATCGGCGCGCACGCGGCGAGCGAGGCCGAGGCCGGCTCGGACACGATGGCGATGGCGGCGCGGGCCGAGCCCGACGGCGACGGCTACCTCCTGAGCGGCAGCAAGCTCTGGGTCACGAACGGCGCCGAGGCGGACGTCTTCGTCGTCTTCGCGCGCGTCCCGGAGCACGGCGTGACCGGCTTCGTACTCGAGCGCGGGGCGGCGGGGCTCACCGTCGGCGCGCCGATGGACAAGATGGGCCTCGCGCGCGCGAGCCTCACCAGCCTCTATCTCGAGGGCTGCCGGGTGCCGGCGGACGCCGTGCTCGAGGGCCCGGGGCGCGGCGCGGCCGTCTTTCACACCGCGATGCTGCACGAGCGGGCCCTCATCCTCGCGCCCGCCGTCGGGATGATGCGCGCGCAGCTCGAGGCGGGCCTGAAGCACGCGCGCACCCGCCGCCAGTTCGGCCGCCCCATCGGCAAGAACCAGCTCGTCGCGGCGCGGGTGGTCGAGATGTACGAGCGCTACGTGCTCGCGCGCATGCTGCTCGAGAAGACCTGCGCCGCGCTCGTCGACGGCACGCTCGACGCGCCGCTCGCGTGCCTCACCAAGCTGCGCCTCAGCGAGTGGGCGCTCGCCCAGCACCTCGACGCCATCCGCCTCCACGGCGGCACGGGCTACCTCGAGGAGACCGGCCTCCCCGCGCATCTGCGCGACGCGATCGGCGGCGTGCTCTACAGCGGCACCAGCGACATGCAGCGGGTGATCCTGGCCGCCCACCTCGGCCTCTGAGGCGGACGATGACCGAGACGCTCACCGCCGCCCTCCTCCGCGCCGCGCGCGCGCACCCGAGGCGGCTCGCGGCGGGCGCGCTCACCTACGAGGCGTTCGCGGCCCGCGCGGGAGGGGTCGCGCGACTCCTCCAGGGCGCGGCAGGATCACGCGTCGGCCTGCTCGCCGCGCGCGACGCCCCCCTCAGCGCCGCCTTCCACGGCGCGCTCGCTGCCGGCGCGGTCGCCGTCCCGCTCTCGGCCAGCGCGCCCCCCGCGCGCGCCCGGGCGACGCTCGCCCACGCGGGCGCCGCGCTGCTCTTGCACGACGCGGCGCACGCGCGCCTCGCCTCGCGCATCGAGGCCGCCGCTGACGAGGGCATGCGCTGCGTCGCGCTCGAGTCGATCGCGGACGCGCCGCTCGAGGCCGCGCCCTCGCCCGAGGAGCTCGCCTTCATCCTCTACACGTCGGGCAGCACGGGCGCGCCGAAGGGCGTCACCTGGGATCACCGCGGCGCCGTCGCCTTCCCGCGCTGGGCCGTGGAGCGGCTCGCGCTGTGTGCCGACGACCGGATCGCCGCGGTCGCGCCGATCACCTTCGATCTGGCGACCTTCGATCTCTTCGCCGCGGTGGAGGCCGGCGCGCACGTCCTCCATCCCCCGCACGAGGCGTCGCTCTTCCCCGCGACCCTCGCGGCCTGGATCGCCGAGCACCGCCCGACGGTGATGTACGCGGTGCCCACTCTCTGGACGCGGCTCCTCGAGCACCACGCGGACCTCTCCTCGCTCCGCGCGATCGTCTTCGCGGGGGAGGTCTTCCCCGTCCCCGCGCTCGCCGCCCTGATGGAGGCGCACCCATACGCGCGCTACGAGAACTTCTACGGGCCGACCGAGACGAACGTGTGCACCGCGCATCGGGTCACGTCGCTCGAGCCGGATGACCCTCCCATCCCGATCGGCGAGGTCCTGCCGCACCTGCGCGGCCACCTCGAGGGCGGCGAGCTCGTGATCGAGGGCGAGGCGGTGATGTGCGGCTACTGGGGCGAGCCGCTCTCGGCGCCGCCGCGACGGCACGCGACCGGCGACCTCGTCACCGAGGAGGGCGGCGTGCTGCGCTTCCACGGGCGCCGCGACCGCATGGTGAAGGTGCGGGGCCACCGGGTGGAGCTAGGCGAGGTCGAGCACGCGCTGGCCCAGCACCCGGGTGTCGTCGAGTGCGCGGTCGTCCCACGGGGCGAGAGCCTGGCCGCCTACTTCGTGGGCGACGCGGACGCGCGCGCGCTCCGACTCCATTGCGCGGCGCTCCTGCCCCCGTACATGATCCCGACCGAGCTGCACCGCCTCGACGCGCTCCCGCGCACCGAGACGGGGAAAGTGGCGCTGACAGCGTTGGCGGAGCGGAACGCGGGAAGGGCTCGCGGATGAAGTCAGGCGCCCCCGAGATCGAGTAATCTCGCCCAGCGATGGATCGAGATGGGCTGGTCGAGAGCTGGAGGCCACAGGGCCTGGACGCGCTGCTCGGGCGATGGACGGGAGACTTTCGGGACGACCTGCGTGAGTCCGCGGGCTGGCACGCGGCCCTGGCGACGCTGCGAGCGCTCCCGCGAGACCTCGCGGTCTGCCCGCACGGCCTCGAGGTCGGGCTGACCGATCCGTGGCGCGTCGGTGTCAGCGTCGGTTTCCCATTCCTGTTCGACGCGCCCCAGCGAACCCCCGGTCCCTCGAGAGTGTCGAATCTCCTCCAGGCGACGCTGGACAGCACATCGCTCGCCGAGCCCCTCCACGACCTGCTGGCGCGCATCGAGGAGTCGGGCTGGGCCAGCACTCACCCGTCGACGGCGCTCCCCCGGCCTCGTATCGTGTACGTCGCGCTGGCAGGGGAACCTCGCCCCGAGGTGGTGGGCCTCAACATCATCTTCTACGGGCGGCGCCACACCGAGGAGATTCATGACGCCCAATGGCGATGGCTCTTCGGCGGAGCCGCTCCAGACGAGCTCCAGGACACCCTGAGCGCCCTGCGCGCCTCCCAGAGAGGTGGGCGGATCAACCAGGTCGGGATGTCGGTGAAGGGCGACCAACGAACCCTGAAGACGTACGTGCGGGGGACCCATCGGGAGCACCTCCGAGAGCTGACGAGCTTCGGCGGAGGCCCCGCCGTCCCCCGAGAGCTCGAGACCTTTCTCGCCGCCATCACCGAGATCGAGGCCAGTCGCGTCGAGGATTGGCGCGGGGGTCGCTGCGTGCGCATGGGGCTGGAGATCGACCTCGAGACGCACCCTGAGCTGCGCGCCGCGTCGGTGCCGCTCCTTCAGCGCTGCCGGTCCATCCCGGACCTCGGCGCCGCGATCTGGGATCATGTCGGTGCGCGGAGGGAGCCACTCGATCTCGAGGGCGGAGACTCGCTCGGCCACATGATGTCCCATCTCAAGGTCTCCGTGCGGCCGGGAGAACCCCCGGTTTGGAAGCTCTATCTGCTTCAGTTCGTGGGCGCTGGGCGCCGACGGAGCATGGACTCCGTGGCGCGAGGAATCGGGCGCCTTCTCGATTCCCTGCCCCCGAAGAGTTAGGAGCCCGTTGAAGAACCTCGCTCCTCGTCTCTCGGGCGGGACGGCCCGCCTCTCGGCCCGTGGCTCCTCGAAAATGCTGAAGCATTCCCTCGTCGCCCCGAACCGAGAATCAGGCCGTCGCGCTCCGAGATCCTTCGGACTCGGTACTTCAACGGGCTCTTAGACGTGCCATGGCGCCCTGAACAGTGTTTAGCGCTCGCAGCACAGCTCCAGGTGGACTTCCGATACGTTCGGCGAGGCTCGAAAGAGCGACCAAACACGTATTCCGGAGGAGTGACACAAATGAGCAACATGACCGACGAGATTCAGGCGATTTACGAGGCGGTCCGAACGAAGAGGGCCGACGTCATCTCGCCGCGTACCATGGAACTCGCCCGCCAGGAGGGCATTGCCTCGGGGACGGACGAGCAGGTCGAGGCCCAGCTTCGCGGCATCGTCGAGGCGGCACAGCACAAGACGGCGGAGGAGTTCGCTTCGTACCTCCGCAGCGAGATCCTCTCCCCGCGCGAGCTCTCCGCCGAGGAGATGGAGGCCGCGAAGGGCGGCGTCGGCGACGACATGTACAACGCCACGGCGGGAGCCGACTGGGACGGCCAGTAAACCGTCATCGAGAGCGACTTTCGGAGGCCTGCTACTTCGCGAACAGGGGCGGTGGGCCTCCCTCAATTTCCGATGTTGAATCCTGACGAAAATGGGCTCGATTTTTTCCTCGCTCCGCTCTCCCAGGAAACGTTCTTCGGTGAACACTTCGACCGAAGCTGGGTACACATCCCGGCCGAATCTCATCGGAGGCTGAACCTTTTCCCGCTCGACTCGCTCGAGGAGGAGCTCCGGCGAAGGCGACCCTGGGACCAGAAGCGAGACGGCGCCCCGACCTACTTGCGCCTGCTCCGCGACGGGCGCGTCGGCAAGCCGGTCACGTCGCTCAACGAGGTGATCGCGGGCTGCCACGAGGGCATGAGCCTGGTGCTCAACTCGGTGCACGAGACGGTGACCGAGATCGCCGAGGCGTGCGAGGTGCTCGAGCGGGCCTTCGGGGTGGCGGCGTCGGCCAACGTCTACTTCAGCCCGCCTCGATCCCAGGGCTTCGACGTGCACGTCGACACCCACGACGTCTTCGTGATCCAAACCCACGGCGCCAAGCGCTGGCAAATCCACCCCCCGCAGGTGTTCCCGGCCCCGAAGAAGCACTGGCTCGACGGAGCGCTCGAGCTCGAGGTGTTCAACGACATCCCGGACGAAAGCGAGCCCGAGACCATCACGCTGCGGGAGGGCGACGTGCTCTACCTGCCGCGGGGCGTGCCGCACGCGGCCGAGAGTCAGGACGAGGCGTCGCTCCACGTCACCTTCGGCGTGGACGTGCTGACCTGGGGCGAGATCCTCGAGCTCTGCCTCCGCGACACCGCCATTCATCGCCGCGCGCTGCGGGCCGCGGTCGACCCTTCGTGGATGCTCCCGGGCGCCGAGGCGCAGCTCGCGGAGGGGCTCCGAGAGCGGGTGGCGGAGCTCGCCGACGCGCAGCTCCCGCGGGCTCTGGAGCGACTCCGGCGGAGCTCGGCCTCGGCGGTGGCCCCGGGGGCGCTCCGCGCGCTCCTCCGGATCGAGGAGCTCGACGACGAGACCGAGATCCGCATGGCGAAGGGGGTCGTGACCTTCGGCACCCACCTCGGGCACCACTGGCTCGCGGTCGGCGCGCAGAAGCACCGCGTGCCGCCCCGCACCCGCTCCTACTGCCAGTTCGTCGCGGAGCGAGAGACCTTCCGGGTGCGCGATCTGCCGGGCGATCTGCCGGGCGACTCGCGGCGCGTCTTCGTCCGCTGGCTCCTGAGCAAAGGGCTCGCCAGCCTGGCGGAGGGACGGGCTTCGAGTTGAGAGGCGTCGATTGAGGGGCGTGACCCCCGAGCCGCCCGCCCCGCGCTACCCGGCCGCGGAGGTGCCCGCGCTGGAGGGAACGGACGTCGGCGCCTTCGGGCGCTTCGTCCGCGACGCGGAGCCCGTCAAGCTCCTGGGCGCGATCGAGCACTGGCCGCTCCGCCGGGCGCTCCGCGAGGCGCGCGATCCGATGACCACCATCGCGGCGCTCGAGGCGCGGACCGCAGGGGAGCGGGTGACCTTCGCGTTCAGCCCCCCCGAGGCGCGCGGCGTCTTCGGAGTGGGGCTCTCGGACGGGCTCGAGCCCGAGCTCCTCCGCTCCGCGGGCGACGTCCCCATCGAGCGCTTCTTCGACTGGGCGCGCAAGCTGAGCTGGAACGGCGAGGCGGGCTCGCTCTACATGAGGGCGACCCGGCTGCGATCGCTCGAGGCCGGGCTCGGACCGCTCGACGCCCTCGAGGGCTTCTCGCCGCGCTTCGCGCCGCGTTTCTGGGTCGGGACGGGCGGGCAGCGGGTCCCTCTCCACAACGACCCGGACCGGAACCTGCTCGTCCTGCTCGCCGGCCGCAAGCGCGTCCTGCTCCTGCCTCCCGAGCGACTCCCCGACGTCTACCCCGCACCGAGCGACAAGGAGACACTCTCCTCGCTGGTGATCGACGCCTTCGACCCCGACCTCGCGCGCTACCCCCGTTTCGAGCGCGCGCTGGCGCACGCCCGCGTGGTGGATCTCGCGCCGGGCGACGCCCTGTACCTGCCGCCCCTGTGGTGGCACGCGGTCGCGAGCACGGGGCTCAACGTGGCCGTCAACGCGTGGTTCCCGGACGACGGCGACGCCGCCCGCGTCAGGAGCCTGCACCGCCCCGCGCTCGACGCGCTGACCGAGGCCGAGCGCGGCCCGTCGCGCGCGCGCTTCGCGGCGGCGCTGCGAGGTGAGGGTGCGGACGCCTCGGACCCGTCGTCGCGGCGGGGCGCGGAGATCCACGGGCGCTTGGCCACGTCCGACCTCGGCGAGGGTTCACGGGGCGCGTGGAAGCGCTGGGTGCAGACCTACATGGACGTCTTCGCGTTCGGCGCGCACGGAGATCCCTTCCCGACGCTCGAGGGAGATCGACGCGCGCTGCTGAGAGAGATCCCTCGACCCTCGAAGGACGCTTCTCCGCCGTCGACGCGACCGTCGCACCCGATGGTCCCGGCCTCGGCCGAGCCGCCCCGCGCGCTCGCGCTCCCGGCGGATCGCGTGCGCGCCTCGGCTACCGTCCACGCGGGTGCCTTCCTCGAGACCGACGTCGAGGCGGCGGTCGGATCCCGACTGCGGGTGCGGCTCGGCGACGATCCGGACGTCCCCGCGCTCGACGCCCTCGTGCAGTGGGTGTCGCCGCCCGGGCTCGGTCCCCCCGGCCTGGGGGTCACGTGGGTCCAGCCCGAGGCGTGGGAGCGCGCGCGCCTTCGTCTCGCAGGCGCGGCCGACGCGACGGCGGTGGCGAGACTGCGCCGCCTCTTCGACGCGTGAAGCCCGCTCAGAGCTCGAAGAGCCCGCGAAGGTCGAAGCGGAGGAAGAAGTTCTCCGTCATGCGACCCGTGGCCAGATCCACGCCGAAGCTCCGGTCGGGGCCGCTGTGGTAGAGGCGGCTCGCGTCCTGGAGCACCATGCGGTTGAACTTGTAGGGGATCCGCTCGTAGACCCGCCATCGCTCGGGGCGGAAGAAGTCGCGCGAGATGCGCTCCTTGTAGGCCTCGTACTCCGCGGCGCCGAGGCCGCGGGCGCGCAGCTGCTCCTCGTAGTCCGGGTCACGACGGGTCCAGATGCGCCGCTCACCGGTCTCGACGTGCTCGTAGAAGCAGGTCCCGTACTCGGGATGCTCGGCGTCGGGGCGCGCCTCGTCGACGAGGCCCAGGTAGACGATCGCGGTGTAGGGCGTGAAGTCCAGGTGCACCGTGTAGCTGAAATCATCGCGCGCGTAGTCGGCCGCGGTCGCGACGCGGACCGCGTGGTTCCGGATCGCGAGGCGGCGATCGAGGAGCGCCTCGAGGCGGCTCACCGTGCCGTCGCGGAGCTCGGGGATCCCCTCGAACTGGCGGCCCGGGTAGCGGGCGCCGTCCGGCCGCTCGAAGGCGTCGGCGTGGGCGAGGTAGCGCGCGCGGACCGCGTGCGGGTCCGGGTGGAAGTCGTCGATCACCATCACGGCGCCGCCTCCTGGTCTGTGGGCTGGTCCGCGTCCGAGACCACCACGAGCGACGTCAGCCAGCGTCGGGCCGCCTCGGCGCAGCGCGCGCCGGTCACCGCGCGGAGGCGGGACGGGTAGCGGGTGTGGGCGTCGAAGCCCGCGCCCGTGCACGCGTGCAGCGCCATCGTGTTCGCGAGAACCGAGCGCCGCTGGAGGCGGAGGCGGTGCGCGCCCTCCAGGGCCGCCGCCGCGCGCCGCACGGAGTCCTCGTCCACGTCGCCCTCGGCGAGGCGCCCGATCGCGGCCCGTGTCCGCGCGATCGCGAGCGAGGCGTGAGCCCGCGCGACCTCGAAGTAGAGGGAGACCGCGCCCGCGTCCAGCCACGCCTCGCTGCGGCCCCCGAGCGAGTAGATCAGCCCCCGCTCCTCGCGGAGCTCGCGGTGCAGGAGGCCAGCGTGCCCGAGCAGGAGCTCCACCAGCACGTCGAGGACCGGCGCGTCGTCCGTGCCCGCCGCGGGCCCCCTCCCCCCGATCGCGATTGGGCACCGATCTCCGCTCGCGCGGACCGCGATCCGGCCCGGCGCGAGGGGCGCGATGCCGCGGGTCGGGATCGGCCGAGGTTCGCGGCGCGCCCGGGTGAGCTCGTGTGCGGTCGCGTCGGCGACGCGCTCCACGTCGACGTCGCCCAAGACCAGCGCGACGAGCCGCGGCGCGGTCCGCAGCCGCGCGATGTGCGCCCGCACCGCGTCGGTCGTGAGATCGGCGACGGGCGAGGACGGCGCGCCGTACGGGTGATCGGAGAACAGCCGCGCGAAAAGCGCGTCGACGGCTCGGTCCAGCTCGCCGGCCCGGAGTCGCGCGCGCCGCGCCTCCGCCCGCTTCGCCTCCAGCCGCTCGGCGGAGGGCTCGCTCCACAGCCAGCGCTCGAGCGCGAGGCGCAGCAGGAGCGGCGCCCGCCCCGATGCTGCGCGCGCCCAGAGGCCGGTCACGTCCGGGCCGTCGAAGCCTCCCATCTGTGCGCCGCTCTCGTCGCCCTCGAGCGAGAGGAGGGGATCGCGCACGGTCGCCTCGGCCAGGGCGCGGCTGGCGACGATCCCGACGCCCGGGAGCGCGTCGGGCGCGAGCCGTCGGCCCGCGAGCGCGACCAAGCGGACCTCGACGAGCGGCGCCGCGCGAGGGACGACGACCACGAGGTCATCACCGACCGCGCGCGTCGTGACGTCGCGCTGCGGAGCGAGGCGCGCGCGCGTCGACGCGG
>SHBB01000439.1 GCA_004213565.1 Sandaracinaceae bacterium
CCGTTCTCGATCTCGAGGGCCAGCCCGATCGCGGTGTCGGTGGTGGTCGGCCCGTCGGTGGAGATCAGGAGCGGCTTGCTCGCCGCGCCCACGACGTCTTCACCCGCGCACCCCGCCATCGCCGCGAGGCACGCGGCGGCGAGAATCCAGCTCCCCTTTTTGATGCTCATCTGGTGCTCCCCTCTCGGTTCGGGGACGAGCAATGAGCATGCCTGTCACTACATGGGACGATCGGACACGCTGGCGGAGCGAACTGTCCGATATGAAACAACGCTGTTTGAAATGCCACACTCGAGCGAGGGAGCGTGGCAAATGCTACACCCCTGACTGTCATTGTCGGCTGAGCCCGAATTTCCTCATCCGGTAGATGAGCGTCTGTCGGGTGATGGAGAGGTAGCGCGCCGTCCGGGTGACGTTGCCGTCGTTCATCTCCAGGGCTCGTCGGATCAGCCGCTTCTCGACCTCCACGAGGGGCAGCCCCGAGGCCGGCATCCGGATGCGGAGCTCCGGCTCGCCCTCCTCGTCGTCGACCGAGAGCTGCACCAGCTCACCGCTGACCCGCTCGAACTGCCAGCCCTCGATCGCCTCGTCCTCGGAGAGCAGCACGATGCGCTCGATCTGGTTCCGGAGCTCCCGGACGTTGCCGGGCCAGTGGTAACCGTGGATGAACTCCTCCGCGTCGGCGGAGAGGTGACGGGGCGGGATGCCGTACTCGCGCGAGAGCTCCTCGACGAAGGCGCGCGCGAGCAGGATGGCGTCCTCCCCTCGCTCCCGGAGCGGCGGCAGCTCGATGCGGATGACGTTGAGCCGGTGGTAGAGGTCCTCGCGGAAGTCTCCGGACTTCACCAGGGAGCGGAGGACCGGCTGGGCCGCGGCGATGATCTGGACGTCGAGCCGGGTCAGCTCCCTGCCGCCGATGCGGCGACATGCCTTCTCCTCGATGGACGTCAGCAGCTTGGCCTGGGTGCCGAGGGGCACGCTCGGGATCTCGTCGAGGAAGAGGGTGCCGCGGTTTGCGGTCTCGAAGAGCCCGGGCCGGCTCCGACCCGCGTCGGTGAAGGCGCCCTTCTCGTAGCCATACAGCTCGGACTCGACGAGGTTGGCCGGTAGCGCGGCGCAGTTGACCTCGACGAAGGGGCGGTGACGACGGAGGCTGCGGTAGTGCAGCGTCTTCGCGAGCGCGCCCTTCCCGGTCCCTGTCTCTCCACAGACCAGGATCGCGGGCGTCGCCCCGGCCGCGGTCCGCTGGCAGACCTGCGCGACCATCTCGAAGATGCGCCGCATGGAGGGGTGCTCGCCGATGAGCCTGGCGCCCGTGGCGTCGCGCTCCCGCAGGTAGCTCAGCGCCCGATCCTCTTCACGCGAGCCGAGCGCGTACCCCACCGCCGCGAGCAGCCGGTGCGGCTCGTCCGCCGGGTCGAGCACGCACTCGAAGGCCCCGGCGGCCATCAGCCGCTCCGCGCGCACGTGATCACGGTGGCCGGCGACCACCACGGGCGTGCCCCCGTCGCGGGCTCGCACCTCGCCCAGCACGTCGTCGGCGGTGCGCGCGAAGATGGGCGGGCACAGCACGATCAGATCCGGAGGATTTCCGTCGAAGGACGCAGGCAAGCCGCGCTCGCTCACCTCGACGCGGTATCCGCGCGCGCGGAGACACTCGGACAGATCGACGGAAGACGCCTTCGGGTCTCCGACCAGTAGAACGTCAGCAGCAGCTCCAGACGTGTTGGCCATTCGAGCGGACACGGATTGTCCGATTTTTCTCGACGCGGTACAACCACCGAATGGGGTTTCTTGCCCCGAAGGCCATTTCAGTACGGGGTGGAGCATGCAGCAAGAGAAAGATTCGTCACCCTCTCTCTCGGCCGCGAAACGGCAGAGCGATGAGAAGCTTCGTGGCGCCGTGATGAACGAGGCCCGGCAGACCATTCGCCGCGAGTGGGGTGACGCGCTCTACGAGCGCGCGCTCGGGCGCCTCACCGAGGGAGACCGCGAGATCATCGAAGGGCCGCTGCTCGCCAGCAGCTTCTACCCCGTCGCCACGTGGGATCGTTTTCTGGACGCGGCGTTCCTGGAGGCTTCGCGCGAGACGGGGGTCACCCGGGAGCAGTTCTACGACAAGCTCGTGCAGCTCGGTGGCGGGCGCCTCCTGCAGGCGCTCTACAAGATGTTCCTCGGCATCATGAGCCCCTCCACCGTCGCGAAGATCATCCCGAGCTTCTGGATGCGGCTCTACACGTCGGGGCGGCTCGAGCTGCTGGAGAACAGACCGGGGCGTTGCGTCTTCCGTTTCACCGACCGCTCCGACGCGTTCCGCGCGAACGTCACCGATCACCTGCCGCCGGGCGTGAAGCTCCTGCTCGAGAAGAACGGCGCGCGCCACATCGAGAGCCGGGTGACCCTGGATGAGCTCTCCGTCGATGGACTGATCGTCGAGGTCACGACGACCTACCAGGCCTGATCTGGAGTCGGGGCCGCCGCGCCTACTGGCCCAGCCGTCGCTGCGCCTGGCGGTTGTCTGGATCGAGCTCGAGCGCGCGCTGCCACTCCCGCCGGGCGCCGCCGCCGTCGCCGGCCCCCGCGAGCGCGTCTCCGAGCCACACGCGGTACGAGGCCCGGCGGGGCCGACGGCCGACCGCGCCGCGGAGCAGCTCCGACGCCTCTGCGTTCTCGCCCCGCTCCATCAGGATGCGCGCGAGGCCGACCATGGCGTGATGCTCCTGCGGATCCATGCGCAGCGCGCGGCGGTACATGTTGATGGCCAGGTCGTCGTTGCCGACCCGACGGGCCCGCGCCGCGAGGGCTTCGGCCGACTCGCCTTCGGTCTCGGCTTCCGCTTCCGCCTCCGCGGCGGCTTCCGCCTCCGCGGCCGCTTCCGCTTCCGCTTCCGCTTCCGCCTCCGCTTCCGCTGCCGCTTCCGCTTCCGCTTCCGCTTCCGCTGCCGCTGCCGCTTCCGCTTCCGCTTCCGCTTCCGCCTCCGTTTCCGCTTCCGCCTCCGCCTCCGCTTCGGCTTCGGTCTCGGCTTCCGCTTCCGCTTCGGTCTCGGTCTCTTGGGCTTCGACCTCCGGCTCGGTCTGGTCTTCCGTGCCGATCTCCGTGCCGATCTCCGGGGTCGTCGGCTCCACGGGGGGGACGCCGAGCGCGAGGAGCGCCGCGTCGAGCGCGGGCACCGACTCGCCCGAGCGCCGGTAGGCGATGAGGCTCAGGACCGTGAGCAAGACCAGGCTGGCGGTGGCCACGGAGAGCATCGCGAAGAGACGCGCGGGGCCCCGGCGACGGGGCAGCGCGATGGGCTCCGTGGGCTCCGCCGCCGCCTCGCGGCGGGCCTCGAGCGGCGCCACGGGCAGGCCGTGCTCCGACGGCGGCCCGGGCATCGGAGGGGGCGCCTCGAGCTCGGCCGGCCGGGTGTCGATCGCCGTGTCGCTGGCCGTCGTGCTCGCCGTATCGCTGGCCGTCGCGCTGTCCGCGTCGCCGGCGGGCGCGCTCGCGGGGTCCGTGTCGGGGGCGAGCTCCTCGACGGGCTGGGTCGGCGGGGGCGTGGGGCTCGGGATCGCCGGCGCCTGCATGCCCAGCATCGTGCTCTTCAGCCGGGCGGGACGCTTCGCGCTCGCCTCCAGCTGCTCGCTCGGAGGCGGCGCCGGGACCGTCGGCATGCCCGAGCTCGACGGCGGCGGCTCCGACGGCGTCTCGTCCTGGTTCTCCTGGGAAAGCACGGGCGCGCCCATCACGAGCGTCGCCTTGCGCTTGGTGCGCTGGCGCAGCCGCTCGTTGGCGGCGACCGGTCCGACGGGGGGCGGCGGGGCCGTCGAGCCGTCGTCGAGGATCACCTCGCCCGCCTCGGCGAGCTTGGACAGATCCTTGATCTTGGTGCGCGCCTGCTCCGGGGCCTCGTCGTCGTCCTCGAGCGGCACGAAGGCCTCCGCGGACTGCGTGGCGTCCCAGCGCAGATCGCCCTTGGCGAGCGGTCGGGCGGGCGCGTCGCTGGAGGACGCGGGAGGAGTGGGGCGGAGCAGGGGGCCGCTCACCGACTCGTCGGGCGATCGGGGCGGGGGCGGGGGTCTGGGGATCGCGGGGCTCGCCGCGCCCGGCCTCGGCACGTCTGGCCTCGGCATGTCTGGCCTCGGAGGGCTCGGCACCGGATGGCGCGGGGGCGCCGACGAGGGTCGCACGGCGCTGTCCTCCTGCGAGGCCGCGCTCAGGGCCTCGTCGAGAGGCGCCATCACGTTGGCGACCGAGGGGTTGGCGCGCCGCTCGACCCGGACCCGGCCCGAGCCGAGCGAGAGCAGCGTGGCGAGCGCGGCGGGGCCTCCGACCTGCGGGCCCTCCGAGGGCTTCGCCACCGCGCCGACGATCAGATTCTCCGCCAGGTCGATGTGCACGACCGCCTTGGGGTTCCGCACCGTCAGGTGCAGGGTCGCTCCGTTCTGGGTCAGGATCCGCATCAGGCGGCTCGGCCCGGTCGACTCGAGTCGGACGTCGAAGGGCGCCTCCGACTCCGCGCGCTCTCGGAGGTCCTGCTCGGGCGAGAGCAGCGGCTCGATCCGGGCGGCCAGCCGCTCCATGTCCGGGCTCGGCGCCCCCTTGGGCCAGATCTCCTCCCAGGGCGCGACCAGGATCGACGCCCAGCGCAGCCGCACGTCCTTGCGGATGGCGCGCACGACCTCGAAGCCCTGACCCTCGAGCCCGGCCGCGTCGATGATCGCGACCTGCGGGTCGAGCCCGACCGCGCGGTGCAGGCCCTGGCCCTTGGTGTCGGTCACGAAGACCAGCGCGCCGCGGTTGCGCAGCTCCTGGGCGAGCGTGTCCGCCCGGGCCGGATCGTCGTCCACCAGGAGCACGCGCAGCCGCTCGTACGCGCTGACGTCCCCCGTCTCCGGCGCGTCGGCCTCGAGCAGCTCCACCGGGCCGCCCGCGCTGGTGTGGAACTGGTAGTACATCGGGTCGGCCTGCTGCACGTGTGGCTTCAGGCGCGCGACGAACTCCTGCACCGCGGCCGCGACGGGCCGGCCCGCCCCGAGCACCACGCGCATCGGGCCGCCCTTGTGGCCGGGCGTGTGGACCGAGAGGATCCCGCTGCGGAGCTCCTTCTTCACCAGCTCGACCAGCTCGTCGAAGGTGGCCTCGCCGATCTCGCCCGTCTTCTCCTCGAAGTGCTCCGACAGCTCCTTCGAGAGCTGGGCCACTCGCCGCGCGATGGCGTCCGCGCTGGCGCTCCGCGGCACCACGGCCATGGCCCCGTGTCGGAAGGCGTGCATCCGGCTCTCGAGGCGCGCGTCCTGGGCGAGCAGCACCACGGGCACCGCGGCGGTCGAGGCGTCCTCGGCGAGCACGGTCAGCGCCGCGACGCCGCCCTGGGCCGCCGCGTCTCCGAGCAGGAGGATCAGGTCCGGCGCGGCCAGGTGCACCGAGCGGCGCAGGTTCTCCAGACCCACCGCCTCCACGAACAGCCCATGCCGATCGAGGGCGATCTTCAGCGCGGCGTCCATGGGATCGCCGGCGCCGACCATGAGCACGGTCGGCCGATTGACGGCCCGCTCGATGGCGCTTCTGGTGAACTTGGGAGGCACGGGTGAGAATCGAAGTGTCCACGAACGCGGGCGCGGGGACAAATCCTCGGTTTCTCCCCGATCATAGCCTGCCCACAGACGGCGTGGGGCATTCACCGACATTGACCCTTTGCAGTGCCCGTGGTTTTCTGTTCTGGGAGTCTTTCGGCCCGTCGCCAGGCCCTCCCACCACCTCCGGGAGCTTCGCCGATGAGTCTTCGAACCGCCGCTTGGGCCACCCTGCTGGTTCTGTGCGCCCCCGCCTTCGCCTCCGCTCAGGTCGCGCCGCGCATCGTGATCGCGTTCGACACGTCGGGCTCGATGGCGCTCGACCTGAGCGGCACGCCGACCTTCGGAGACGGTGTCACGACGGGTTGCACCGCTCGGGCCGGTGGCGAGCTCTGCGGCACCGACTGCACGGCGGGCATCGACACCGACTGCGACGGGCAGGTGAACGACAGCCGCATCCTCGTCGCGCGCGAGGCGGTGACGAACATGGTCTCGGCGTTCGGCGACGTGGACTGGGCGCTCGCGCGCTTCGCGCAGAACCAGGGCGCGGGCACCTCGTGCCTCAACATCAACAACTTCGAGTGCAACACCGCGGGACCCTTCGTCACCTCGTACGGCAACCCTCAGTGCAACACCGGCACCGCCATCCCCACGGGGAGCTGCCCCTTCGACTGGCCCGGGACGATCCCCGCCGCGTGCCGACCCGGCAGCGGAGGGCGCCCTTCGATGCGCCGCTTCGGCGGCGGCAGCCCCACCGTCTGCACCAACTACGACGGCGTCTGCTCGATCGGCGGCAGCGGTGGCGACGTGCTGGTCGGCTTCCCGGACATGGGCGCCTTCGCCGGGATGAACAACTCCTACGCCATCCTCAGCTGGCTCGATGGGCAGGAGACGAACTTCGTCAACACGCGCACGGTGGGCAACTTCTGCAACGCGGCGACCACCGGTGACTGCGAGCTCCGCCCGGAGGGGCCGACGCCGCTCGCCGGGCTGCTCAACTCGGTGTCCTCCTACATCTCGCCCGTGCGCGCCTCCGACCCGCGCGCCGGCTGCCGCCCCTACAGCGTCATCCTCATCACCGACGGCGCCGAGACCTGCGCCGGCGACCCGGAGGCCGCGGCGACCGCGCTCCGCATGAACGGGATCTTGACCTACGTCGTCGGCCTCGCGGTCGGCGGCGGCGCGCGCACGCAGCTCAACGACATCGCCACCGCGGGCGGCACCGACGCGGGCGCGCCGGGCGGCGACACGGCGTTCTTCGCCGACGACCCGGTCACCCTCTCGGCCGGCCTGAGCGACATCGTGCGGCGCTCTCTTCGGAGCGAGATCTGCAACGGCGCGGACGACGACTGCGACACGCTGATCGACGAGGGCGTGGCGAACGCGTGCGGCGGCTGCGGCGCGCCGCCGGCCGAGGTGTGCAACCGCCTCGACGACGACTGCGACGGCATCATCGACGAGGACGGCAGCGGCGGCGACGTCTGCGCTGGCTGCTCCCCGACGGCCGAGATCTGCGACAACATCGACAACGACTGCGACGGCACCGTCGACGAGGGCATCACCCGCGCCTGCGGCACCTCGGTCGGCGAGTGCAGCCCCGGCACCCAGACCTGCTCGGCGGGCACCTTCGGCGCCTGCGTCGGCGCGACCGGCCCGACGATGGAGGTCTGCGACGGCCTCGACAACGACTGTGATGGCGCCATAGACGGCTTCAGCCAGCCGTGCGGCAGCAGCACCGGCGAGTGCTCCCCGGGCAACCGGGTCTGCACCTCGGGGAGCTTCGGCGCGTGCGTGGGCGGGAACGGCCCGTCGACCGAGCTCTGCGACGGCCTCGACAACGACTGCGACGGCTCGACCGACGAGGGCGACCCCGGCGGCGGCGGCATGTGCGGCTCCTCCATCGGCGTCTGCATGCCCGGCACGCTCCGCTGCATGGGCGGCGCGCTCACCTGCACCGGCGGCCGCGGCCCGGACCCGAGCGAGAGCTGCAACTCCCTCGACGACGACTGCGACGGCGCCACCGACGAGTCCGTCGCCACGATGGGCCCCTGCGGGAGCAGCACGGGCGAGTGTCGTCAGGGCGTCAACACCTGCGTGAGCGGCAGCTTCACCTGCGTGGGCGCGCGCGGCCCGACGGCCGAGGTCTGCGACGGGCTCGACAACGACTGCGACGGCCCCTCCGACGAGGGCAACCCGGGCGGCGGCGCGAGCTGCGGCAGCGCGGTCGGCGTCTGCTCGCCGGGCACGACGGTGTGCACGGGCGGCGCGCTCACGTGCAGCGGCTCGACCGGGCCTTCCACCGAGACGTGCAACACGCTCGACGACGACTGCGACGGCGTGGTCGACGAGGGCAACCCGGGCGGCGGCGCGCGCTGCGGCGCGACGGACGTCGGCGCGTGCGACTTCGGCGCGGAGGCCTGCGTGGGCGGCGGCATCGTCTGCATCGGCGCCACCGGCCCGACGATGGAGCTCTGCGACGGAGTCGACAACGACTGCGACGGCATGATCGACGAGGGCGACCCCGAGGGCGGCGGCGCCTGCGGCGACGACACCGGCGAGTGCATGGCCGGCACGCTGGCCTGCACGGGCGGCGCGCTCGTCTGCATGGGCGGCGTCGGGCCGACGATGGAGGTGTGCGACGGGCTCGACAACGACTGCGACGGCGTGGTCGACGACGGCATCCCGGTGGGCGCGCCTTGCGGCAGCGACGTCGGCGAGTGCGTGCCCGGCGTCAACGTGTGCCGCGGCGGCGCCATCGTCTGCGAGGGCGAGATCCCGCCCGAGACGGAGACCTGCGACAACCTCGACAACGACTGCGACGGGATGACCGACGAGGGCCTCGGCCTCGGCGGCCCGTGCGGCTCGAGCGAGGGGCTCTGCATGCCGGGCACCGAGCGCTGCATCGGCGGGCGGCTCGTGTGCGAGGGCGAGGTCGGGCCGACGCGCGAGAGCTGCGACTGCTCGGACAACGACTGCGACGGCGCCACCGACGAGGCGCCGAGCATGGGCACGCTCTGCCCGAGCGGCTCGACCTGCGTGGACTGCCAGTGCGCGCTGCCGTGTCAGGCGAGCGAGTTCGGCTTCACCTGCCCGACCGGCAAGGCGCCCCGCATCGAGGGGGACACCTGCTTCTGCGTCGCGGACCGCTGCGACGAGGCGGCCTGCGCGGCGGAGACGGTCGAGCGCGACGGGGACACCCTGTGCGGGCCGGACAGCGCGGACGTCGCGAACTGCGTCTGCA